>CAZOWT010000245.1:0-3644 GCA_964583345.1 uncultured Clostridia bacterium
CTTGAAATCGGATACAAAACACAAACGATAAAACCATTCCCGGTGTCAATATAGACTTTTCCGGGCGAAATATCAAATATTTTTCCTTTTATCCCGGCGATCATTTTACCAGCATGAGGTGGCAGTAGGCAACCGCAAGTGCATCACTCTCATCGCTTCCCAACTCATTATTTTTCAGGTTTAAAAGAATCTTCATGCTCTTATTCACCTGTGATTTCATGGCATTTCCGTTTCCGGTTACGGCCAATTTTATCTGCCGCGGGGAATAAGATGTCAGGTTCATTTTTTGTTTTATTAAAAATCCCAGCACCACTCCCCTGACCATGGCCAGTATATTCATGGACCGGATATTTTTCCCCAGGAAACCTTCCTCAATGGCCGCGTCCATTATGGGATAGCGGGAGAAAATGTGTTCCAATTCCTGCCATAAATGAACCATACGGTCATTGAAACTTTTATCTTTCAGATTGATCTCGGTGGAATGCACATAACGAATTTTTCCGGCATCCCGGGTAAGAATTCCGATCCCAAAACAGATTGATCCAGGATCAAATCCCGCCACTACCATTACTCACTCTGATACTGATCGATTTCATCTTCAGAAATGTCAAAATTCGCCCAGACATTCTGGACATCATCCAGTTCTTCGATTTTCTCAAATAACCGCAACATCTGTTCGGCCTGCTTGCCCTCGAGACTGATAAAGGTTGACGGGATCATGGTAATTTCCTCGGATTCGATTTCGATTTTTCGCTCTTTCAAACCATCGATGACCGCATCGAAGTCTTCAACCGAGGTAAAAATTTCATAGGTATCGCCCTCGACCTTCAAATCTTCGGCCCCTATTTCCAGGACAATTTCCAGTAATTTCTCTTCTTCGATGGCACTCACGGGAACCACAATCAAACCCTTTCTGACAAACATCCATCCCACGCATCCCTTTTCACCCAGGTTACCGTTGTATTTGCTGAAGACATGCCGAACCTCGGCAACGGTTCTGTTTTTATTATCGGTAAGGACTTCGACCAGGATGGCAACCCCTCCCGGACCATATCCCTCATAGGTTACCGCTTCGTAATGGACACCATCAAGTTCACCGGTGCCCCGGAGAATAGCTTTCTTTATATTGTCGGCGGGCATGTTGACCGACTTGGCTCCATCAATCGCATGTCGCAGGCGGGCATTGATGTCAGGATCACCCCCGCCCAGCCTGGCTGCAATGTTAATTTCTTTAATATAACGGGTAAATATTTTTCCCCTCTTGGCATCTGCTGCCGCTTTTTTATGCTTGATGGAATGCCATTTTGAATGTCCAGACATGTTTAACTCCTTAGCATGAATTTTTTGGATTCCTGCGCCAGAAATGTTTTTTTAAATACTTTCCTGGCTTCGTTCAACATTTTTTCCAGGTCGGAATCCGAATAATCCGGGTCATAATGAAACAAAAATAATTTTTCGACACCGCATGTTTTGGCATTTTGAACGGCCATGGAAACCGTGCTGTGCCCAAAACCAATCTTCGAATCATTCTTTTTATCGTAATCAAAATCAAAATATTGCGAATCATGGATTAAAATCCGGGAACCACTGATAAAATCAATTGCATCGGGCGATAATCCTTTCGGCGATTCGATATCGGTGGCATAAACCAGTTGTTGCCCGTTTACCTTCAGTTTGTACAGAAACACACCTGCCAGGGGGTGGGAATCCTCCTTTTTATAGGTAACCAGCATATTACTGCCAATGGCAATTTGTTTCTCCGGCTGACTAGGCAATGTGATAATTCTTAATCTGGCTTTGATGCCGTTGTTGCTGATCGGAGAAACAGGATTATTAAAAAGTGAATAAATAAAATCTTCAACCGAAATATCCGGGTATTCCGGGCAATAGAGGTTGATGTGGAATTCTGGATTAAAAAAAGGATTAAAAAAAGGCAAACCCTGGATATGGTCCAGATGAAGATGGGTTAAAAAAATATCGATATCCCCGCTTTTAAAACCGTTTTTTTTCAGGCTGTTCCCGATTTTAATGATCCCGGTACCGGCATCAAGAATGACAATCTTTTCTTCGCCGGAAACCAGAATCGAAGAGGTATTGCCACCGTATTTGAGCACACGTTTTCCCGGCACCGGATAACTCCCCCTGACCCCGAAAAACTCAATCCAAATATCCAGCATTATATGCTATTCTCTAAAATTTTATACACGCAAAACTCCCCGCACATCGAGCAGGCATCCGTATTCGAACCCCGGTCTTTCCTGATTTTTCGAAATTTCTCCGGATCTATACAGCACATTTCCTGCTTCTTCCAATCCAGTTCCTTCCGGGCTTCCGCCATCTGGTTGTCCTGATCCATAATCCCGGAAATTCCCTTGGCAATGTCCGAAACATGGGCGGCAATTCTGGCAGCGATAATTCCATTTTTAACATCCTCTTCATCGGGAAGGCCCAGATGCTCGTTCGGTGTGACATAACACAGAAAATCAGCTCCGGCCGCACCGGCAATCGAACCGCCGATTGCAGAGGTAATATGGTCATAACCTGGCGCGATATCGGTTACAATCGGTCCCAAAACATAAAAGGGTGCATCATGGCAGACCGATTTCTGCAATTTAACATTCATTTCTATCTGGTCCATAGGCAGATGTCCGGGTCCCTCAACCATGACCTGAACGCCGGCTTCTCTTGACCGTGTAACCAGTTCTCCCAAGGTTAACAGTTCTTCGATCTGTCCCCAATCTGATCCATCAGCCAGGGATCCCGGTCTCAAACCATCGCCCAGAGACAAGGTTACATCATATTCCCTGGCTATATCCAGAAGTTTATCAAAATGGAAATAAAATGGATTTTCCTGGTCGTTGTGAAGCATCCAGCCGGTCAGAAGCGACCCCCCGCGTGAAACGATACCGGCTTTCCGTTTTTGTTTCATGATCAGGTCAATGGCATGGCGGGTCAACCCGGCATGGATGGTCATAAAATCGACTCCGTCTTCAGCCTGCGCCCTGATGTATTCCAGCATATGTTCGATGGTCAGGTCGACAAATATTTTCCCTTTTTTTACAAAATCTATGCAAATCTCATAAATGGGAACATTGCCGAAGGGTATGGTTGTTTTCTTCAACAGGGCCCTTCTGATCGCCTTTATATTCCCGCCGGTGCTCAGGTCCATGACTGTATCGGCCTGATAGCGGATCACCATTTCCATTTTTTTTAACTCGTCCTTGAGTTTATCAAAATCACCCGAAGTTCCGATATTGGCATTGATTTTGGTTTTTAAATATTTCCCGATACCGATGGGGTTCAAATTGGCATGATATTTATTGGCCGGTATGACCACCTTGCCTTCGGCGACCAGGCTCAATAACCGTTCAACGGTTATCGATTCCATCCGGGCGACATGAGTCATTTCCGGCGTAATGATTCCTTTTTTTGCACTCTCAAGCTGGGTCATCATTAATTCCCTT
This sequence comes from uncultured Clostridia bacterium, assembly GCA_964583345.1. Classification (GTDB taxonomy): domain Bacteria; phylum Acidobacteriota; class Aminicenantia; order UBA2199; family UBA2199; genus CAZOWT01. The sequence goes on from CAZOWT010000245.1 coordinate 3,465, forward strand.
TCCAACTATATTATCGTATTTTCTTTTTTTAATCAAGTAAAAAAAAAGGGAGGAAACAGGTTTGAATCCCTGGCAAATGACTTGACATCGGGCGGAAACCCGATTATGATTTCTTCGGTTTCATCTTTTAATCAGGAGGGAATATGGATTTTTTCGAGGCGGTCAAGACCCGGAGAAGTA
>CAZOWT010000246.1:0-3635 GCA_964583345.1 uncultured Clostridia bacterium
AGCTGCTTCACGAATTCCAAAAACCACCCCGGTTTTTTTAGCAGGATGTACAGGGAACCGAAGCTTAAGAACAGGGGAACCGGGGAGATAAATTCCAGAACCAGGCAGGCGACAACCAGGGCATAAATTTTTTGGAAGTTTTTCATGTTCATTCCCTTCCTGACGGTGTTGATCCGAAATCTTCCGGGACCAGGACCGAAATGATTTCGCCGCTGACACAGATGTTATTGCCGGCGAGTAAAACCGCTTCGACAATGACCTTTCTTTTCGTGATTTCTTTTATTTTTCCTCGGATTACCAGCTCGGTGCCGAGCGGAGTCGGTCTTTTATAGTCGACTTTCAATGAAACCGTCACAAAACGGGGAGCATTGAATCCTTTCAGGGTTATCCGGTTGGATCGGACATAGGCCAGGGCGGATGACCCGGTGCCGTGGCAGTCGATCAGGGAGGCCAGCAGCCCGCCGTAAACAAATCCGGGCAGGGCGGTGTGAAAGGCCTCCGGGGAAAACCGGGTGACGGTTTCGTCTCCCTCCCAGGTGGTCTTCAGCTGAAGTCCCTGCCTGTTTAGCCTGCCGCAGCCGTAACAATGGCTGAACCGATCCGCATAATAATCCTGGATGCCTCTGTTGTCCATATTCACCTCCATGCCTATTTGTTTATAGGGTAATTTCAAAATGTTGTCAAATTAACTTTACCCATTGTCCTTTAATCTGATTTATAACCTTTGAACCGGTTTCATTTGGCCATCCAATCATGCATCCATGCCATCATGCAGATAAATTGAATCTGAGGATTTAACTGTGATAGCTTTGGGGTGCCTATGCTTCCGGACTGTGCTATAATTGTTCTTATGATGAGAGAAAAAACAAAAGGATATCTCATATATAATGCATAAGATTGAAATCATCGGTTATATTGCCGGTTTTCTGGTGTCGGTTGCCCTGACTCCCCAGGTGATAAAAACCTGGAAAACAAAATCCGCCAGGGATATTTCCCTGGTATGGTCGATTATCCTGATGACCGGCCTGTCACTCTGGGTGGTGTATGCCATCGCCAACCGCATTCTGCCCCTGGCCATTTTCGGGGTCATCGAATTTTCCCTGGCTCTGACATTGTTCGTATTCAAGTCAATATTCAGGAAATAAATTATTAGAAAATAATAAAACTTGCTTCAATAAACTTGAATAAAATAAAACACCTGTATTACAATTTTTATCCGGTAAAAACTGGAGATTTTACCTGTAAATATTTCAGGTGAAAAAGAAAAAAGAGAATAAAAAGGGAGAATAAAAATGGGTCATTTCAGATCTGCTTTTTCCGTTATGCTGGTTCTTCTGGCTTTGAATGCTTTTGTGGCAGGCGAGCAGGGTCGGATTAAAATCAGTGATAACCTTGAACTCATGCCTTTGACGGAATCTGTTTTCATTCATATTTCCTATCATGACCTGGGTAAAACCAAGCATTTTCCTGCCAACGGCCTGGTATATATCAACCGGGACAAGGCCTTTATCATCGATACCGGCTGGACAGACCGGGAAACAGCCGATCTGGTCAGGTGGCTTATTGAAAAAAAGAAGGTCAGCATCCTGGGTGCGGTGGCTACCCACTGGCACATCGACTGCATGGGGGGGCTGGGTGAAATCCAGCGGTCCGGCATCCCATCTTACGCCAACGACCTGACCAGGGAGATTGCTAGGCAGAAAAATCTCCCGGTCCCGGAAAATGGCTTCAAAGATGAACTGACCCTGAAATTAAATGAAAAAACCCTGGTCTGTTTTTATCCCGGACCCGGGCATACGGTCGATAATATAGTAGTCTGGTTGCCCGATGAAAAAATTTTGTTCGGTGGCTGTCTGCTGAAAGCCGCGGAATGGAATTTCCTGGGATTTAGCGGGGATGCCGATTTGGCAGAATGGCCGAAAACCCTGGAAATTGTCCGGAAAAAATTCCCTCAGGCCAGGGTTGTGATCCCGGGCCATGGCCGGACAGGCACCTTGGATTTGATCGACCACACCCTGGAATTGTTAAAGAAGAGAACCTAAATATTAATACATTTTTATGACCTGGAGCCGCCAGGTTTCCTGATCCTCATCTTCGGTCAAAGAATAGAGTGTTCCGTTTTTTTCGGTATAAAGCAGGGGATAATAGGTGAAGGGAATATAGCGGTCCAGGGGGATATATATCCGCTTTTTTTCGTTGCCTTTCAGATCCAGCAGAATAAATTCCCAGAGCCCGTTTTTCCTTTTGTGGGTAACCACGTGGATGGTATCGTCGGCCAGGTGGATGTCCCGGATGGCCGGGAAATAGTCCTTGAATTTGATAAAACCCTTAATGCTTTTATAAAATTCCTTGAACATGGATTCGTTTTTAAACCAGTTGTGAACATCCTGTTTGAATTTTTCCGGGATTTTTACCTTTTCAAAATCCTTGGTGATTCTCCTGATTTTATTGCCTTCCGTATCGAAAATATCGATGACAAAATCGGTGTCGCTGGCGGAAATCACCACCATGTCCCGGTAACAGGGGTTGTGGCCTATGGCGCTGAGGGGAAGGATGACATCATCCTGCGGATTTACGGAAATATCGGTGTGGTACAGATTTTTAAGTTCTTTGAAATCATCGGAGAGAAGCCGATAACTGATCCTGAATTTGCTGTTCGGATCCGGAGTGGGCCCCACGGCCACGAACCGGTCCTTCAACTGAAATAAGACCAGGTTGGCCAGGGCTTTCCTTTCCCGTTTGAAATTTCCCATTTCATCGAAATAGGATAACTTGTTGTTGCTGTTGACCACAAGTTCCCCATTGACAAATGACATGGACATGGGCGGTCCGAATGGCCGGGCCAAGAATTCCCCGGGGCCCTCACCTTCCCTGCCGAATTTTTTTATCAGTTTGAAATCCTTGAGGGAATAGATAAAGATCGAGGTTTTTTCCATGACATATAATTTGTTGTTTCCCGCCAGAATCATGTCCGGTTTGATGACGCCTTCAAGTTCCACCACTTTGGATTTGAGCGGCAATGAAATCAGTAAGAATACAAAAAATAATGCCGGATATTTTTTCATCCGAACCTCCTGATTGCTTAATATAACTAAACGAACCCGGGGTGAAAAAGTTCTTGATACCCTGGGCTCAAAATATCAAATCTTGAATCTTGAGATCGGATTACGATAATGAAACAAATTTCGCTTGACAACCGAATTCCCGCTTCATATAATCCTTGCATAGTTTTTTGACAGTTTCCCGAGTCAGTAATTTTAAATATAATATATCGGAGGTTTGGATGAAAAAATGGATTGTTTCTTTTGGGCTTATCCTGACTATTGCCGGTTTATTGGCATTCAGCGGATGCAAAACCGCTGATGAGGGATATGATATCCGGGGCACCTGGACTTTAAATCTGGGATACTTTACCTTTACCATAACATTCAGCGGATCAACCGCCAGCGGCACGGCAACTGATACCTATCCCGATTGTACGGGAAACGGGACTTATACGGTGAATGATACCCAGGTTACGTTTATCATGTATTATCCATGCGGACCCTATAATGTTACCTTCACCGGAACCATTGCCAATGACAATTATATGTCCGGAACCTGGGTTGAATCCACCTATTCCGATAACGGTACCT
>CAZOWT010000247.1:0-3537 GCA_964583345.1 uncultured Clostridia bacterium
AGGTACTCCATGGCAATATAAATGTTCTGGTCATGTTTTCCCCGCTCTATGATTTTGACAATGTTTGGATGATCGATTTGGTCGATAAGCTCGGCCTCCTGTTCCAGCCGCCTGATCTGGATTTCATCGGCAGAAAACTCCTCACGAAGGACTTTCAAGGCAACCTGTTTATGAATCCCACTTATGGATTGGGCAAGGTAAACGGTTCCCATTCCGCCGCTTCCCAATTGACGGATAATACGGTATTTCCCGATGCGGGTTTTTCGCTTCCAGAAGGCCACAATGCCTAGAAATTTCCTGATTGCGCTGATGATCAGAAACGAGAGGAGGGCAAATCCGACGATGGCAACCAACTTGAACCAGCCGGTCTGCCAGAAAAAAGGCAGAACCTGAAATTCGAATGAATGGGGAACCGATGGCCAGCTGCCGCGGTCAAGGCTGGCCTGAATATCGAATCGGTAGCGGCCCGGGGGAAGGTACCGGTAAACAACCAGGCGGTCATGGTTTCCGCTGACAGTCTCCCAAACACGGTCATACCCATCAAGACGAAAACGAAAATGAATTTTACGGGGATTTCGATAGGTGAGTGCAGCATAATGAAATTCCAGTCGATTCACACCGGGATTCAATGACATCCCGGATTGAGGAAAAACCGGTTTTCTATTCACAACAACATCTTCAAGACGAACCCGTGGGGGATCATGGAGATCATCCACCTGAGCCGGATCGACCAGCACCAGCCCCTCTACCGTAGGGAAACAGAGCAAATTTTTCAACGTCCGCCAGGCCGCCGGTTGGAAACCGCCATTACATTCCGCATTCTTCATTCCGTCATCCACACCATACTGGGTGGAAACAATTCCGGCGGATTCCCGCCTATGGAAACGTTCCAATTCATCTCTGGAAACACGGGAGATGCCCCGGTTGGAACTCATCCAGAGATACCCGCGCCCATCATCCAACAGCGAAAAAACCACATTGTCAGCCAGTCCAACCTCTTCCGAATACGCGGTTACACCGGAGTTGTCAATCCGATTCAAACCATAGGAAGTACCCGCCCACAATACCCCGTCATCATCCTGAAGAAGGACCAGGATAACATCATCGGACAAACCGGGCTGCCGGATGAATTTTTGCCGTGAACCATCCACCTGATGATGAAGCCCACCGCCAGCGGTCCCGATCCAAATCCCGCCCCCCAAATCGGATTCGATGGCATAAATGTTATCATTTTCCAACCCATCCTCTACCCCATATTTTACGAACTGCCCCCCGTCATACCGGTTCAAACCTTTTCGGGTTCCGATCCAAATGCTTCCTTTTTGGTCCTGATAGACAACCCAGACCGTATCATTGCTCAAACCGTCATTCAGGGTAAACCGCCGCCATGTCCGCCCCTCTTTTAGCCATAGCCCCTCCCCCCGGGTTCCCACCCAGAGCCTGGACTCCCGGTCAAGCAGCAGGGCGGAAATTTTCCGGGCCGGCAGATCATGGTAATGAAAAACAGACTTATCCCGGCCGATATCGATCCGGTCCAGGCCTCCGGCATAGGAACCGACCAGTAGATTCCCCCGGTCATCCTCCCTGACCACGGAAATAAAATCGTAGGAAAGGCCCTCAACTTTTGTCCAGACAATAAACCGGCTATTCTGGAGCAAAAAAATTCCCTTATGGGTACCAAACCAGAGTGACCCTTCCCGGTCCTCAAAGACCCGGTCAATGAAATTGCTGGGAAGGCCTCCGTCAGTTGTCATGGTCTCGATTCTACCTTTGAAAATCCTCAGCAATCCGCCGCCATCGGTGGTGATCCAGACCGCTCCGTCACGGTCTTTTTTCATGGAGGTAATCTGATTGTCTCCGCTGATTCGGGGAGACGAGAATGTGATGTGGCCCATTTGATCAAGGTGATAGAGACTGCCATCGCTGGTTCCGGCCCACAATCCGCCTTCGGATTCTGTTGCAATGGCAGATATCGAAGCATCACCGATACTCCGGGGATCGGTCAGGTGAATCCAGTCCCGGCCTGTCCGTCTGTATAAACCATGGTCTGTCCCCATCCACAGGGTCCCTGCCGGGGAGCATTTCAGAGCATTGATCCGGAGGTGAAGGGACCAGTTTTGGTTTGTGATCTTGCCATTTGAATAGCTGCACAGCCCCCGGTCAGTGCCGATCCATAACCGTCCCGAAGGGCCTTCGGCAAGCGTATAAACGATATCACTGGGCAATCCCTGATCCAGGGTTATTGGAAAAAAACGGTTGGATTGACTGCGGATGAGTCCGCCCCGGGTGGCGATCCACAGGAATCCCCGGCGATCTTCATAAAGATCGTTGATATAGTCGCTGATAAAACCCGGGGTGTATTTCCTCCTGAAATTGGTAAAACGATAACCATTGTAACGAGCCAGGCCTTCCTGGGTTCCGAACCACATGTATCCATCGCGGGTCTGGATAATGGAAACCACCGTATTTTGGCCCAATCCGTCGGCAGTGGTGAAAATTCTCCGGATATATTGTGAAATCAAACGGTCCGGATTCAGGGCAGCTATAGGCCTGGTGCCAAAAATAAAAATCAGCAGCACGACAAGCCGCAAGCAGCTCCGAAACTTTACCTCATATTCCTGACTCATGAATTGCTTTTTTTACTTCATCCCTTGGCCGGGATAAAGCCTGTTCCGGTTCCGGCAATAAAAAAATGAGCGACCTGCTTTCATCCTCAACAATATTATGGGAATTCTGATCGATTGTCAAATAACCGGTACCGCACCGGAATATTCGCTTCATTCATGAACTCCTGACCGGACCGGGATTAAGGGATTTTATTTTTTCATTTTGAAAAATCAAAAAACTCTTATATAATGTTATTTTTATTATCCCGGATAAAAAATCCCAAAGGATTATGGATGAAGACACTTTTGTTGACCGTTATCTCTTTTATTTTGCTGGCCTTGCACCCGGTTTATTCCGAAGAAATCCACAAAGAAGAAAACCATGCTCCGCTCAAACTGGGGAAAAGCGCGGTCAATATCATTTATCCGATTGCCTATTATTCACCGGAAACCCGCATTGCCGCCGGTTTCCAATTCAACCATATTTTCCACCCGGGCAGAAAAAAACCGGCTTCCCGGCCCTCCCGCATAATACCGACGCTGATTTACACCCAGAATAAACAGATAAAGGCCGAAATTCGCACTGATCTCTATCTAAATAATGAATCCACCCATATCAAATCATCGGTAAATTATAAAAATTACCCGGAAATTTTCTACGGAGTGGGCAATGATACCCGGTTTGAAGACGAAGAAAAATTCACCAGCAGTTCCTGGGAAATCTTCCTGGGCATTGAAAAAAAATTTACCTCCGGATTTTATGTCGGGGGGCAGTACCACTTCCAGGACTGGACAATAACCGATACTAAAAACGGGGGATTGATATCCGAGGGCGACATCCCCGGAACCGGAGGCGGAAGAATTTCAGGCCTTGGATTCATTATAAACCGTGATACCCGGGACCATCTTTTTTACCCCCTGAACGGCGATT
>CAZOWT010000248.1:0-3526 GCA_964583345.1 uncultured Clostridia bacterium
CTAAAGGCCGATACTGAGCAACTGCTGGATGTGCCTAAATTGAAAGAGAAAAAGACAGTCAGACGGGGAAGGTGAACTAAGTGAATACCAAAGAAAAAAAATGGCATGGCGGACAACTGCTGGCGTTTTCTGCGATTAAGAATAATGATCGGGTTGGACTGCTGCTCTTTTCCGATCGTCGTGAGCGTTTTGTTCCACCGCGCAAAGGACGTAAGCATGTTATGCGTATTATCACAGAAGTGCTGGCCCACCGAACCACCCAACGTAAGACGGATATGAATTGCGCGCTGGAGTTTATCGCCCGAGGACTACGTCGGCGTAGTATTGTGTTTTTAATATCCGATTTCTTAGACAGCGGTTTTGTCAAATCACTGAAAATATCCAGCCGCAAACATGACCTGATCGCCATTCATATTGCCGACCGCAGGGAACTGTCACTTCCGGGAAAAGGGTTGTTCATACTCAAAGATTTTGAAACCGGTGAAGAATTTTTCTGCAATTTTTCTTCCCGGGAAACCAAAAAGAAATTCCGGGAACTGTCAAATGAAAACCGACAGTCTCTGACCAATCTCTTTAAAAAATACAATGTGGATTTTGTCGATATAACCGATGAAAAAACCTATGAAAAGCCCCTGTTTGATTTTTTCCTGAAACGGAAGCAAAAATACCACAAATGAAATTCCTGTCAGTTTTATTTTTCATTCTGGTTTTTCCGCTGGGATTAATGCCGGAAACCCAGGTTTCGCTATCCGCAACCGACCACAGCGCCACCATCGGGGACCGGATTCGGATAAACATCATCGCCAAAACATCACTCGATATCGATGCCATCTCGCTGGATATCCCGAAAAAAGATTTCGAACTGATTTCACAGGAAGCCCTTCCTGAAAGAAAAAGTAAAAATTACGCGGTTTTCGAAACCCGGCTGGTGCTGTCTTTTTTTTCCACCGGCGACTTTACCATCGGCCCGTTCGAGGTGAAACTGATGAAAAACAACCGGATACGGGAAACCAAAAAGACCAATTCCCTGGAAATCCGTATCCGGTCCGTACTGGAAAAAGGAGACCGGGATATAAAAGATTTAAAAACACCCATTCCCCTGCGTGGCAATCCTTTCTACATATTGAAATATGTCCTGTTTTTTTTATTGGCCCTGATACTGATCGGGATTCTGATTTTCTTCCTGCGGCGCCGGAAACAGAGAAGATCGCTGAAATCCGAGACCATTCTTTCGCCGCTTGAGGAACTGCAAGCCGCCATCAGCGAACTGAAGGAAAAGCAATGGTTTGAAAAAGGCAGGTTCAAACCGTTTTTTATCCGTCTGACCGATATCATCAAACACTACCTGTATCGGGAATACGGTTTTAACGCCGAAGATTTTACCTCCTCGGAAACCCTGTCCTCTCTGGAAAAGAGGGATACGGACCCCCGGCTGCATAAAAACCTGGAATCGTTATTTACCATTGCTGACCAGGTCAAATTTGCCAAAGTCATTCCCACCGGCCAGGATTACCGGAAGGTCATCATCGCGGTTGACGTCCTCGTTTCCATTCAGAAAACAAAATTTTATCCACCGGAGCCACAGGATGTTTCAGCTGCAATATAAAATATTTCTGATTTTTTTACTGGCCATCCCCGCCCTGGTCGGCTGGCATCTGGTTCTGAAAAAAAAAGGCCGGCGCTTCATTTTTTACAGCTCCAAAAAACTGCTTCCCGATTCCAGCCATACGCTGAAGGCGGCCCTGGGCAAATATCTCTTTTATTTGAAAATTGTTTCGCTCACCCTGTTTATCGTTGCCCTCTGCCGGCCTCAAATCCTCAATTACTACCATACCGAGACCAAAAAAGGAATCGATATTCTCATTACCCTGGATGTTTCCGGTTCCATGGCGTCCATTGATTTTAAACCCAAAAACCGGCTGGAAGTCGCGAAAGAGGTCATTTCCAATTTTATCCGGGACAGAAAAACCGACCGCATCGGGCTGGTGGTTTTCGCCGGCACCTCGTATACCAAATGCCCGCTGACCATTGACTACGATATCCTGCAGTATTTTTTAAACCAAACCCGCATCGGGGAGCTGGAGGATGGGACGGCCCTGGGCATGGCCCTGGCCACTTCGGTCAACCGCATCCGCTATGCCCGAACCAAGGCCAAGATCATTATCCTGCTAACCGACGGGGTGAACAACCGGGGTGAAATCGATCCCCTGGACGCGGCAAAGATCGCCAGGGACTTCAACATCAAGGTCTACACCATCGGAGTGGGGAAAAGAGGGGAAGCGCCTTTCCCGGTCATGGACGCCTATGGTAACCAGCAGTATATCATGGTCAACGTGGAAATCGACGAGGAACTGCTGCAAAAGATTGCCAATGATACCGGCGGCCTCTATTTCCGGGCCACGGACAAGGACTCCCTGCAGCAGATATTTTCCGAAATCAACCGCTGGGAAAAATCCGATGTGTCCACCCGGAAGCATACCCGGGCCCGGGACCTGTATCCTTATTTCATGATCGCGGCCCTGATACTGCTATTGTTGGCCGAAACCGCCCGGCGCAGTTTCCTGCGCACCCTGCCCTGATTAAAAAGGTAATCCGACAGCCGGCATTTCCAGTCGAAATTTCTCGAAAACCGGAACCGGCAGAATTTTTTATTTGGCTAAAATGGCAGCCGCACCGGTGGTGCTTTCCTGCTGCGCCCCGTTTATCATGGCCACCGCCGTGATCCGGTAGACGTACATTTTTCCGGCTTCCACATTACGGTGGACAAATTCGAATTGATCCGGTCCCAGTTCAGCCAGTTTGGAAACCGCTCCGTTATCGATCTGATAAACCCGGTACCCGGTTACATTCTTATTGGAATTTTTCGAGTGGACTTCCCATCTGACCACATTAATCCATTCCTTAATAAAAAGCGTCCGGTTCAGAACATTTTGAACCGTGATGTTGGCCGGGGAATTGAAGGTCCGAAAAATCATGGGAATTTCTGCTGATTCTCCCTGGTTCCCGGCAGAATCATAGGCCCGCACCATAATGGAATGTTTCGGCTTTGACCAGCCCGTAATATTCCACTGGGCGGTATAAGGCGGTGTCTCGGTATCGCCGCGCAGCTTACCGTCCCCGTAAAATTCCAGTTTTTCCACGGCCACGTCATCCGAAGCATCCCCCTTCATGTCAATCGTACTGTAGTTTTCCTGGCCGGATTCACAGGTGACCATGGTAACGTCGGGAGAACAATCCTTAACCACGACCGCCTCGCTTTCCACGCTTTCTCCAGATTGCTTGGTGGCTATAACCTTAATGGTGTGTTCTATGCCTAGCTGCCAGCCGCTGATATCATAGGTATATTCAAGTGTTTCTTCCGCAGTTGAAGTGATTAACGAATCGTCAACATAAAGCTCGAGATTGGCCAGCGGATCATCGCTCTCGAAACCCTGGATGCTGGCGGTGATATCGATTTGATTCCCGCAGATATTGGAACCGTCCGACGGTGTTAGTAAAACTGCCGCCCCGGTGATTCTGCGGGCCA
>CAZOWT010000249.1:0-3480 GCA_964583345.1 uncultured Clostridia bacterium
TTGCTGTACCAGAGTGAAAGCCACCCCTTATTAAAACCCAGCCTGAATCCGTATGGATGTGTTTTTTGCCCCATTATTTCTCCTTCATTTCATCAAGATATATTGTTACATGCGCGTATTTCTTCTGAATTCTGACACCCCGTCCTCTCGGCGCGGCCCGGAAACGCTTCAGGTACTGCGCCTTATCAACAAAAATTCGGGAGATATACAAACGGTCAACATCGATGTTCGGATGCTTCACCTGTGCATTGGCGATGGCTGAATTGAGTACCTTGGAAACCGCTTCTGCATCCTTTTTCTTTTTGCTGAATTTCAAAATGGTCAGGGCTTCGCCCGCGTCTTTTCCACGGATTAAATCCACGACCAGCCTGCTTTTTTGGGGGGATATTTTCAAAAATCGTCCTCTGGCAACAGCCACATAATTCATGTTGTCCTCCTATGGTTTCGCCTTACTGTCCTTGGAAGTATGTCCCTTGTAATTCCTGGTTTCGGCAAATTCACCCAGTTTGTACCCAACCATATTTTCGGTAATGAAAACCGGGATGAACTTTTTGCCATTGTGAACAGCCAGGGTAAGGCCCACCATCTCCGGAACGACGGTGGAACGTCTCGACCAGGTTTTTATCACTTCCCGCTTCGATGAATTTTTGGCAATCAGCACTTTTTTAAATAGTTTTTCTTCGATATAAACACCTTTTTTTATTGACCGTGGCATTTAACTACTTTCTCCTTTTAACGATAAACTTTTGTGTTCGTTTATTTTTTCTGGTTTTATAACCCTTGGTGGGTTTTCCCCAGGGTGTGACCGGAATCCGGCCTCCCTTGGATTTTCCCTCGCCACCACCATGGGGATGATCGATTGGATTCATGGCCGTTCCCCGGACATGGGGGCGACGGCCCAGCCAGCGGCTTCTGCCAGCTTTACCAATTTTTATATTGCCGTGTTCTATATTGCTGAGCTGGCCGATGGTGGCGCGGCAATTCAATCCGACATTCCTTAACTCGCCGGAGGGCATCTTTATAAGCGCATATTTGCCTTCCTTGGCCATTAATACCGCATGGGAACCCGCTGTACGGGCAATCTGCCCGCCTCTTCCCTGGCGCAACTCGATATTATGAATATCGGTGCCCACCGGGATTTTATTCAGCAGCAATGAATTTCCGGGCATGATTTCGGCTTCGCCGGATGCCGAGAGCACACTGTCTCCGATCTTGATTCCCATCGGAGCCAGCATATACCGTTTCTCGCCGTCGGCATATTTGACCAGGGCAATCCGGGTGGTCCGGTTGGGATCATACTCGATGGATTCAATAACACCGGGAATATCAAACTTGTTTCGCTTAAAATCAATGATCCGATATTTTCTTTTGTGACCGCCGCCCCTGAACCGGATGGTAATTCTTCCCTTGTTGTTCCGGCCGCCGGATTGTTTCATGGCAACTACCAGTTTTTTATAGGGTCTGGTTTCGGTAATCTCATCGAACGAATAACCGGTTTTCCCCCGTTGGCCGGGTGTTGTGGGTTTGAATGTTTTTATTCCCATTTATACCACCTCAAAATATTCAATCATTTTTGCATCTTTTTTCAGTTTCACATAGGCTTTTTTCCAGGATGGCCTTTTTCCGGAAAATCTTCCGAAACGTTTCTCCTTTCCGTTGAAATTCATGACCCTCACACACTCGACCTGAGTCTTGAACAGTTCTTCGACAGCTTGCTTTACCATGATCTTGTTGGCATTCTTATGAACCTTGAAGCAAAGGAATCTCTCACTGTCCTTAAGATCGGTGGATTTCTCGGTTATGAACGGAGCAATGATGATATCCGTGTTTTGCAATTTCATTTCAGTACCTCCACCAGCTGTTTCACCGCCTCAACCGAAAACATGATATGGGTATATTCCAAAGAATCGTAAACATTCACTTCGGAATAATCCACGGCCTTGATATTGGGAATGTTGCGTGTGGACAGCATTAATTCAGAATTTTCCTTTTTATCAACGATCAGCATCTTGTCAAAATCGAATTTCTTAAGGGTGGAAACCATGTCTTTCGTCTTGTTGGATTTGATACTGATTTTGTCAACCACATAAATTCTCTGGTTTCTCAGTTTATCTGACAGGATAGATTTCAAGGCATTCCGTTTGGCTTTTTTGGGAATTTCATAAGAATAATCCCTGGGCTGTGGGCCAAATATGGTTCCGCCCTTTCTCCATAACGGACTTCTGATCGACCCGACCCTCGCCCGGCCCGTACCTTTTTGACGCCAGAGTTTCCGGCCGCTGCCCGAGACATTGCCTCTGGTCTTGGTGGCAACGGTTCCCCTGCGCTGATTGGCCCGGTAATTTTTAATCGCTTCATATATCAGGTGCTCCTTCAAAGGGTAATCGAATATTTCTTCGGGAAATTCAATTTCACTGACATCTGTATTCTGTATGTTTTTGACTTTGACTTTTAGCATGGCTATCTCCTATTAAAGGATTCTTTTATGACGCTTACATAGTTTCCTTTAAACCCAGGGATTGCTCCTTTGACCAGAATATAATTATTCTCCAGATCGATTTTCACGATACGGAGATGCCTGATGGTCCTGCGCTTACCGCCCATTCTCCCCGGCAGTTTCTTCCCCTTGATGACCCGGCTGGGAAAAGCGCTGGCACCGATCGATCCGGGACGACGATGAAACATGGAACCATGGCTACTCCTTCCGCCTTTGTAATTCCATCTTTTGACCACGCCCTGGAATCCTTTTCCTTTTGTGATACCCACGACATCCACGATCTCTTCTTCCTGGAAAATATCCGCTTTAACCGTATCGCCGACATTGATATTGTCCTGCTCGATAAAGAATTCCTTCAATACCCTGGTGACCGGAATTTTCGCTTTTTCAAAATGGCCGGCTGCGGATTTCTTGACATTTTTTACCTTTTTTTCCTCCACATAACCAAGCTGCACTTTCAGGTGTTCATTGCCTTCCTTTATTTTTTTCTGAACCACCAGGCAGGGCCCTGCTTTTATTACGGTTACCGGGATCACCCTTCCGTCATCGGTGAACAACTGGGTCATCCCGACTTTTTTCCCAATAATTCCATTAATCATATTCATCACCTTTTAGTTGGACTTCACCTCAACTTCAACGCCAGCGGGAAGATCCATTTTTTTAAGCTCTGCAATGGTATCATCATTGTGTTCCAGAATTTCAATCAACCGGGTATGGGTTCTTCTTTCGAAATGCTCCCTGGACTTCTTGTCAGTATGAGGCGATCTCAAAACACAAAACCGTTCAATTTTGGTAGGAATGGGAATGGGCCCGGCAACTTTCGCTCCGGTTCTTTTCGCTTTGGCAACAATCTCTGCAGATGATTTGTCCAGAATCCTACTATCGAATGATTTGAGTTTTATTCTTATTTTGGTATTCATATTTCCCCTTTATTCAATAATTTCGGTTACCGATCCGGCTCCGATGGTGTGGCCGCCTTCACG
>CAZOWT010000250.1:0-3476 GCA_964583345.1 uncultured Clostridia bacterium
AGATAAAATTTTTGCCGCTTCTGGCCAGCCAACTGGAAAAATTTTTGGAAGGCGGAAAATATTTCGGCAGAATATTATTATCCGGTGTTCCCATCAAATATAGAACCGGTATCGTTGAGGCACGGGGAAAGGGTGTTTTGGAGGAGGTGGTGGTTGCCAGAACCACTGCCGACGGGAAGACAATACCGGGCACGGAAAAGATCTACCGTACGGACGCACTGGCTGTCGGGTATGGTTTCGTTCCCAACATTGATCTCCCCCAGCTGGCCGGCTGTAATTTGGAGTATTCCGCGCAGAAAGGCGGCTGGGTGGTCCAGGTCAATTCCGGTCTGGAGACCAGTGTCGAGAATGTGTTCGCCGCCGGTGAGATCACCGGAATCGGCGGGGCATTCAAATCCATACATGAGGGCGAAATCGCTGCCCATTCTATCCTGTTGAAATTTGAGAAAATCACCCGTGAATTTTATAGCGAAAAAATTAAAAAAATGACCCGGAAAAGAGAGCAAGATTTAAAATTCGGCGCTTTATTCAATTCGTTGTTCCAAATTCCCGAGCAATGCATCAGGAATATACCGGATGATACCATTGTTTGCCGTTGCGAGGATGTCCGGATGGGGGACATTAAAGATGCGATCGATGCGGGATTTTCCACACCGGGAGCCATGAAAATTGCGGTACGCTGCGGAATGGGAAACTGCCAGGGCAGAACCTGTACCCCGTTGGTCACCGATCTTCTACAGACCATGATCGGAGTCAAACCCGGCATGATACTGCCATTTTCGGTTCGCCCACCGGTAAAACCGGTTTCAATTTCTTCTCTGGCCAATTATAAAACCGAATTATTTAAATAAAATAATGATATTGACATTTTAACCCACATTTAATATAATTTAACCCAAGTTAATTTTATTAACCGGAGGTTAAGTGAAAAAAGCCATCAGGCATTTTATCATCGCCAAAGCCCGGGAGGTTTTCCAGGAGAAGGGCTACAGCTGTACGACCATGGAAGACATCGCCGGCGCCGCCGAAATCTCCAAACCCACTCTTTATCATTATTTTTCCGGAAAAGAGAGCATATTCCGGCAGGTGGTAAAATTATCGGATTCCGAGTTCGAGGAGATTATCAATCCGGTAATTCAGGGTCCGGACGAATTTCCACTGAGATTGAAAAATTTAACCTATGAAATATTAAACCACGTCAACAAAAACCGGGGTATCCTGAAGATTGCCTTTCATGAATCACACATGTTTATCGAAGCCATGGATCATGAACAGCAGGACGGTATTCATGAATTCCTGGAATCCAAGGTCAGAAACATATCAAAAATGAAAGAATTTTTTCAGGAAGGGAAAAAAAAGGGATATGTCAGGGAAAATATTCCTGCTGAACTGATCGCGGTTTTTTATTCCGGGATTCTGAGCGAATTCAGCCTGGCCTACATTCTGGGAAAGGAGAGAATGGCCAACCTTGATCTGAATGAATTGGTCAATTATATTACCGGAATTCTCTCCAGCGGAGTACTGAAAATATAATATGAAAATTTACACCCAGATATTTGTATTTCGGAGGACGTCATGAAAATAGCATCAATTTTATTGTTTATATGTTTTACGGGCGGATTGCTTCATGCGGATCAGGTAATGGAATTATCCATTGATCAGGCCATTGACCTGGCTATCAAGAACAACACCGGTTACCTGATCAGCCAGCAGGAAGTCAAGCAGGCAAAATACCGGGTTGGGCAAAATCTGGGATTTTTGCCCCAGGTTTCGCTCACGGGTTACCGGGTTCTGAATGAAAAGCTGATGGAATTGGAAATGCCTGCCATGTTTCCCGGTGAGGAACCGACCAAAATTGCCCTTGATTTTACCAAAAATTATGAGTTTACCATCCAGGTGGCTCAACCGGTTTTTACCGGCGGAAAAATCTGGTTTGCCTTCAAAAATGCGGGTATTGACCTGAAAATCGCCAGGGAAAAACTCAAAAATTCCCGTGAAGGCCTGATTCTGGACGTAAAAAAAATATTTTTCAATATCCAGGTCATGAAAGAGATGCTTAAAACCCATGATGAAGCATTCACCCTAGCGGAAAATAATTATCGAAATGTCGAGGAAAGCTTTGGCTTGGGCATGGTCTCCAAATATGATCTTTTACAGGCGGAATTATCAGTGAGTTCAATAAAACCGAGAATTCTGAATATTACCAAACTCCTGAACATCATGACCTCAAATTTAAAGATTATGCTGGGAATTCCCGAGGATACCCGGCTGGAGGTAACCGGGGAATTATCCTATGACCGGAAACAGCTTGAACAGTCGTTGTTGATTCAACAGGCACTGGTAAACCGTTCCGAGCTTCTTCAACTGAAGATGGAATTGCAGAAAACAGAGAACCTGTTGAAAATGACCTGGGCGCAATATGTTCCCGATTTCTCCATCGTGGCCCAGTACAATTACCGTTCTGATTATTTTAACTTTAAGGCGGATAACTGGGAAAATTATTTTTCCATAAATCTGGGAATAAACTTCCCGATTTTTACCGGTTTGAGAAGAAGCGCCCAGATAGGTGAGATGAGGGTGCTGAAAAAAATACTCAAATTGAACCTGAAGGAGCTGAGTGATTCCACCCGGATCCAGGTCCAGGATCTGGTCTTATCCATCAAAGAAGAATATGAAAACATATTGATGGGGTTGAAGAATGTCGAGACAGCTAAAGAGGGTGTCAGAATAGCGGAATTGAGTTATAAAGAGGGATTGATTTCCATCCTGGAGCTCAACACCTCATACAACGCCTTAACCCAGGCAAAGGTGCTCTTTTTACAGGCTGTATATAATTATAATATTGCCATTTCAACACTTGAAAAGATATCAGGTGTCACCATAAACGGAGGTATGGAATGAAACAGTTTGCGGTTACCATCTTGATTGTTAGTTTGGTCATGTTGTTCGGCGGATGTTCAAAAAACGGGAACAAAACGCTTGAGCTTGAAAAAAAAGCCATCAACGTAAAAGTCGAGAAAATACGGCTGGGGGAATTTTCGAAGTTTCTTCGATACAAGGGGTCGGTTTCTCCCTGGAAGCGTGCCAATATCGCCCCGGATAGTTCCGGGAAAATCTGGAAGATTTTCAAGAAACAGGGTGATATGGTAAAAAAGGATACCCTGCTTGCCGAACTGGACACCACCACCATGAAACTTCAGCTGAATCAGGCCCAGGCTGCTTTTGAAGTCGCTAAGGCCGCATTTAACGATGCAAAGTTAAATCTTGAGAGGATGAAGAAACTGTCCGAAAGCAATGCCATCTCTCAAATGCAGCTGGAAAAGGCTCAACTGGCATATGAGTCTGCCGATACCCAGATGAAAAATGCCGCGGCTAACCTGGACGTGGTCAAACATACCCTGGACAATTCTTATATGAAAGCGCCCTTTGACGGTATCATCACTTCAAAGAATATGGAGGAAGGGGATATGATCAAC
>CAZOWT010000251.1:0-3473 GCA_964583345.1 uncultured Clostridia bacterium
TCAATTCGTGTCCGCAATGTCTGCATTTCATTCTGATTGCCTCATTATTCGCAACCTATCTTGATGTTTTTTGACTCCGCGACATTTTTATTTATCGGTATTATCTAACCAAGTTATACTTTTCTTTCAATTTTTTGTCAACGATTGGAGGGACCATTTCTTTAATTTCACCTCCCAGCTGGTATATTTCCTTGACCAGTCTTGAACTTAAAAATGAATAACAAACCGAAGGAACGAAAAAAATGGTTTCCACATTTGTGGCAATGCTCCGGTTCATCAGGGCCATCTGGAATTCGATATCAAAATCGGAAATGGCGCGAAGCCCCCTGACTACTGTGGTAATTTTCTTTTTTTTCAAATAATCGACCAGCAGCCCTTCAAAAAAATCCACCTCGATACGGGCATCACCGGCAAAACACTTGCGGAGGATTTCCAGGCGTTCTTCCAGGTCGAGCAGATAGGTTTTGGAAGGATTTTTTAATGCGGCAACGGTGATTTTATCAAAAATTTTGAGGCCTCTCTTGATGATATCGATATGACCGTTGGTCAGGGGATCGTATGATCCCGGATAAACAGCATGTTTATCTGGCATGTTCACCTTCTATTGCGGACAAAATTTTTTCGCAATTTGTTCTCAATTCTTCCAGGGAACCGTTATTTTCCAGGATATGGTCCGCCATTTTCATGCATTTCCCGACCTGCTGCCCGTTTTCCGGTTCACCGGTTCCCCATTCACGTTTTATGGTTTTTTTCAATTCTGAGATTTTTATCCGATCGGTTTCCCGTTTTCTTGAGATGATTCTTTCCAGAAGGAAGCGCATATGCGATTTGATTCCGATCAAATAAAATGAATGTAATTTTTTCAACTCCTGGACCTCAGCCGGATTGCGGATTCCGTCAATGACCCAGTTTTTTTTTCCGGAGGCTCTAATCTTGGCGATTACCCGGCTGGCCAGAATCGACGGGCCTCCCTGCTCTCTCAGTTTGTTTCCGATATTCTGAATGGCCGAACGATCGATGTTGTCTATTTTTTTGATTTCTTCTCTCACGATATCGGATAGTGATATATAATTAAAATGAAGATTTTCAAAACAACTGGCCACTTCACCTTTACCCGATCCCATGCTGCCCGTCAAACCTATATAAAGAGGGATTTTTCTTCTCCGCGTGCGGGCTTCAACTGTTGCTTTTTCCATATTGGTACTTGTCTTCGATGATATCCTGCTCCCGCCACTCGTTTACCCAGTCGGCCGTGTTAAAAATTTTCAGTTGCTGTTTTCCCTGGGTAGAGGTAATGACCCGGTTCAATCCGGCGTTGATGATCATTTTCTTGCAGATAAAACAGGGAAAGGCATCCAGGATTTTGCCGGTTTCCCGGTTTTTCCCGAATATATAGATGTCGCCTCCCAGCAAACTCACACCCGCCCGGGCCGCGTTTATGATTGCATTCTGTTCGGCGTGCACGGACCGGCAGAGCTCGTACTGGGTGCCGGAGGGGACGGATAATTTTTTTCGCAAACAAAACCCGTGTTCGAGAGAACTCTTGGTATGTCTCGGGGCGCCCACATATCCGGTGGCAATGATCTGGTCTTCTTTGACGATGATGGCGCCCATCAGCACTTTCAGGCAGGTGGATCGGGAAGCGACCACCCGGGCTATATCCAGATAATAGATGTCTTTGGCCGGTCTTTTTACCATGTATTTTTATTGTACCAACTTACCATGAAAATGTCTAATAAATTGTTCCTCCGGTAACCCTTTTTGGAGATTCCGCACCCAATGAAATGGCGAGTCTATTGACATATATGACTGGCTGGGTTATATTTGGGAAAAGGTTCATGATGAAAACAGAATTTTACTTTGACTACAATGCCACCACTCCGCTTGATCCCCGGGTGTTTGAGGAAATGAAACCGTTTTTTTCCGACCGGTTTCATAACCCTTCGTCCTTTTACCGTTCTGCGGGCGAAGTCAGGCAAAAAATCGATATTTCCCGGAACCGGGTAGCCGGGCTGATTAATGCCAATCAAAATGAGATTTATTTTACCTCCGGCGGAACCGAGTCGGATAACCTGGCCCTGATAGGTACGGTCGGACAACTGAAAAAAAAAGGGGGTCAGATCATTATTTCAGGCATTGAACATCCGGCCGTAACCAATACCTGTAAATATCTGGAAGAAAAAGGAATTCAGGTTACCGTCCTTCCGGTCGATCGGTACGGCCTGTTCAATCCCAAGGAGCTGGAAAAGAACATTTCCGATCGGACGTTCTTGGTTTCGGTCATGATGGCCAACAATGAAATCGGAACCATTCAACCCATAAAGGCATTGTGCCGGATTGCACATGATCACGGGTGTTTTTTTCACACGGATGCGGTCCAGGCAATCGGGAAAATCCCGGTTGATGTCAGGGATTTGGATGTTGACCTGTTGAGCCTATCCTCTCATAAAATATATGGCCCGAAGGGAATGGGAGCGTTGTACAAGAAAAGTTCGGTGAAAATCGATCCGATCATTTTTGGCGGAGGTCATGAACGGGGATTGAGAGGCGGAACCGAAAATGTTCCGGGTATCGTGGGCCTCGGCAAAGCCTCGGAGCTGGCTAACCGGGAAATGGCGGATGAAGAGCGGCGAATCAGGCCCATGAGGGACCGCCTCCAGAAGGAACTTTCCGAGCGTATTCCTGAGATTCTCATTAATGGTGATACGGATTCCCGGTTGTATAACACCCTGAACATATCGGTCCGCTACATAGAAGGGGAATCCATGCTGGCATTGCTTGATCAGTCTGGCATCGCCCTGTCATCCGGATCCGCCTGTTCGTCGAAGTCTTTGGAACCTTCCCGGGTCTTGCTGGCCATCGGCCTGAAACCGGAGGATGCCCATGGCAGCCTGAGAATAAGCCTGGGAAAATACAACGATGACCGGGATATCGATAAATTACTGGAGGTTTTGCCTCCGGTTGTGGAGCGGTTGAGACGCATGTCACCATTTTGGAAACACAAATAAAAGAGGATCACCGTGTTATACAGCCAGAAGGTCATGGAAAACTTCAAAAATACCAAAAATTATGGCCAGATCGAAAACGCTGATGGTATTGGCAAAGTGGGCAATCCCCGCTGCGGAGATGTGATGTGGATATATATTCAGGTGAAGGATGGACGAATCGCGGAAGCAAAATATGAAACCTTCGGCTGTGTGGCGGCCATTGCCACCAGTTCCATGGCCATTGACATGATCAAGGGAAAAACGATTGATGAGGCTTTGAAACTCAGCAATAAAGCGGTTGCCGAAGCGCTCGACGGGTTGCCCCCGGAAAAAATGCACTGTTCACTGCTGGCCGAACAGGGGATAAAAGCCGCCGTTGAAGACTATCTATCCAAAACAAAATCATGGCATTCCCGGGAGTAAAGGAGATTTATAAATCCACCTGATGTAGTTCCCACACCTCATTGTCTTCATTTTCAATCAGGG
>CAZOWT010000252.1:0-3460 GCA_964583345.1 uncultured Clostridia bacterium
TATTTTTTTTAATTTTTCAGCCTTTTCAATTACGACCGCCAGGGATTCTCGTATCAGTAGGGAGAAAGCCGTATCGACAATATCATATGACGTAACCCCCTTGTGGACATAGGCCGAATCTTTTCCAATAAATTCTTCAACCGATGTTAAAAATGCAATCACATCATGTTTGACTGTCTTCTCAATGGCATCAATCCTCTTGATATCAAAATTGGCATTTTTCCTTATATGCTGAAAACTTTTCTTTGGGACTTCTCCCCATTCGGCCCAGACTTCAGTAATTGCCATTTCAACATCCAGCCACTTCCGAAATTGATTTTCCCGGCTCCAGATTCTGGAGATATCCTTGGTTTGGTACCGATCGATCATGACCACTCCTTATGTACCGTATTATATGATATTTAATAGCCGGGGTAAAGGAAATATAAACCAAATTCAACCGGAGAGCGGATTTGATCCGGCCTTCTCGAGGGCCTGACCAATCAATTCTGTATATTTTTGAAAACTGTAATTCTTTTTACAAAATTCAATCGCGTTTTTGGCAATAATTTTCCCTTTTTTCGAAACAGCCAATTTAATGCCAGTGGCAAATTTTTCCGGTTCGGGATCGACTAATATAGCAATACGGGAATCCAGAGTCTGCGTGTGGGTATATAGATTGGTGGCGACTACAGGAATTCCACTTTTTAAATAAGCATATATTTTTAGAGGTATATTGGTCCCCAAAATTCTCGGTGATACCAGCACATCCGAATTTTTCAGGAAATAAGGAATTTCCGAGGATGGTTGACTGCCAAGCAAACGAACCCGGTCTTCAAGATTCATTTCGATCACTTTTTTTTTAATTCCGTTTATTTGGACTCTCTTTCCACCTATCAATACCAGCGTAAATTCTTTTTCCAAATAATTCAAGCTTTCAATTAAAAGCGGAATACCCTGGTAGGTTTCGAGGGTTCCGGCATACATGATAATTTTCCTCTCATCCGGCCTGATCTGTTGTCGAATAAAATTAAGTTTTGAAAGTTCCAATGAATCCGGTGTATCATCAATAAAATTCTCAATGACGGTTACCTTTTTTTCATCTACGATATTGGTTACATATTCAAAAAGCGCACGGCAAATAACGATGACCGAAGCCGCATTTTTCAATGCCATCTTTTCGGTCATCTTTACCATACCGGTGATTATTTTTGACTTGGTAAACTGAAAATTCGTCATTTGTTGAACAAGCGAAGAATGCATATCGTAGAGATGAGGTATTTTGGTTATTTTATTAAAAAAAACACCCAATATATTTGCTTCTTCGTGCGTATGAATCACATCGTACTTCTCCTTCAATAACCTTCTCAGAACCGAAAAAAACAGAAAAAAATCGAGAATAATTTTACTGAATGAGGGGCCGGTTTTCACCGATCGGATGAAAAAAGGTTTCCAGCTTCTGAAAATTCTCAACCCCTGAATTTCCCTGTTCATTCCAATCGGATAGGTAACCAGGTCAACAGAATGATTTAGGGCACAAAGCCCCTTAATTCTGAAATATTCTGAAAAAGGCGTCCCCCGCGGTTCAAAAAACGGTTCGGGAGCGATCATTAATATCTTCATCTGAAAATCCAACATAATCACGGATCGAATACATATCTTTATTTAATCCTTCATGATAAATTCTGGCCAGCATTTCCGCCAGTAATCCCAGGGTAATCATCTGGAAGCCAACAAAAACAACCAGGACTGTGAAAAATAACAGCGGCCTGTTGGCTGACTGATTTAGAAAATATTTTATGTAGGTCAGGTATAAACCGCTGATGAATCCTATCAATATCATGAACAATCCCAGACTGCCGAATATCTGCAGGGGACGATGAGAAAAGGACAGTAAATATTTTATCGAAATTAAATCAAGGATTACCCTCATGGTCCTGCCCAGGCCGTAATTTGATTTCCCAAATTTGCGCTCCCGATGATTAACCTGAATTTCGACCGATCGTATTCCCATCCGGGAAGCAATCGCCGGAATATAACGATGCATCTCACCGTATAGTTTAAGGTTTTTTATAACATCCCTTTTAAATCCTCTGAGCGTGCACCCATAATCATGCAACTTTACACCGGTGATAAGGGAAATCAGTTTGTTCCCCAAAATAGAAGGGATCCGGCGGGAAAAAAAGTTATCTTTCCTTTTTTTCCTCCACCCATTAACCATATCATTCCCTTCCTGGAGCTTTTCGATAATCATGGGGATATCCGCCGGATCATTCTGCAAATCCGAATCAAGGGTGACAATCATTTCCCCCCTGGAATGGGAAAATCCTGCAGATATGGCCGCACTCTGCCCGAAATTCTTCCTAAAGTTTAGAACCTTCACTCTCGAATCCCGGGAGTTTAAATCGATCAATTTTTGAAAAGAACGGTCGGTGCTGCCATCATTAATAAAAATAATTTCAAAATCATTGGTTCGGTTTTTTAAAGCTTCAATAATCTCATCATAAAGAATATCGATATTGTGCTCTTCATTATAGACCGGGATTACAATTGAAAGAAACATTTTATTCATGAATTTTTCTATCATATTTTGGGAATCTTATCAATAGCATAAAATTACCAATCCCTCAAACGCCTTAACCATCGACAAGCCGAGCTCAAAAAATTCAGCTGGTTTTCAATTACATTTCAAAGACACCGGAACAGAAATAATTAAATTCTCACCTCTTAACTTTTGTCATTTGGGTATTGTTTTTTTTTTAAAAAAATATTAATATATTGGACTACAGGAGTGCATATGAAAGAATTTAATCTTCTGATTGAAAAATTGAAAAACGATATCCAGAAAGGCGCATCGGAAGAGAATCTAAAAAAGGTACTGAACAGAATTTCCGAATTTTACATGTCCCAATTCAAAGCCGAAAACGATGAAGTCGCCATCTTCCTTGTCAACAAAGAAAAAACCATTCTATCATTTGCCTGTCCGGAGTACCTGATCAATTCAGGAATGATACCGGTCACATCTACCGACGCCATTGCCGCCCATATTTTCAGAACCGGAAGATCGGCAATGGAAAATAATTTTCAGCAGCAAAAACACCTGTTTATCTTTGAAATGATCAAAACCCCTGATAATAAAATAAAACCAATATGGAAGGTCATGGGAACCCTCATCGCTGCGCAGGAGGATAAAATCGGAGTGATTGAAATATCCAGGAGGGGAACCGATATCAGTGAGGTCGGGAGCGATTTCACACTGCAGCATCTTGATTTTCTGGAAAAAAGCATCAATGAACTGGCGCCTTTGATTAAAATGGTCATGCCAGAGAATTTTCACGGAAAAATCATATGAGGGACAGGCTAAAAAAGATACTGCTCCAGAAATCAGTTATCCGGGGAAAAAATGTCGTATTGTCCTCTGGGAAACACAGTAATTTCTATGTTGATGCCCGTATGACCACCCTCGACGCAGAAGGTTCAT
>CAZOWT010000253.1:0-3433 GCA_964583345.1 uncultured Clostridia bacterium
ACTGTGTCACTAACTGTGTCACCTGGTGGACCAATTCAGTGCAAATAATACGTTTAATAAGAATAATTTTTGATAAAAGTGATTAATGGCTCGTGGCTGGTGACTGGTGGCTAGTGGGATTTGAATACCTCAACTCCGGAATCGAACTCTGAAAACCGGTCTTTGTCAATCCAATTCAGCATGAATTTATGAAATTTTGGTCTGACTGGTTGAAGAATTAACAATTTTTTCAACATTTATACATTTTATACACACTTTCCCTATTTTTTTATAAAATATTAATTATTGAAAAAAATATCATCGGATGTCAAATATTTTCCTTTGAATATCATCTTATCAAGGTCCATTTCTACTTTTACTCTTTCCAGGAATACATATCCGGCAGGAGAATAACACCTGTTTAACGAATTCCGGGATATTTTTTTGGTAATTTTTCCATCCGATTTGATCACCTTCTACCGTAGTTAAAATCCAGGAGGTGGCATGAGAAAAACAGGAATCTGGGCTGTTTCAATAATCATGGTATTGCTCATGGGAAACTGTGCCCGGAACGAACAGCGTGAAGAACTGACTGCCGAGGGAAACTGGCTGAAAGACCATATCCATGAGATGGAAACGACAAATCCCGTTCCATCCAACTTGGATGATTTAAACCCCCTGATGGCCATGGCTGAAAACGCCCGGATTGTCGGCATCGGAGAAGCCACTCACGGCACTTCTCAGTTTTTTAAAATCTGGCACCGGGTATTCAAAGCCCTGGTCATGAATCACGGTTACCGGCTCATTATCATGGAAATGGACTTAATCCCCTATTACCGGATGAATAACTATATCGTGAAGGATGAGGGAATCATCGATATCTGGTTTTACGGCCCCCGAACCCGGGAAATCAATGATTTGATCGACTGGATGCACCAGTACAATCTCGGCAAGGCCGATAATGATAAAATCTGGCTGCTGGGCAGTGATTGCCGGAGTTACCGGGAACACATCGATTATATCCTGGAAGTAACCAAAGATATTGATGCCGGTCTTTCCGGAAAACTGGCCGGTCTCTATGCCGAATTGTATGCTTTTGAGAGTGGATTTGATTATCGAGATGAAGCGCCCGAAGCACAGAAATCGCGCGTCAGGAGCGACCTGCAGAAAGCCCGGGATGCCATCATCAACCAACAGGGATCGATCGTTGCCAGCATCGGAGAATGGGATTACAGTTTTCTGCAGAGGGCGGCCACGGTGGTCATTCAAAGTGAGGAATTTTATGCCTTTCCCGATTCCCCGTCCATCAGGGATCAGCACATGGCCGGAAACATCCGCTGGCTGACCCAACGGTTCGGCAATGCCCGTACGCTCATCACCGCACACAACGAACATGTGGCCTACCGGGTGCGGGATGATCTGTATAACCTGGAGTGGGATTCAATCGGTTACTTTCTTCGGGAATATTTCGGGGCCGGCTACCTGAGCATCGGCCAGACCTTCTTTCAGGGTTCCTTTTTTTGCTACTGGGGAACCGGTGTGGTCGGACCGGCCCTGGAGGACAGTTACGAATATTATTTTGAACAGGCCAAAACCCCGCTGTTCTACCTGGATTTGCGCCAGCTTGATCTCAGTGCTACCGGAGCCTGGTGGGTTGACGGACCCAGGCGCTTCCGATTAATCGATGAACGCTTTACAGCAGAAACCACCGAAGAGGAAACCTACTGCGTCCGGCCGATCCGGCAGGATTTTGACATCATCATCTATATCGACCAATCATCCCCCTACACATGGAATTGATGCCTCGATAACCATATTTGAGGAGAATTAAAATATACTGAAATTATTAAAATGGATTTGTTCGGAGATCTCAAGCGACATTCACGTGGAAAATTATACAACAGCGCAAAAATGAAAAATTTCAAAATGTGAAGAAGTCAAGAAGTCATGCACCGTCACCTTTTTTTGTCACCTTTTTTTTGGATGCCGAGGGCAACTGGTATCAAAAAAAACAGTAGGCGCCGGGATCCTCGGGGCTGATTCCATTCATCATATTTGCCCGCGTTGATCCGCCGCTATGCCAACATGCATCATTCCTCCTTACCGCTCTTCTCTTCTTTTACCCCTGCCAATAAAACCGGCTCCGTATCGAGTGCTTCGCGCACACGCGCCAGCCGGCTCTCAAACCGTGCCCGGTCGTGCGGGGACTCGATGGTGCGTTCGGCCAATTCGGTGATCCATTCCACTTGTTCACGTAGCGCCCGCCGCCGGCTCGGGCTGGCCGTCAGACTGGCGATAGTTTGCAGCGCGTCAAGCATCCGTATCATGATGGAGACATTGCCTATGGAGCTGCCTCGAATTTGATCGAACGATTCGGCCACCAGGCTGGCAAAGGTCGGCTCGATGGTGATCACCCTAAGTTCCCCTTCCTCATAGCGGCGCGATGAAGGGATGTTTCGGGAGGCCAGCCGCGCCAGAATGGCCTTCAGATAATCCACACACATCACGGCCGTCGTGGTGTCGTTGGTGCTGGGTGAGAGTGCTCGCAACGCCATATCCACGATTTGTCTGATGCCGAAAGCAATATCCTGTTTCAGCGTGCGGTGACGGCTGATACTGTATGCCGCCTGCAGAGCGGCAATGATCTCTTTTTCCGGCGGTTCCTCCAGAGCGAGCGAGGCAAGCGTGGTATCATGGACCACAAACTCGCCGATGCCACGTTCCATCCGCACGATAATCTTGTGCTCCCGCGCCAAACGCAGAAGCGCCGCGTTATCCACACTTTGGATATAACCATTCCCCTTCGCCGGGACTGCCTGCCAATTCCGCTCCGGCAGCGGGAGCCGTGCCTGATCCTCATCGTCGTCAACCGGTCCTTGTCCAAGTTTCCCCGGGAAAAGCCGGTCAACGGCCACCATGGTTTCATCGGCAATAGAGGCAATAATGCTCGAGGCCTGGATCGAAGAGGCGATGTGATGAATGAAGAAAATGAGGATGCCGATGCCGCCGATCGACAGTACAACGCCGAAAAACACGGCCAGGCTCGGAACAAATCCACCCTCGTCACCGCCGCGGATAGTGCGCAATACGATCAGGCAATAGGTGAAAATGCCGGCGAAGATTCCGAGCACGACCTGCGTGACGCGGTCACGCATGAAGTTCCGCAGGATGCGCGAGGTGTATTGGCTCGAAGCCAGCGCCAGCGTTACCAAGGTCATCGAAAACGTGACCCCCACCACGGTCATCATCGAGCCGGCAATCGTAGACAGCATCCCGCGCGCGCCAGCCGCGCCGGCACCGAACAGGCGCGGCCAGTTGGCCAGCCATTGTCCGCTCCCGGAGGAATGCACTTCAATCAAAGCCGCCGCGAGGGCGACGCTGCCCGCAACGATCAGCGATGGCACAAACCAAAAGCTCGACCGCAGCGTGCTCCAAAACCGTTTGAGTTTATTCA
>CAZOWT010000254.1:0-226 GCA_964583345.1 uncultured Clostridia bacterium
CCCTGTATGAGAATTTTTTATATAAAGTTCCCGTCTCCTATATGAGGGAACGATGGCTTTTCGATTCCCGGGATGAACAAAAATTCGGTCAAAAGAATTACCAGAACCTGAAAAGAGTGTTTGATATCGTGATCTCAACGGGAATGATTACCCTTTTTTTACCGTTGATGGTTGTCATTTCCATCGCCATTAAAATGAGCTCGAGGGGACCTGTATTTTTTATTCA
>CAZOWT010000254.1:236-3363 GCA_964583345.1 uncultured Clostridia bacterium
CCCATGATAAAATTCAGGACGATGATCCAGGGCGCGGAGAGTCATGTGCCGATATGGGCGGAAAGGAATGATCCGCGGGGCACGGCAGTCGGTAAGGTTTTAAGAAAAATCAGGTTCGATGAACTTCCGCAACTGATCAATGTTCTCAGGGGAGAGATGGGGATTGTGGGCCCCCGCCCTGAGAGGCATTTTTTTTTTAACGACATTATCAAAAAAAACCCATTGAATACATTGAGATTTTCGGTTAAACCGGGCATCACAGGATGGGCCCAGGTCAATATTGGCTATACCGCGTCGAAGCAAGGGGCGCTGGAAAAATTGGAGTATGATCTGTATTATATCAAGAACATGTCTCTCTTTTTGGATGTCAAGATCATTTTGAAAACTCTAAAAACCATCCTCTTTGGAAGGGGACGGTGATGGTGCTGCAATAAATAAAATATTTCGTCACAGGTTCACCGTCTGTTCTGCTGGTGACCGTATTGACCGGCCTAACAAGATAGCAGGCGCCTGTATCGTTTGAATTTTATTTGATCTGAAACCTTATCCGGCATGGTAGATGAATCGGTTCCGGGGCGATCGTTATAGGGATGAATGGAAATTCGTCCAAAATCGAAAGATTTTGCGAAGTGAAATGTCCGGTCAAAATCCTGTTCGGTCTCGCCCGGAAAGCCGACGATGAAATGGGTATTAATAACCAGCTCCGGGATATTTTTCTTCAGGCCATTAAAGCATGATTGGATATCTTTGATTTTATACGGCCGTCTCATCAAATTCAATATCCGATCGCTGGCTGATTGAACCGGAATTGAAAGGTAGGCTATCCGCTCTCTGTTTTGTTTGAAAAGCGGCAGCAATTTGTCGTAATAATGAATCAACCACCGGGGATTGAAATCAATAATTCTAATCCGGTACTGTCCTTCTATTGAAAACAATTGCGCCATGAGTTCGGCAAAGTTTGTCCCGATGTCCTGCCCGTAACTTCCCACGTCTGTGTTAATCAAGGTGATTGTCTTCTCTCCCTGCTGGATCCCTCTTCTGAACTCCCGGACAATATCATCCGGGATTTTACTCTTAACCCTTCCTGCTGCAAGTCTGACCGCACAGTAACTACAGTTGCCCAAACATCCTTCTGCAACCCTTATGTTCCATGTTTTTTTGTACTTTGTCCTCCCAAAAAAGAGTGATTTCACTTTTTTAAAAAAGAGTGGGCTGAACTCAACATCCATTTTGAATTTCTTGATTAAAAAATCTTTTGGGGATATCAGATCCTTCATGGGGTGAATCCGGTTGGCTTCCGGTATGGTCTTTAACGGTTTTTGGGCTCCGATCAGTTTATCCAATTTTTCCAGTTCTTCAGTCGCCAATAAGGTGAGATTGCCATTCAAGGCGTTTTTGTTTATTTTAATAAGGCATCCTGTGACGATGATATTGGCATGGGGGGCCTTCTTTTCGAGGGCAATCTGGATGGTGTTCACTGTTCTCATCTCGGAGCTTTTGAAACAGCCGCAGGAATAAATATGAGATCGGCTGTTTCTATTCTGTGAGTCGATTCCCATTCATTTTCGAGAAAGTAATTGTAGTAGCGACTCATCTCCAAACTTCTTCGGGGGCAAAAATTATTCACAAAGGGGATGAACTTTTTAGGGGATGCCTTTCGGTTTTGGCCGGATACATTGCTTTTTTGATTTTGCATGGTCGATATTCCTTGCATGAATTTTTGTCTACAATTTAAATTGTATCTATATGATAAACAATCTCCACTTGAAAATCAAAATATATAATCACAGCGGTGTACTCCTTTTGACTTGAAGTTACCAATTCTGTTTGGAATTATATATAATATGAATCAGATGCGATTGATATGAAAAGAAAACTGATTATCACTGCGGATGATTTTGGGTTGACATACTCGGTCAACAAGGCTGTCATTGATGTGTTTTCCGCCGGGAATTTGACTTCAGCAACCTTAATGGTAAACATGCCCGGGGTGGAAGATGCAGTCGAAATGGCAAAAAAAAATCCCAAACTTTCTGTCGGTATTCATTTTTGCATTACCGAAGGCAAACCGATATCCAGCTGCAGCAGCCTGATAGATGAACAGGGCAATTTTTTTAACCGGGCCACACTTATAAAACGAATATTAATGGGACAGGTTAATGATGCCGATATAAGAAAGGAGTTGCGGGCCCAGATAGATAAATTTAGAAGCTTTGAGATACCCTTATCTCATATAGACAGCCACAAGCATGTGCATCTGATACCCTTTGTTTTCAAAAATATACTGCCCGCTGTCCATAGTGAAGAGCTCCCGGTGAGAATTGTGGATCCGGTTCATATTGGATTCTCCCTATTAAGTAAACGGCCAGTTAAGTTTATCAAACAAATGGCGAACAGATATTTGTCCAGAAAATTGAGGACGGTTTTCACTGAAAAAATTAATGACAGGCTGGTATCGATCCGTGACCTGGGGAAAATCGAAATAACAGCTGAAACGTATTATCGGCTGGTCAACCAGGCTGAACCGGAAGATATAGTCGAATTAATGGTTCATCCCTATATCCTGGGAGAAGATGTTTTGGGGTTGTATGAAAACCCGACCGATACCAAAATGACTTTTCTGAAAGACTGCCAAAAAGAATATGAGCTGCTGAGTCAGAAAAAAATATTTAATGAATCAGTATACGAATTGATTACCTATCAGAACCTATGACAAAATGACTTTGCGATTGGCCGGTGAGAAGGATTTTAAAAATGTGGCTTCATTGAGAGCGGCTGAGCGGGAAGACCCCGGTTCAACGGAAAGTTATATCTCTCACTGGTATACCGGCAATCCCAATGGTAGTTACTCTATGGCTATCTGCATCCTGAACGAAAGAGTAGAGGGGGTTGCCACCACAAACAATTTCAGATTTGAAATCGCTGGGAAACAAAGGCTGGTTGCGATGCCGCAGAAGGTTCTCACATCGAGAAAAATAAGAGGGAAGGGGATATTTGGGCGACTGTACAGAATGACAGAGGAGGATAATTTGCAAAAGGGTGTGGATTGTTTTTTAACTTTCACCAATGCGGCAAGCACACCTGTCTTTCTGGAGAAAATGGGTTTTGTCAAAGGTCAATCACCGGA
>CAZOWT010000255.1:0-3307 GCA_964583345.1 uncultured Clostridia bacterium
ATATTTCCGGTTATCATGCAGGATATGTCCTCCGACCAGGCCTTCCTTGGCCAGCGAAATCAGAAAATGCTTTATGGTTTCCAATCTGGTCTCCTTTTCAATATCGCGTTCTTACGGTAAGTTCCGTGTTTTCCGTCTTCTCAAGTTCCTTCCTTTTTTCATCGGCAGCGCTCAGGGTATTAAAATGCCCGACATAGACATGGTAAGACGGGTTGGCATCGAGCGGATCCGGAGAAGATATTTCAACCGGGTAACCCAGCTGACGGAATTTCTCGGAATAGTATTTCGCTTCATCGAAATTGGGAAACGATGCCACCTGGATGACAAAATATGCCTTCCTGGATTCTCCTTTTTTTAAAACCTGATTTTGTTTTTTACCGGAATTCTCGGCCTGGAATTGGCTGGAGCGCGGCGGTACTGGTTGGCGTTCAGTCCGGGTTTTAAATTTCCCGGTCAGGAGAAAAAAAATAACCGCAAACAGGATCAGCGCCAGTATGGCGAAAAAAAGCGAACCCGGAAATTTTCGTTTCATTTTTCCCGGAAGGCAATTTTGATTCAGTATTTTCTCACCCACATCAGCCAGAATATAGGTGCCGTTATCATTAAACCGTTCCGCCCTAAGGGCTTTTTTCAAATGGTCATGAATGGCCTTTTTCGGATGGGAATCACCCATATGGTTCATGATTTCCGATTGCATGAGATAGGATTCCCAAATACCGTCGGTGCAGAACAAAATCCGGTCATTCTCCTGCACATTACAGGTCCGGATACGCTTGCATAGGATTTCATCGACATGCTCCTGCCGTGGGTGAATGGAAAACTCCAACTGGTTCTTGTTGGGATGCTGGGTGAGTTGATCGATGGTTAGCTCGTTATTCAGGAAAAAACCCCAAACAAAGCTGTCGTCATCTGAAAGGAGCCAAAGCGTCCTGCCGTTCCTTTGATCGATCACCTTGGCGTTATCGGTCGGTTTCTCCGAGGAACCCAGCAGGTAAATCCTGGAATCCCCGATCCAGGTATATGAAAATTTAAATTTGTCACCCTCTTTTTCCAGCAGGCCAAGAACCAGGGTGCAGCCCATATCCTTTTTGGAATCATTCATCCGTCCCAGTGCCTGTTTGATTCCGCTGCTGACAAAACCGTCAATGGCCTGATCTTTTTCAAATGCCCCGATCAACTCCTCAACCACCCAGCGTGATGCCAGGTCTCCGCTCGAATGTCCGCCCATGCCATCGGTTACCGCCATCAGGGTTTTGCCGCCCTGACTGGATACGCCGAAATAATCCTCCTGGTAATCCCTGGCCCCCTGGTTCGAATCCAGATAAAGGGGTGGATTGCAACCACATTTGCTTTTTCTCATGCTTCGACTCCTTCGGACTCGATGGTTCCCTTGAAGGACAACTCACCCTCAATATCCTGTTCAACCTCCTTGATGGATTTCAATATTTTTTTGAATTCGCTGTTCTTAAAATTCAGTAAAATCGCATTCTCCGACGGAACCACCGTATACAGGGAAGTATTTCTCAGGATAGCCTTTTTCGGCATATAATCTTTGAAGACAATTTTTGCTCCCCGGTAATCTCTGAGTTCGATCTTCCGGTCCCGGTCAAATTCAATAATATCCTGGGCAAAGGTCTGATTGGAAGAGGAAAACGGAAGGTTGACATTGAAAAAGAAATCAAAGGCCAGGGATTTGCTTTTCAATTCCTCCGGCCGGGGCTGGGGCGTGGTCCGGTAAGCAACGGTCATGGCCTGTGAACTGATATCCAAAACGGAAAAAAGGGCATTCCGGAATTCGTCAACCGATTCATAGCGTTCTTCCAGGTTTCGTTTGACCGCTTTCCGAAGAACCTCAATGATATTGTCATTTATCACTTTTTTGCCCTCGGTCAACAAAAATTCCTTTTCAAAATCAAGGGCAACCAGGTGGGAAATGTTTTCCTCCCCGAACACCTTGATCCAGAATTTTCCCATCAGGATTTCCATAACAATAATACCCAGGCTGTAAAGGTCCACCCGCAAATCATATCGGTACTTTTCCTCAAAACGGGCCGGGTCCAGGTAGGCTGAATGGCCCACGATCTTGGATGATTTCCCGGATACTGAAGTATCATAAAGCCTTTTGGAAGCCCCGAAATCTCCCAGCACATATGAAATTTTCCCTCCCCGGTCCACCACAAAAACATTGTCCGGACTCAAATCGCGGTGCACCACATTGATGCTGTGCAGACAGGATATGGTGTTAACCATTTCCCGGATCATTTTGACTTTTTCCTCGTAGGCGATCTGGTTCTTGCCTTCGGATTCAAATTTAATGAGATCGTTTACCGTCCCGTCAGCCAGTTCCATGAGAAACACCGGGAATTCCACTTTCTTGCCGTGCGAATAGGTTTGGGCAATTCCTTTCTTATATATGAAAAGAAAGGTGTCATCCATATATTTCAGGATGGTATCGATTTCATTTTCAAGGTATTTTTGTGAAATCTCGATATCATCTTCTTTGTTGGCCTTGTTGTTCGAAAAAATCTCGTCAAAAATAAGGGGGACTTTCATGGCATAGTACTTGTTTTCGGTGGTATCGATTACCTTGATGACCGTGCCGAAGCCGCCTTTTCCCAGAGGCTTCACAATGGTATAGGCGACCCCGTCGACCACAATTTCATGGGAATAAATCATGTAACTGGCACTGACAGAGGAAGACGTGAATACCAGTTCCTTGAAATTTTCATTCCGGCAATACAAACACTTGGTAACCTGATTACTTAGCAGCCTGTTGCATTTTTGGCATTGTCTCATGTTATTGACTCCCGGCCTCTATTTTACCAAAATATTTTTTTATTTGAAATACGGTGCTTCCCAGCAGCAGAAAACCGCCCGAAAACAACTCGATCCGGGTCCGGCCCACCGGGATATTGTTGATCAGCGTCGGATTGGTGGGTAACTTGCAGCCGTCACCTTCACTGAAATAAACGGTTTCACCCGCTTTGGCCAGCATACCGTGGACATTGGACATCCAGTTATCGTCCGGAAATGATATCTGGGAGCGGTCGGCATTCCTTCCCAGCAAGACGGAAAAATCGTCTCCCCGGATATCGACGACCAATGCCGGAACCGCATCCTCTTTATGATTCAGCGTAACCAGGTTTATCGCCGCCGGTAACCGGGAGGTGTCAATCGCTTGCCGGGGATTGATATAAAGGCAGAGACTCCCGATTTCTTCACCGCAATAGGGACAGAAATTTGCCGGGGACAGGGTTTCCTTTTGGCAACCGGCACAGGCGATATAACCCTCCTGAAAATACAGGTC
>CAZOWT010000256.1:0-3270 GCA_964583345.1 uncultured Clostridia bacterium
AGTCCAGGCCAGGAAAAAGACATCTCCATGTGATTTTTCGAAAAGAAAATCAGACTTTTTATTTGTCTCCCATTTCAGGTATGCTTCCGGAATGTCTATCGATAGTTTCGTTTTGCAGAACAACTGAATATTTTGGATGGTTTCCGAATCGGGCTTTCGGACAGATAATTGATTAAGGGATTCAAATATCCGGTTCTGGAGAACCAATAAATATCCGGCCAGGATTTTTTTATTAAATATGACCTGTGGTTTGAACCGATCCGGTACGACATTATCGATATTGGAAATAAATATGATGTCCTGGTCCAGGCTATTCAAATTTTCAAGCAGTGCGCCGTGTCCGCCCTGTCTGAAAACGATTCGTAGTTGTTTGTCCCGTACAAGGTTGTTTTGCCTGTCCACGGCAATGGTACTGGTTGAGGGGTCCTGTATCGAATAGGTGACCTGATATTTCCTGTTTTTGGTTTCATATCTTGGAAGAATGAATTTGACGAAATCTTTGAATGTTCCGATCCACTCCTCGGCAACAGTGAGATGAATCCTGATCAGGCCATCACCGCCCCTGGCGTATTCACTGCATTCAAGCAGGTGTTCTTCCAGCGGTGTCCGGGTTTTTTTACCGTACGTGTGGAACGGGATCAAAGCCTTGGGCGAGCTGGAATAGTTCAGTCCGGACCCGGTTAACAGATATTCCAGCAGTATCTCCATTTTCCCCGGTAGTGGAAGGGAATCCAGTGACAGGTTATTGATCTTCAGGATATTTTTTAAATCATTGATGAAGGGGAATTTGTTGTTTTTAATTCCCTTCGTAAATGTATTCATGAATTTTTGTTCTGCTGACAGGGTTTCCCGCTTCTTTCCCCTCTTCAATTCCAGCAGTTTATCCGGTCTGTTTAAAAAATAAGTGGGAATCCTGAACATGCGCGTGGCCGCACCAGATGCCGGCAGAAATTTTATGGGCTGTCGGTATTTTTTGGCCTGGTCAAATGACAAGGCCAACGCGTCTTTTTCTTTTCTTGAGAATCTGCATATGCCGTCTGAAACGGTTGCCGGGCGTAC
Source organism: uncultured Clostridia bacterium (assembly GCA_964583345.1). GTDB lineage: Bacteria > Acidobacteriota > Aminicenantia > UBA2199 > UBA2199 > CAZOWT01. Next base: position 1,060 of record CAZOWT010000256.1, read on the forward strand.
CAAAGGCGAAAAATGCAGGCCTTGCCTGAACATTTTAACCTGTTGGAGAATTTGGTCCGGGGATAACCCCATTTTTGCGATTTGAGTTAAATCTTGCGCGGAAAAGAATTGCTGATTCATGATGACTTGGTTACCGGTCCCTATATATGTACCAGAATATTTTTATTTTTTCAATGAACCCGTCTTTTGTCCCGGGGCAATAGACTCATTGCCTCAATTTTAAAAATATTTTTTCCATGGAACGCGTTTTAAATCCGAAGAGATGGACTTGAATTTTTTATCCTGGTATTATACACTTATTGATTCCCGTTGAACCGGTTTTGTCAGGGCTAATGTGTTTATGATTAGAAAAATTAAAAAATTTTAAAAAATATTTATGGTTGTTGGTGTTAATGCGAAAAATTTCATTTAAGGATCGTTGGGTGCTGGTCACCGGCGCGTCGAGCGGATTGGGAAGGGAAATCGCGCTGGTATTGGCTGAGCAAGAAAGAGCGAATCTGATTATCACTGCCAGGAGAGAAGAAAAACTGGAAGCGCTCAGGGGAAAAATCCAGCGTTCAGGGAAAAGCAGAGTTGTGGTCATCCGGGCTGACCTCAGCAATACAGAAGATATTGATATGCTTTTTGAGAAGTCAATCGCTGCTGGGGATGTCTGTGCACTGGTAAACAATGCCGGCCTCACATCCTATGGAAAGACTGATGTCGGTGAATTACGGCGATATGAAAGAATCCTTCAGGTTAATTTTATCGCGACCATGAAACTCAGCTTGAAATTTCTGGCATATTTTCAAAAAAAAGGAGAAGGCGCCATATTAAATATATCCAGTCAGGGCGCATTTATTCCCATTCCCTTCCAGAATATTTATTCCGCTTCAAAAAGTGCGGTACAAAGTTTTTCCGAAGGGTTGCGGGAAGAAAATCGGGGCAGCGGTATAACCATATGTACCTATGCCCCGGGCGGCATCAATACCGAGATGTATTCGACATCAGGGATCAGTCAGAATGTTCCGGATTCTGATATCTATATCATGAATCCCCATCTGGCAGCGGTGAAAGCAATCCGGACATTCAAGAAGGGAAACGCTCTGGCCATTCCGGGTTTTGTCAATAAGGTTATTTACTTACTCATGCGGCATTTTCCACGGAGATTGGTCATCCGGGTCACCGGAAAAATTTACCGGCCTAAATATTCGGGCTTAAGAAAAGAAGACTAGTCGGGATGGAAATATGGGATCAGCCATTTTCGGCTGGCAAATCCAGAAGTTTTTTGAGTTGCTTCAGTTTTTCCTTAATCTTGAACATGTTTCTGGCACCGGTTCTTAAAAGCATTTTCTGGGCAGGGTTTAAGGCTTCGAGATCAGGATTTTTGAACGCATAAGTAATCACTTTTTTTTCCAGATATACGGGAAACTCGACGGGCGGGGTTTTCAGCAACATTTGAAGAGCCTGCATCAAGGTATCATCGAATCGCTTGTCAGGGTAACCCATTTCAGCATAGGCCTGATTTATCAACGGCCTGAAATCATGGTAAAGAGAAATAATGGTTTCACTTTTCAGGTTATAAAACATATCCGCCATGGCATCGAAACGGGCATAATTCCGGGGATCCGGTATCAGCTGATCCTTCTCCTTTAGGATTTGAAATGCTTTCTTGGGAACCAGGAATTTAAAATTGGGACTGGGGTTTTCTCCGTTGGAAATATTATCGACCGTGGCCACAAATCGCCTGATCAGATCATCCTGTTTCAACCAGGTGGCCAGTAAGGGTTGATTCAAGATTTCCCCGATATGTTCCCGAATAAAATGATCACTCTCATTCAGGGAGGGAAGATCCGGAAAATTTTTTGTTTTTTCCGCTGTTTTCGAGGGCTCTTCCATTTTTGTCGCTGCCGGTTCCGGTTCGAGAACCGTGGTTTCCGGATTTAGGTTTTCGGTCTTATGTTGGATAACAAAAAAATTGATATACAGGGCGATAATAAGACAAGTCAACAAAACACTGATGATGATAATTATTTTATACGATTGCATGTTCCAATCTCTCCGATTCCTTTTCATCATAATGAAAACCGTTCGATTTGTCAATTGACTGGAAATGAATTAAACAAATCAGGTTGATTTTTGCTGATTCTGGTGGATGACGACCATCATAAAACTGTAAAATATTTTTATATTAAATATTTTAACGCCCGAAATTCCCATTTGACACGGATT
>CAZOWT010000257.1:0-3247 GCA_964583345.1 uncultured Clostridia bacterium
CAACAAAAGCAAATCCGGCGCCAATCGAAAAACCAAAAATTGCTGCGTCCACCATAAATCCGGCTTTTTTGGTTTTCAATAAATAAATCAGATAAATTCCCTTTGAGAGTTCCTCAATGACCGGTGCCACATATTGACGAAATACGACCGGATCGACCTTTATCCCTTCCAGAATAAATCGATTCAATAAAAAACACATACAGGCAATTAAAATGCCATACAGGATACCGGTCAAAATGGACCGGAATTTTAGCAGCCGGTAACTGTCCAGAAACAACAATACCACCAGAAACGCAAAAACCGGAAACAATGCGGTTATAATCTTCATATACAATTCATTTTTTTTATTACCTTATTCGAAAAAAACTACAAAATCTTCATGGAAATCATCCATTCATCCGATGTGTCTTGGCCCTTTTCAAAGGCAAGGGCATAGCCAAGTGAAAGGGTAATCTGGTGGTTTGACAAAACCATAAACCGAATATCGAGCTGGGCTCCCACATCGAGCAATTTTCTTTGAGGCCCATCATTACCCAGATTTGTCACCAAAGCGGTCGAAAACAGTGACAGGTTAGCCCAGTTTGCATAAAACGAGGATGTCCCGATTTTTTTGAACAACAGAGGGGGCAACATCCACTCAAGCATGAATTTGCCATAATTGGTCCCACCGATTTCATTAAGGTCCACGCCAGGGAAACTGTAGTACTTGCGAAAGCGGCTAAAATCCAGGTGATCGATCCAATTGTTACCGAAACCGCCGAAATAAAAATTCGCGAAAGGCTCCTCTCTATCGCCCCAGGCGTATCCCAACGAACTTCTCAGCCAGATTGCAGAGTGGTTAATTGGCAGTGGAATGCCGATATCAAGGCTACTATAAATTCGCGGGAAAAATTGATTGTTGACCAGAAAACCGGTCAAATAATTTTCCCAGCTAAATCCCTTCTCATAATCAACCGCTCCCAGCGATGCCCCGAGATTTTTGTAATTCAGATTCAAACTCAAAGAGTAGAATCGATTAAAAGTGGTCTCGATGTTTTGAAAATCAGGCATCTCCTCGAGGCCAAAATACCCCGACAGTTTGACGCCGACATTCAAATACCGTGGTTCATCGAAAATCAGACTTCTCTGATATTGCAGCTCCAGGACATTGCCCTTTCGACTGGTTTTGGTCGGGCCGAACAGGTCATAAAAGTCCGCCCGGTTATGGGATGCGCTCAATTTCCAGTTGGAAATCCCCAGTTCCAGGTTCAGATGTAAACGCTCATCCGAAGGAAGATCGGTATCCGGGGAATAAGAAATGGTCAGATTCAAGGTGTTCAGCGGAATAGAGTCCGAAAGATTGAAACGAAAACCATACGCCCAGAAATTCTTGTAGCCCTCGACCACCGGATAGAGGGATCTCAACTTGAAATCCTTGAGGAATAAATATTTCCCATTATAAGTGATTCTGGATTCCAGGTCCACCGAGGACGGAGGATTTGATTTCCATTCTTTTAAAATCGAATATTTTTTCAGTACCTTTTGTCCCAGAAATTCAACAGCTTTTACTGTATCAATGGGTTTATTGTCAATTATGACCGGCACAAACCCGGTTGACGTATAGCAAAATGCAAGCGTTGACGCTTCCGAAACGGGAACCGGCCTGAACAATCCGGTTTCACAGTTGCTGATGATTTGGATATCCTTGTTATCCAGATTATATCTGTAGATATTCGATACCCCTGAATAATAGGATGAACCGAAAAGGCTTCTGCCATCAGTTGAAAAAACAAAATTTGCCGGGGAGAACAACCCAAAATCATAAAGGGTTTCATATGAAAAGTCACCCTTGATCAACTTATCGGTATCCATTTTAATCAACAACTGTTTCCCCGAAACCTGGGTCAGGGCTCCGATTATCATACTGCCATCCGGCGAGATATCAATATCATACAGATCCGTTCCGTATGGCCAGGATAAAATCTGATTCCATTTTTTATAGGGATAGGGAATCCTGACCAAGGTGGATATCCCCAAAAAATGCCGTACCCCCCAGAGCGACCGGTCATTCGGATTATAGGCCAGATCACCCACCCGACAATCTTTAAGCAGCATCTTTGACCGACCTGTCTTCGCATCAACTTTTTTTATATCCCTCCAGTAACTATTGTCTGTGGTATAAAAAAGTGTATCAGATGCCGGATCATATGCCAGAGAGGTAACGAAAAACAAGTCCGGCCCTTTCAGGGAACAAATTTTTTTTAAATGCCCGGTTTCCATATCGAGACTGGCAATATGAGCCACCTGCCCGGGATAATTTACCGCCAGGTAAATGCAATTTGTATTGGAATTATAAAACGCCCGGGAAACATAACCCAGCCGCTTGGAAGTCACCTCCTTGATAGGGCTAATCCGGGCCATGCGGAGGTGATTTAAATTTTTTAACTGGAATTCCTTTTCCCACTGAATCCAATTTGTCCATCCCTTGTTTAAAGACATTCCGAAGATTTTTTTGAATTGACCGGAAAAATATGCCCGGCTGTTTTTGGACCGGGAAACCCATTTGATAAGTTTTTCGGGTCCGTACTCATGGGCCAAATAGCTGAAAAAGCGGGTCCCATATAGATAAGCATTCACGCCAACCTGAAAATTTTTTTTCGTTGCTGCAGATTCCAGCGCCACAAGACCCTGAATTTCGGCATTTTCTTTTACCAGAGTCCGAAATGCCATTTCATCGTACGCGCCAAGTACGCGCCCCAATCCTCCGCTCATCCAGGTTTCCATGAAAACGGCAATACCTTCGTGATACCACCTGGGGGCAAAATCTCGTGGTGTGGTTAGATAACCAAATAACAGTGAAAGCGGATTATCAGATGTGGGGATTACCTTGCCGAAAAACAAAGTCCGGAAAAATTTATCTGATTTTGTAGGCTGATCGCTGGCCAGGATATGAACCAGTTCATGGTTCATCATCCAGTTTATGCGTTCATTTCCCAGTATGATTTCAAATACGTAATTAAATGGAGCGATGGAAATAAAAATACGGTTATTGGGGACTGCGGCTGTGCCGGCATTTCCAAAATCCGAAAAGTCATGCAGCACAATGGTGATTTTCTCCGTGGGTTTATAAGCAAAGGTTTTCATGTGTTGAAAAAGAGAGTTCTCAAAACATCGGGCCACATGAGAAACCAGATAGGCGTTCGCTTCGCCAAAATAAATCAGACGTAAATTTTTGGTTTCTAATATCTGAAATCGGGAATATAGGTTG
>CAZOWT010000258.1:0-3203 GCA_964583345.1 uncultured Clostridia bacterium
AAAGAATCTAAAAATCCTTCCATTCGAAAGGTACTTTAATCTGGGAAGAAGCGGCAGTTGTATAATCCTGGCAAAATCAAGTTTAATGGCAATGTCTTCTGCTCCGGTTTCGATAATTCCCAGCCCGCTATGAATTCGATTAACCACCACCGGGACAAAAACCTGTTCGTACCCGTACCAGGGAAGTTTGACCACCCGTCGTGACGGTATGGCGTTCAGATACAGATCGAAGGCTTTCTTGGATCTCAAAATCATTTTCTTTTGCTGGCCATCCAGCGTAACCACCCGGTTGCGGATAAATGAGGGGTTGAAATTGGCATCAAAAAAATCCGGCCGGGGTTTGGGAATATAATAACCTACCAGATGAAATATCTCCAAACCATCCAAATCCAATTTTTCATTGTAAATACGATATCCGTCCAGAGCTTCGATTTCAGTCCCGATTGAAGCAACTATCTTTCCTCCTGTTTTTAACTTCAGGTCATCATACAATTCCCGATCATGAATCATCCATCCGGTGGCATTCCCGGTATCCAGCAGGATTTTATAGGTTCTTCCCCCGGCCGGCTGGAAATTGATCAACATGAAACGATTCCGGCCGGTCTCGACAAAAGGAATGGCGACCAAATCGGATTCGGTTCGCGTTTCAAAAAGGTTTTTATTTCGAATTCTCCTGTATAATCTCGCATTGGCGCGGAGATTGAGATAAGTTTGCCTATCATTCTTTCTGACCATATCCGCCCGATTTGAATACCATTTAAACAATTCGGCTGGTTTCCGGGTGGCATTGAAAACTTCGATTCCAATCAGAAAGACCTGAAAACACTGACTTTTGTCTGGATATTCTTTAAGGATCTGAAAAAAAAGTTGCTCGGCTTCGGCAACCTGTTTTAAAAAGAGAAGCAGCATGACTTTCCCGAAAAAAGGGCGATTGGGGATACCTTCCGTTCTCAGTGGTTCTTTCCAAAATTCACCGGCTTTTTCAAAATTTCCCAACGAAAAATAAACCCAGCCGGCACAGGCTTGAATTTCCTTTTTCCCGGGGCCATCAAAAGGAATTTGACCTAATTTCTCCAAGGCGTCTGCGCTTCTCCCGATTCTGGCCAGGCACTCAATGTACAATAGTTTTTCATTCAGGGACAACGCCTGAAACTTTTTATCCCTGAAATACTTGATGATATCATCAAAACGGCCATCCCAGTACATCCCATCAGGATCAGGTACCTGAACCGCCTGGATACCCCCAGCAGGCAGAAAAAAAACCAACAGCAGAAAGATTGCCGCTTTCCAGAGATTTAAAAAACTGGTTTTCATATCCATTGAATTTATTGATACGGAAAATCTGATTTTCTGGTTGTCATGGCAGTCGATGATTCTAAAATTACTTTCAGCCGCAGATGGGTTATGGCCTGACCAATATATTGACCCGCATGGTTTTGTGGATCATATCAATGTTGATAATCTGGATTTGAAGGTTCTCGTTTTTTTCGATCAAATTCAACTTCATGGTGATCTCCTGCAGATGGCTTACACTCAAAAAATCGGGATAATTCAACTCGGCACGTATTTCAGCATAATTTCCCCGGTCAAAATGATCGATACGCAATATCGGAAATCCATATCGTTCAAATGTTTCATAGATGACCTCCGGATAAAGTGTGCTTTTCATCTCAATTGGGTCTCAACCTGATTGAACCATATTATACTGACTTCCCTTTCATTCATAAATATAATATAACGACTTTTAAAAATCAACCGCGAGGTGCCGGAGGAAACCGGAAAATCGAGTTGGCCTTGGATTTGGGGTCAGAACCTGATAAACAGGGGCAGCAATATGAAAATAAAAACCAGACGCTTGCCCCAGCTTTTATCTTCCATACTTCTTGAATTGGAAATCCCCACCAGAGCAAAAATCAGAAAAATAATCAAAATAAATAAAGCAATCCCCAGAGCAAGAGCATCGGAAATTTCCCAGCTGGCGATGTCGAAAACCCAGTAAAAAGGGATGGTCACGAAAGCTTTTCTAAAATCAAACAGGAAAAAAAATACAACATAATATAAAAAAGCCGTATAAAATCCCTTTCCATAACCGGATGAAAGCCAAAAAATAAACAGCATGGGCAGAAAAAAATAAATCATACCGGATATCTTCAAATACTTTGTTTTCTCAACCGGATTCTCCACGTAAGATATTCTTGATCCGAAATTTCTCCTTCGCCGTCCGGAACCCCCGGACAATCCGGGTGAACCGTCAACCAGAAATGAAAATATAGAAAAACCCATGAAAGCCATTTGGCGGGACTGGTTCCATTCCATCTCAATCATATCCTCAAGAGAAATTTGTATCCAGGTCACCCCCGGTTTAATAAAAACAGCCATTCTTCCGATATCAATAAAAAGCGGGGGCCCCGGGTTATTAATCAGGAAACCGGCCGGATCCGAGAATGTATAATAAGAGACGATTGCCACGCCACCCGAATGGGTGTCGGAAATTTTTTTCAACCTGGTTGTGGCGGTTTCACGGGTTGATAACCCCAGGAAAGTAAAATTTTGAATGTCCACCATCGGATTATGGCGGAGTTCCAGCCTGTTCAATTGCCAGATCAGGGAGACATTGGCAAATCGAATCGCCAACAATATCAATATGACCAGAAGCGAAAACAAAAAGAAATTTGTTATTCCCCAGCTTTTTTTCGGCTTTTTTTTATCATAAAGAGAGGCAATGCTTGGTTTTGATAGCTTCATGACCCATAAAAAAAAATGAAACCGGTACTGCTGAAGGCATCCATTTATTCCAATCCGTATTTTTTTATTTTTGCAATCAGATTGACTCTGGAAATTCCGAGAATTTTAGCGGCTTTTGTCTTATTCATCCGGGTCATATCCAATACCTTCCGAATATGGTCCTTTTCCACATCCTGAAGGGACTGATTGGCCGCGCTCCCGGAAAATGCATCCGAGAACTGGGTATTATCCAGAAAATAGTGGGGAAGTGATTTTTTCCGTAATTCATGATTGGATTCGACGATGATCGCACTGTTGATAATATTCATAAGCTCCCTGATATTCCCGGGAAATTGATAATCACAAAGAAGATTTTGAACCGCCGGGGAAATTCTGGCAATTTCCTTTTTATATTTTTTGTTGAATTCCTTCAAAAAATAATTCGCCAGCAGGGGGATGTCGCCTTTTCGATCTCTCAA
>CAZOWT010000259.1:0-3202 GCA_964583345.1 uncultured Clostridia bacterium
GGCACTTACAAAATCAAATGGGATTTATCTTGGACAGATACTATCCACAACACCTCTAGTTCCAGCTGAAAATAAAGATAATTACCAACCGGGTGATTTCCGCAGCCCGGCCGGGAAACACATCGGGTGAATATCTTGACTTTCTCAGGCGCTCAGAGCTGCTGAGCCGGATTTCGCCTGATGTGGTTGTGGTCATGCTGGGTACCAATGATGTTCGGATTGACCGGGATTCCACGCCGCTGGCTCAATTCCGGCATAACCTGAAGTCCATCATCAGCCTGATAAAAAACCGGTATTATCCGAAAGGCAAAATTCCGTTGATCTTCTTGGCCACGATTCCGCCCATATTCAAAGTTGATCTGAAAACTTTTGATGAGTCATCCAGATTGCGGGTGGATGATGAGATTGTTCCCGCCATAAAAAAACTGGCCAGAGAAGAAGGAATACGGATTCTGGATGTACATGATTTTTTCCGGAAAAGGCCCGGCCTGCTACCGGGTATCCACCCTCGGAAAAAAGGATACTATGCCCTGGCCGTTTATGTATTTGAAAGCATCCTGCCTTTCTTGGAGCGGAAATGAAAAAAATCATAGGCCGATTTCTGCTGCCGCTGCTGGTCACGGTTCTGGTTGTCATTCTTTTCTTCCGCAACATTTCCCTGAATGATATCAAACAAAATTTTTTAAAAATTCCCCTGCAGATCCTGCTGGCTTTTGTTTTGCTTTCCCTGCTGGGATCGTTTTTAAGGGCCATAAAATATCATATCCTCCTTTCGGGAAAACTCAGTTTCACCGATGTTTTTCTGATTACCCTGGTGAGAAATTTTGCCGTTGATTTGCTGCCGGCTCGAACCGCAGCCCTTATTTTTTATTCATTCCTGACAAAAAAAAAGGGAATATCACTGGAGGAAGGGGCCTCCAGTTTTGTCATTTCCGTCTTTTATGACGGGCTGGCATTGTCATTTATGCTGGCCGGACTGCTTTTTTTCCTGAAAACCGAAATGAACAAAGCCGCCATCTATGCCGGCATGCTTCTGGTTTTTTTGCTCTCAATGGGAATGGTATTCATTGGGGACAGGATTATCGGGTTGATGCTGGTTTTCAAATCGGTCAGGCGTTTTGATAAAATCGGGAAACCCCTGCGGAATATTCATGCCTATTTGATCTCGCATAAGAAAAATTCCGAACGGCTGGCCGTCTTTGTTTTGAGTTTTTTTATCAGACTGGTCAAGTATATTTTCGTTTTTATTTTGTTCGAAGGCGTGGTGGGAACCGGATTCGGACTGAAGGTATTTTCCATATTCAGTTTCAGTTTGGCCATCACCGAGATGTCGTCACTGTTGCCCATTCAGGGATTGGGCGGTTTCGGAACCTGGGAATTGGCCTTTGCCGTTTCTTTCGGGGCCATGTTCGACACCTTTAATATTTCCGGAGCCACCCTCCAATCGGCCGCCATTGTTATTCATATCATTACCCAACTGTGGGAATATTTCATTGGTATCCTGGCTTTTTTATATCTCAATATCGAAAAAAACGGGTCCCGCCCTTTATCCACGGAAATAGAAAAACAAGTTCCCCGCCAATCAAGGGGTCATTGACATGAAAAAATGGCTTCTTATTTTATTCATGCTGACCGTTTTGGTCCTGGTGGTCGATAAAACCAGGAAGCAGAAAGGCGGGGGGCGTGAGATTCTCCGGCGTTTAAATGCCACCATTAATTTGCTGGCCTGGTTTTTACTGGCCGTATACGGACTGGCTTTTATTTACTGGATTTTTAAATATATTTTCCGGGGAGGATGATGATGCTTTTGCAACCGGTTGATTGGGCGCTGATTGGCGCTTTTTTTCTGGTTTCCCTGCTGGTTGGGATCAGTGTGACCCGGAAGGCGGGATCCAGCGCGGAAGAATTTTTTGTTTCCGGCCGGAACATGCCCTGGTGGCTACTGGGTGTTTCCATGGTTGCTACGACGTTTTCAGCTGACACTCCCAACCTGGTCACCGATCTGGTCCGCAATCATGGGGTTTCCGGGAACTGGATGTGGTGGGCCTTCCTGCTGACGGGTATGGTCACTGTTTTTGTTTATGCCAAACTATGGCGACGTTCCGGGGTTTTGACCGATATCGAATTTTATGAACTCCGCTACAGCGGGAAGACCGCGGCCTTTTTGAGAGGATTTCGCTCTCTCTACCTGGGAATATTCTTTAACGTGGTGATCATGGCCACGGTTTCCCTGGCGGCCATAAAAATCGGGGGCGTGATTCTGGGGATCCCTCCGGTTCCGACCATTCTGATTTCTTCTCTGATTGTGGTGGCCTATACCATGCTGGGAGGTTTGAGGGGGGTTTTGATTACCGATTTTATCCAGTTTTCAATAGCCATGTTCGGGGCGGTGGCGGCTGCATGGGTTGCCGTTAACCTGCCGAAGGTGGGAGGATTGAAGCATTTGTTTTCCCATACCGTTGTAAGCGGAAAACTATCGATATTACCTGATTTTTCCGATTCTTCCTTGTTGATACCTATTTTTGTCATTCCACTGGCCGTTCAATGGTGGAGTGTGTGGTATCCGGGATCGGAACCGGGGGGGGGAGGGTACATTGCCCAGCGGATGCTGGCGGCCAAAAATGAACGGCATGCCATGGGGGCAACCTTTCTTTTTAATATTGCTCACTATGCGCTTCGTCCCTGGCCCTGGATTCTGGTGGCCCTGGCATCCCTGGTGGTATTCCCGGACCTGGAGTCCCTGAAGGCGGCTTTCCCCGGCGTGGCTCCGGCCATCATCAAACATGATCTGGCCTATCCGGCCATGCTCACATTTCTTCCGGCCGGACTACTTGGCCTGGTCATCGCTTCCTTAATCGCCGCATTCATGTCAACAATTTCCACCCATCTGAACTGGGGGGCTTCCTACATTGTCAATGATTTTTATAAACGCTTCCTCAACAAAAATCCCCGTGAGAAACAAATGGTTATGGTGGGAAGAATATCCATCGTGGTGCTGATGATCCTGGCAGCACTGCTGGCACTGTTGCTGCAGAATGCGCTGCAAGCTTTCCATATCCTTCTGCAGATCGGCGCCGGGACCGGGTTGCTTTTTTTGCTGCGCTGGTTCTGGTGGAGAATAAATGCGGCCAGTGAACTCGCAGCCATGATGATTTCCTTTATGGTGGCGGTTTATTTTGAATTTATCCACCGGCATACCGGA
>CAZOWT010000260.1:0-3182 GCA_964583345.1 uncultured Clostridia bacterium
AGTAAACTTGACTTTTTTTTAGATTGCGACCGGTTCGACCAGTTCGACTAGTCAGACCAGTTCGACCAGTTCAACCAGTCAGACAAGTTAGATCAGTTAGACAAATTAGGCCGCTTAGGCCAGCTATCCGATCCTGAATTTGTTTCTGTAGCGCTGCCTCTAACGTAAGTCGTGAATCGTAAAGAGAAAAATTCACTGAATGACCAAAACATAGGTAATACTCAAATTCTGTGTTCTATGTTTACCCGTATTTGTCAATAATAAAGATTTGACCCCTCAAATTATGGCCTTTGAGTCACTCCCTGTAATTTATGTGCTTTTCTGGTGTGTTGAATCCTTTGTTTAATTTTCTTACCAGTTCGGCAAAGACTTCTGATTTGAAAGTCAGGATTGCCAGATCGGGACTTTTGATTCGCAAGTCTACAAAGTCCCTGAGACAGGTATGGCCCTGTTCCTTCATATATTTTTCATATTTAAAATATCTAATCCTCCAGTATATTTCGGACAGGAGCACCACTCCCAAATACAAAGTGACCCAGATTTCCGGTTTTAGAGTGATCAGGGCGCTCATTCCCCAAAGTATTAAAAAAAAGACAACGTAAATGATAATTCGAAACATACCTGATTTTTGACGGGAATAGCTGTGTTGAAAACACTCCTCGCATAGTGGGATACCTAGGGAATAATGGGTGATGTAGGTTCCGCCGTGCTTCGAGTCTTGGACAGAATATGGCATCCTTTTCACCAACTTAAAATCCCTTAGGCAGCAGCAGCACTGAACCGGCATTTTCAGCGTTTTCCCAGGATTATAAGCCACCTGATCCCTGAATAATTTCATTTATTTTCTCCTGTCCTAATTACAAAAAAAAGAGAGAAAAAAAATTTCCCTACCGATTTTATATCAGATGGAGATTTATTTGCAATTAAATTGGTGGAGGTTCCTCAACTTTGAACATTGAACATCGAACCTTGAACTTATATGCGCCTGGCAGGGGGAGCATGCCGGAAACAATGATTTCCGCCCTGCAGGTCTCCTCAAACCATGAATGGTTTTCGTCGGCTCAAACCTGCGGCACCAGGATTTTTTAGTGTCTAGTGACTGGTGAATGGTGTCTGGTGAATCGGAAATTTATTAAAATTTATCGAAATTTTTTGGCACAAATTTGACACAGTTTTAAAAAAGTTAGAACTAAAGTAATGACGCCAATTCATAACATTTATGTTTTTTTTTTAATAAAGTCAAGAAGTCAAGCACCGACACCCCCTTTTTGATGTAATCTTTATCACTCTGGAATAAACCTTTTACGACTTATTCAAGTCCAATCAGTATGAAACCGGAGGCAACACGGATCCCAAACGGAGAATTGAAAATGCGTATAAAAACAAAAATTTTTTGTATCCTTTTAATTTTTTTTGGTTTCTTTTTTTCACCTAACCCGGAATTTTTTCTAACCGCGGGCCAGAAGAAGAATGAATTGCTGGCAAACAAATTAAAAGTGGCAATAATTGGAAAGATTAGAGAAGTTTTTAATGACTATTATCCTTTGCCGGATATGGCAAAAATGATGATAAATTTCATCGATCAAAAACAAAAACAAGGCGAGTATGACCAATACGGGGATCTGTCGGCATTTACAGCTCAATTAACAAAAGATTTGTGGTCCGTATCCCGTGACTGGCATATTAAAGTCTGGCCATATGAAAAGATTCCCGATGACCTGCTCGCAGAAATTAAATTGGGTACTCCGGAAGATAATTTCGGATTCCAGAAAGTGGAGATACTTCCCGGTAATCTCGGTTACATCAACTTCACCTCATTCATTAATACCAGTACCGCCGGAACAGCCGCCATTGCGGCCATGAATTTCGTGTCCAACTGCGATGCGTTGATCATCGACCTTCGACATAATGGAGGTGGTGATGAGTCCATGGCTACCTTCCTGAGCACTTACTTTTTTGACAAAAGTACACATCTGACCGATGTTTACATTCGTAAAGATGGCTATACAAATCAGGTATGGACCCAGGAATGGGTACCAGGAAAAAGGCTGACCGATATTCCTGTTTATATCCTGCTCAGTCGATTTTCCTATTCAGCAGCAGAAGCTTTTGCATATCAATTGCAGCAATTGAGCAGAGCTGTAATTATCGGGGAAAAAACCCGGGGCGGGGCATATGGGGTCCGTTATATGGCTTTCAAGGATTTGTCGGTTAACCTCAAAGTCCCGTATTCTCAGGATATCAACCCCTATTCGAAAACCAATTATATTGATGGCATTATTCCTGATATTGAGGTTCCGTCCGCCAAAGCATTCAAGGTGGCCAATATACAGGCGGCTGAAATGTTACTGAAAACTGAATCAAATCAAGAAAAAAGATACAAACTTGAGTGGGTGATTTCGGGATATCAGGCGGATCTCAATCCGATTGTTCTTGGAGAAGAGCGATTAAAGGAATTTACCGGAATTTATGGAAATGACAGAATCGTGCTTGAGGGAGGCAGGCTGTATCACCAATGGAAGGATAATACCCGACACGAACTGGTTGCAATGTGTAATGATAAATTTAAGTACCGGGAACCGGAAGAGGCACATTACCGGATACAGTTACTGCGGGACCCAATCGGGGCGGTTATCGAATTTTTTGAATACGACAGTGATGGTGACCGATATTCCGGGAAAAAAAGAACCGAAAAATGATTCTTGGTTTGATTATAACTCTTTTAGACAAAAGTGAAGGATGGTGTTTTGAAATTTAGCACAATATTTATCAATAAAGTCTCACCTTCCCCAAATTCGACTCAGTATCCACATCATTCACGATCATTTCCAACACTGGCCCCTTAAACAAGCAATGCCAGCTGGTCTTCAGCGAAGTATCCGGATCCTGCTCCCGGAACTCTCCAGCCGCATCAGGGGAGGGGCGGATGGGATGCGGGATTTAGGCCTAACAAACAGGAGTTTTGAAAGCTCTTTTCGGTCTATTGGGTGGGTGACGGTGCTTGACTTTTTGACTTTTTAAAACATAGATGGGTGGGTGACGGTGCTTGACTTTTTGACTTTTTAAAACATAGAGAGATGGCACTTTGTAACTTAGAAACTGGATATGAAGTTGAAACTAATGAGCCATGCGCCTGGCAGGGGGAGCATGCCGGAAACAATGATTTCCGCCCTGCAGGTCTC
>CAZOWT010000261.1:0-3171 GCA_964583345.1 uncultured Clostridia bacterium
GGGGAAAAAGAAAAATGCCTCGACTGGCTAGAAAAAGGATATGAGACAAAAGATCCGATGCATGCTTATATAACGGAATTGGAGTTGAGAGGCATGATCCATGATGAACCTCGATATAGGGAACTATTACGTAAGATGAACTTTCCAACGTCCAAAAATAATAATTAAACAAACCGTTTACCTTTTTAGATCCTGGAGAAATTGGATCCAGCTTCAAAATTACCAAAAAAAATCTGTATTGAATAAATAAAATGTGTCAAATTTATGGCAAAAAATTTCGAAAAATTTTAATAAATTTTACAAAACTGGGGACGGTGCCTTACTTTATTACTTTTTAAAAAACGGGGTCAGTTCTTGAATCTTGAATGAATAATTCTTATATTATTATCTTTATATAAAATAAATAAATTTCAATTGTGTCAAATTTGTGCCAAAAAATTTCGAAAAATTTTAATAATTTTTACAATTCAAAAGTTTGAAAATGCCGTATATGCTTGATAATTCAGCGTTTCTTCTTTCTGGCAGGTCGTTTTCCTAATCCTGGTGCCGTGGGTTCGACTCCCGCCAGGCGCATAGTTTGGTTCAACGTTCAATGTTCAACGTTCAAAGTTGAAAACCACCTTCCCTAATCTATTTGAAAAAAAAATCTCTATTTGCTATAAACAATGTGGAGAGATTTCAAATCATGATCGGGGAAACTATATCCCACTACAAGATCCTTGAAAAGCTGGGAGAAGGTGGGATGGGAGTGGTCTATAAAGCCCAAGACACCAAGCTGGACCGTACCGTGGCCTTAAAGTTTCTGCCTCCTCAGGTTAGCATCAATGAAGATGAAAAGAAGCGTTTCATCCATGAGGCCAAGGCGGCCGCCGCCCTGGATCATCCCAATATCTGTTCGGTTTACGAAATAGATGAAACCGAAAACAGCCAGATGTTTATCGTCATGGCTTATTATGAGGGAGAAACATTAAAGGAAAAAATCGAACGGGGCCGGATCGAAACAGAACAGGTCATTAAACTGGCCATCCAACTGTCGGGAGGGCTTCAGGAAGCCCATGCCAATCATATCATTCACCGGGATATCAAAAGCGCCAATATCATCATAACCAATAAGGGCCAGGCAAAAATACTCGACTTTGGCCTGGCCAAACTGAGGGGGCAAACCAGGCTGACCCGGGAAAGCACCACACTGGGAACCGCAGCCTATATGTCCCCGGAGCAGAGCCTGGGTGAAGAGGTCGATGAAAGGACAGATATCTGGTCGCTGGGTGTGGTTCTCTATGAAATAATCACCGGGCAGTTGCCTTTTAAGGGTGAATACGAACAGGCCGTCATCTATTCCATCCTGAATGAAGAACCGGAATATCCAAGTAAAATAAATTACGATATCCCCCCTCAGCTGGAAAAAATCATTCTCAAGGCCCTGCACAAGGACCCGAAAAAACGCTTCCAAAGCATGGGTGAGATGGATCTGGCAATCCGAAATGCCCTGGAAGTCTCGCAGACCGAAGAACGGAAAAAGCGGATCCCCGTTTTCCGCCTGGGCCGTAAACAACGCCGTCTTTTTTACCGGATTCTGCCGGCAGCAATAGCTGTATTTGCGGCCATCGTCTATTTCGGACTGTTCCGGAAAGCTGCTATCGGACCCAAGTCCATTGCTATTCTTCCGTTAACCAGTATCAACGATCAGGCTGAGCAGGACTGGTTCACCGACGGCATGACCGATGCCCTGATTACCAGCCTGGCCAAAATCAAGGATCTGAGGGTCACATCAAGGACATCGGTGATGCGCTTCAAGGAATCCCTGAAGACCGCCAGCGAAATCGCCCGGGAATTAAAAGTCTCATACATCATCGAGGGGACCGTCCTCAGGATGAACAACCAGATTAAAATTACTACCCGGCTTATCGACCCGATTCAAGACGAGTATCTCTGGGCGCAGGATTACGAACGGGATTTGACCGATATCCTGTCCCTACAGGGAGATGTCGCCCGGGCTATCGCCGCTAAAATTGAAGTCACCCTGACCCCAAAGGAGGAACATATTTTGACCGCTCGGAAAAAAGTAGTCCCGGCGGCATATGAAGCCTACTTAAAGGGCATTTTTTATTATTATAAACTGACCCGGAAATCACTGGATACTTCCCTGAAGTACTTTGAACTGGCCGCGGAACTCGATCCGGAATACGCGCCGGCATACGCCGGCATTGCCCTGGTCTGGGGCGGGCGGTCGATCATGGGATTCATTCCTTTCCGGGAGGCTCAGAAAAAATCAGCGCAGGCAGCAGCCAGAGCCATGGAACTCGACAGCACACTGGTTGAAGTTCGCTACATGAAAGCCGTTTTTTTCGCCTGGTACGAATGGAAATTCGATCTGGCGCTCAGGGAATTCAAAGAAGTTATCAAAATGAATCCCAACATGGCCGAGGCACATGCCTATTATTCTCAGGTATTGTTCATGTTCAACCGGCCGGAGGAAGCCATGAATCAAATAAATCAGGCCTTGGAACTGGATCCCTTCAATAACCTGTTAAGGTCGTTATACGCCATGGATTTAATGTATGCCCACCGCTACGATGAGGTTATCGATTCAATGGAAAAGGTACTCGAGTCATCTCCGGAAGAATACATTGCCCTATCTACTCTCCGGTCGGCTTACCACCAGAAAAAAATGTTTGATGATGCCCTTAGAATCTGGCGCCAATCGTTCAAGGTCCGGAAGGATGACGAAGCCATCGAAATCTTGAACAAGGGGAACGACGAGGGCGGCTATTCCATGGCTTTGAAACGGGTAGCGGAACTGATGATTGTCAGAAGGGAGCGGGGCATTCACGTCACCCCCTGGCAGATCGCCACCCTCTATACCCGGGCAGGCATGCTGGATGAGGCGTTGTCCTGGTTTGAAAAAGCATTTGAGGCCCACGACCCCAATATGCCCTATCTCAAAATCGACCCGATCTTCGATAATCTGCGAAAGGATCCCCGTTTTATCATGCTGTTGAAAAAAATGGGTTTAGACAAAAATGAATTAAAAACAAAAATTCAATTACCTCTGGCTCAACACCCATATTCAAGTTGTTGATTTTCAGATCCGGATAATATATTATTTAGGTGTATTTGAATCCAGATTTCAAAGGAGAGAGAAAATGAAAAAATCCATTATCATTGTTT
>CAZOWT010000262.1:0-3153 GCA_964583345.1 uncultured Clostridia bacterium
ATCAACCGGGTAAGTATGGAATCGGTGTATAGGGAGTTGAAGGGCAAGCGGTTTGAGGATTACCCGGAGGTCCGCAACAACAATTTGATTCAGGGCCTCAAACAGCAGTATTCCGATGTGGAAACCGACTACAAGAAAAAAGCCCAGATTTTCAAGGAATCCTACCCGGAAATGCAGCGGTTGAAGACCCAGATGGATACCCTGCAGCAGCGCCTGCAGGAGGAAACCGCCGATCTGGCCCGAAAATCCCTGAAGGAAGCCGAAACCAACTACCAGACCGCCCTGAAGCGGGAGAATTCACTGAAGGAGATGCTGGACCAGCAGAAGACCGAAGTCATCAGCACCAAGACCGATGCCATCTACTACAACAGCCTGCAGATAGAGGTAAGCAATATGCAGGCTCTGCTTAATCACCTGGTCAAGATGCAGAAGGAGTCTCTTTTGACTTCCCGGATGGAAGGGCTGCAAACCAGTAACATTAAGGTCATTGAGTCAGCCGAAGTGCCGCATTCTCCGATTGGTTCCAGCAAACAGAACGTATTGCTCACTTCCCTGTTGATTGGATTATTTCTGGGCGGAGGCCTGATTTTTCTGCTGGACTGGCTGGACAAGACCCTGAAAACCCCGGAGGAAACCGAGAAGCTGTTGAGAATCCCCTCCCTGGGCCTGATTCCGGCCCTGGGCAGCAGTGAAAACCAGAACTATTACAGCTATTCCTACGGTGAAAAAAAAGAACGGGTTTCCAAGAAGAAACCCAAGCGGATCGAACTGGCCAATTTTGTGGACCCGGAATCCAGCATTGCCGAAAGCTACCGCAATATCCGGACCTCAATCATGATGTCAACCGCCGAAGGCCCGCCCAAGGTGATGAATGTCTCCAGCGCCCTGCCACGGGAAGGGAAAACCAGCACCATCGTCAACCTGGCCGTATCCTTTACGAATCTTGATAAAAAGGTGCTGATCATCGACGGGGATATGCGCAAACCCAGCATCCGCAGCATATTCCACCTGAAAAATGTCGGGGGCTTGTCTTCATTTCTGGTGGGAAAGACCAAGGTGGAGGACATTTTCTTCAAAACCGATATCAAGAACCTGTATGTCATCCCTTCGGGCCCGGTGCCCCCCAATCCGGCCGAGCTCCTGGATTCCAAGCGCATGGAAACCCTCATTGAGAAGATGAAGGAATTTTTCGATTTTGTCTTCATCGATTCGCCGCCGCTGATCGGCATCGTTGACCCGGTCATCATCGGCCGGCATTCCCAGGGAACCATCCTGGTGGTCTGGGGCGGGAAAACGCCGAAAAAAACCGTGGCCCGGGCCAAGGCCGAACTCGATAAATACAACATTAAAATCCTGGGTGTGGTGCTCAACAACCTGAACCTGAAAAAAATGGCCGGTTACGGCCATTACCATTACAGCTACAGCTACAAGTACCGCTACCAGGACAAGGATGCTGATAAAGGTGAGTTCAATTCCGTCCGAACCAATGACCGTCATGGAGTCGAAAAGGAAGTTGGAAGTACAAGTTTTAGAAAGTAAAGAGTTCCCAAATCCTGAGGTAAAGGCAAAGGTAAAGGTTAAGAAAAAAAAGGTAAAGAAAAAAAACCTTTTCTCTTCTAATTTTACTCTGATAATTAACTTTAACAAACTTTATATCAAAAATATCTCTTATGTATAAAAGTTTTAAGGATATGCCTATTTGGCAGGATGCAATGAATATTGCCACAGAAATTTTTAATAACACGGAAAAATTACCTCGAAAGGAGGATTATGGCTTCACTTCTCAAATTAGAAAGAGTGCTCTGAGTGTTTCAGCCAATATTGCAGAAGCATTTGGTCGAAATCATTCTTTGGATAAAATTAATTTTTATTATATTGCACGCGGGTCAGTTACTGAGACACAGAGCCATATCGAATATGGGGAAAGAGTAGGATATATCAATCTGGAAAATTTTGAACAAATAAATAATAAGTTATCTCAATTATATAATGATATTAACAAGGTCATTGTATCATTGAGAGATAAAAAAAAGTGATATTAATAGTTTTTTTTCTCTGCCTTTACCTTAACCTTTACCTCAGCTCATTATGACTCAACTTAACGAAAAACCTTCCGGACTCATCACCCTTCACGCCTTACATTTTACGTTTTCACGACTCACGTCTTACGATTCACGACTTACGACTAACGAAGAAATTTAGGTTTACCCCTATGAACCAGCCAACCAGTCAACCGGATAACCGGGTAACAGGACTTGTGGACCTCCACGCCCACCTGGTTCCCGGGGTGGATGACGGGGCGCTGTCGGAAAAGGATGCCATATCCATGCTGCGGCTGGCTGAAGCCGACGGCATCGAGTGCATTGCCGCTACCCCCCATCTTTTCAGTAAACTCAACACGCTTCGGGATGTGGACTTGATCCTGCAGAAACAGGAAGAGTTTCTGGAAAAAATAAAATTGTTTGATTTTAAAATCCGGGTTTATCCGGGTGCCGAGGTATTTTTTACCACCAACCTAAGGGATCTGTTCGCCAGGTATCAGAAACTGTTGACCATCAACCGGGGCTCCTATTTCATTCTGGAGTTTCCCTTTGATCTCATATTCCCAGGGGTCAACGATTTTTTGTTTCAGATCCAGATGGAGGGCTGGATTCCCATCATCGCCCACCCGGAACGAAACCAGGTGATTCAGCGCCATCCCCGGATGCTGTTTGAGATGATCCGCCAGGGCGCCCTGGCCCAGCTCAATGCCGGCAGCCTGCTGGGAAATTTTGGTCCCGAGGCTCAGTCCACCGCTTTTCGACTGTTGCAGCACAACCTGGTTCAGGTGGTGGCTTCAGACGCCCATTCCCTGAAACACCGGCCCCCGGTTTTGTCTCAGGTTTATAACCGGTTAAAAGAAATGAACCCGGGAAAAGCCGACCTTTTGTTAAAAGACATCCCCCGGGCCATTATAAACGATAAAGGCCTGCCGGACATGGATGAGCCAAGCGATCCGGAGAAAAGAGCTACGTTTTTTGATTTTATCAAAAAACGTAAGAGCTGAGAAGTTGAGAAGATAAGAAGTTAAGAAGTTGAGAGGGGAAAAAACTGAGCGGATGAGAAGTTAGGAAGTTGAGAAGATATACATATGAAGAAGAAAATTAATCATTT
>CAZOWT010000263.1:0-3133 GCA_964583345.1 uncultured Clostridia bacterium
ATTAATTGGTTGGCATTATCTGTATTTTTTTTCAGATTATCAATGAGCATCTCAACCGAAACCGAGTCCGCCTCCTGATGCCAGCAATCATAATCGGTCACAAAACAGAGCGGCAGGAAACACATTTCCAACTCCCTGGCCAGCTTGGACTCAACAGCCTGGGTCATTCCGATGACCGAAAATCCCAGCCGGCGATAGATTTCGGATTCAGCCCGGGTTGAAAATTGAGGGCCCTCAATATTAAGGTATATCCCACCCGAATACACTTCCAGACCGATATCATTGGCCATATCACTGGCAATGCGTGATAAACAGGGACAAGTGGGTTCTGCCATGGAAACATGGGCAACAATCCCATTTTCAAAAAAAGTGCTTTCCCTCTTCCGTGAGAAATCCATGAATTGGTCAGGTATAACCAGACTTCTCGGTGGCAATTCTTCCTTTAAACTGCCTACTGCGGTAACCGAAATGAGCTTTTCCACATTTAATAACTTCATGGCATACAAATTGGCACGATAATTAACTTCGGAAGGATTGTAACGATGACCGATTCCATGTCTGGATAAAAAAACGACCGGGTGGCCTGCTATTTCTCCGGTTAACATTTTTTCAGACGGATTGCCAAATGGGGTTTCAATTTCCCGATAACGCGGATTTTTTACCGCTTCCATACTGTAAAAACCACTGCCCCCGATAACTCCGATTGCTGCCTCAAACAAGGTTTTCTCCGGTTAAAAAAATTTCATCTCATATTATTAATGGATTCGATTCACAATGTCAACCCGGTTTCGGTATTCGAATATGGTTACGGTTACTGAAAATATTTTAGAAATCATCGTGGGGGGAATCTTCTCTCAGTAGCATCCGGCTGGATTCATAAAATCGAATCCCCGGTTTTACACAAAAAAACCAATCAATATCAGTGTCCTGAACTGTTTACCGTATGGCCTAAAAAAATATCTCCATAGCTGTTTACGATGTCAATCCGGGGAATCCCCGGCTTGCTGGAATATATTTGTTCAAATTTTTTATTAATTATACTGAGGGGAATCTGGGTCTTGTTCACCACTTTCCCATAGCGCAGACTGATATTGAAAAGCGGAGAAATGGTTTCGGAAAATTCCAGTTTTATATTTGAATATCGATTCTGGATATTCATTTTTTCCTTTATTTCAAAATATTTTATATTTAAATTTCCATGAGAATTTGAAATTTCGGCTTTCCCGGCCCATAAATTCTCAACTGTGACATCATCGTATGAATTCCTGATGGTGATGATATCAGAATCAATATTGAGCAAGCGAATTCTACAATGCTTCGAATCCAGATTTATGTTCCCCTTCACATCTGAAATATCGACACCCTCATGAGAATTCTTTAACCAGAGTCCATTTTTTAATCCGACAATCTGGGTTCGCATATATTTGCCCTGAAGTTTTATTGCCTGGGCATTGTATATTCTGACGGTGGAATAACGTGAATCAATCGAAGCATTGCCGTTGATATTATCCAGTGTGACTCCCCCATAACCATGAAGAATATTCAAATCAGAAGAAATATCTTTTGCGACGATATCCCCGTATTTTTCGTCAATCTGAATATTACTGCCGCAATCAACAATCTCAATATCTCCATATCGGTTAAACAGATTTAATTCCACCTCATCTGGAATCGCTACTTGAAAAAAAATTCTGGCTCTTTGATAAGGGAATTTACCGGAAACATGAACGTTGAGGTCTATATCCCCACCGGATATATTCACCCCGACTTGAATGTTTTTCTCAATCTCGGCGGCTTTCCCGGTTTTCCGATGGAATACTTTTTTTACCATTTTGACAACAACCCGGTTATCGCCTGATTTCTGAAAGGTTATATTCCCGGCTGGGTTGTGTATGGAAAGCTTATTTACATGATCAAACTCCAAGGCTTTCATCAAAAATTCATGGGAATGACCCTTATCCAAAAGTGACCGGGAATCTCCGGAACAGGCATCGAAAAAATAAAAGTCTCCGGATTTAAAGAAATGATAAGTCAACCCGAATAATATCAGAACCACAACCAGGAAAATTTCTTTTCGCTTCATTTTCGGTTCATCACATAGATGATGATGTTCTTCACTCCGATATAAATCAGGATAACCGGCCAGAATTTGGCGATGAATTCCCATATATCAATATCTGCCCAGCCAAGATTGTTGATCAAAAAAAACATACCGATGAGAAGTATGATAAATCCCCAGAACAGAGACTCACTTTTTTGTTTGCTCATCTCCTTCCTCCTTCTTTTTAAGGTTGAAATAATTCATGATAAATTTCGATCCGAGACCAACCAAAATTAACGGCCATAATCGTATCACCTGGCCATAGGAAAGAAGGTTAAAATTAATCATCAGGAAAATAATACCCAGCAGCAATACCACAACCGAACCGGTCAGGGTCATTTCTTCTTTTCCTTGTTCTCTCGGATTATCCACTGATTTCAATTCTGTTACCCTGGCATCGTTGAAACTGTCGATGATCTGAAAAATATAAAAACCGGCAATAAGCAGCCCGAATACCACCACTTCCATGACCCCGGAACTATAATCACTCGCGTGTACCTCCAGGGCGATGAGTATCCCAAAAATAATGATATAGGCAATCCCTTTCAGAAAATTTTCCAGATAAAAAAACCCCACACCGGGGAAGATAGCAGCGATAATTGCCGCCAGTACCGGATTTTTTGTTTTCGGTTTAACATTCGTTTTTTTATCCATTTTCTCCTCCTTTAACATTGGAATTCTCTTTTGATTCCAAATTTTTTTGAACATCACGTCCGGCTGTTCCAAAACCGAATAAAAAATTATTTCTGGATTCTTTTATCTTTTCAAAAAATGCACCGGTTTCAACCACAAATTTCTGAATTTCGGCAACAGCCAGGTGCAGAACCCGGTTCGCCGATGGATAAATGTTGGTGAAATAGAAAAGATTCATGAACAACACCACAGTACCGACAGCAGCCGCCACCCATCTGATATAACCGTCTTTAATTTTAGTTTCTTTCTCCGGATCGGCAATATTATAAAGCCTGTTTTTTAAAAAAAACGGGATTTCTTCCTCGAGTTCAGGATAAATATACAAGATATGCTCGACTT
>CAZOWT010000264.1:0-3123 GCA_964583345.1 uncultured Clostridia bacterium
CGAAGGATTTTATTTCATCGACCGCTTCAATCCCTTCAGCCGGTTTTTCCTCTCACTGGGTCTTAATTATCCAAACCGCTCGGATCGAATCCGGGGAGACCGGATAAATCCCGGCGGAGATATTTTTATACACGGATCTTGCGTCACCATCGGTTGTATTCCCATCACCAATGAAAAAATAAAGGAACTCTACTGGGTGGCGGAACAGGCCCGGAGACTGGGTCAGAACCGTATCCCGGTTCATATTTTTCCGGGAAAATTGAATAAAAACAAACTGAATAACCTGCGCAAACTGGCGGCCCAACCGTTTTTCTGGGGCCGGTTCAAATTTTTAATCGGGAACAATCATCCCCATTCGACCGGAGAACTCATCCAATTTTGGGAAAACCTGAAGACGGTGGTTGACCATTTTGAAAAGGATCACCGACTGCCGGAGATCCAGATCAATGATCGGGGGGAATATTTCATCCGGGATAACCCCCCTACCCGGTAACCCGGTTCCAATTTCCCTGCAGAGATCAGCAAGAATTTACCGGCATATTCATTTTGCAGACCGGTAAAATATTTTCTCCCCGACAATCTGGAAACGGATTTTTTTCTCCTGAGCCAGAATATCGATATATTTCAGAATTTCCAACCGGTTTTTTCCGGTCAGGTCGATCAAATCCTCAAGGGTCAGCGGCCGCCTGCCGATGGTCGTAAGGATCAAATGCTCAAGATTTTCACTGAAGGCGACAATTTCCTCACGCCGACGTACCCGTTTTATGATCTCCACCGGGAGATCCGACCACCTCTGGCGGATATCTTCAAGATCCTTCACATCAACCGGAGACACGCCTGGTTCGGCCGGCGGGCGATCCAGGGAATTGAGTTGAACCCGGTCCGGTCTGATTTTTTTTATTGCAGCGTGCAATTTTTCCAATTCGGTTTTACCGTCATTGAGTCCCTTTACAATGAAAATTTCCAGCCAGATCTTCCCGGAATACAGGTTACGGAATTCGGCCAGCCCCCTGATAATACCGGAAACATTCAATTGATGGTGCGGGCGATTGATTCTCGAAAAAACATCCGGGGAAACCGCATCCAGAGAAGGCAGGACAACATCGGCTGCCAGCAGATCCCGCTTCACATCTTCTTGGAACAACAGTGATCCGTTGGTCAGCACTGCCACCGGAAACGACGTCAGTTTTTTTATCCGGGTGATGAAATACCCTATATCCTTATTGAGTGTGGGTTCTCCTGAACCGGAAAATGTCAGAAAATCGATATATTTCAGCTGCCCGAGCGCCGCTTCTATCTCTGAGATCACCCTGTCCGGTTGAATAAACGATTCCCGCTCCAGGGTGAGCCGGGTGGTGGGGCCGCATTCGCAGTAGATACAGTTATAACTGCAGGTTTTGAAGGGAACAATATCAATCCCCAGTGAAATTCCCAACCGCCTCGACGGCACCGGCCCGAAAACATATTCAAAGGGCATCAATCCGACCCATCATGGCCGGCATGGCAATCCGACACCAATCCGATTTCCCGTTCGAACCAGGGAATGATCCGATCCAGACCTTCCGACAGCGGAACACGGGTGGAAAATCCCAGCATTTCATGCGCTTTCCGGATATCGGGCTGTCGCCGGGGCGGATCATCTTCCGGTATATCTTTGAAAATAATTTTCGAGCGGGATCCGGTTTTCTGAATAATCATATCCGCCAGGTCCCGGACGGCAATTTCTTCCGGATTCCCCAGATTCATCACTTCTCCGGCCAGGCCATCCTTTATCGACAGGTTATAAATACCGGCGGTCAGGTCATCGATAAAACAGAAACTGCGGGTATGGGATCCATTCCCGAAAATGGTGATGTCCTTATTTTTTAAAGCCTGGGTGATGAAAGTGGGAATAACCCTTCCGTCATTTAATCTCATCCGGGTGCCATAGGTGTTGAAAATCCTGGCAATTCTGATATCAACCCGGTGCTCCCGGAAATATGCCATGCACATGGCCTCGGAAAATCGCTTCGCCTCATCGTAAACCGATCGGGGCCCGACCGGATTCACATACCCCCAGTAGCTCTCTTTCTGGGGATGGACGTCCGGGCTTCCGTAAACCTCGGAGGTCGAAGCAAAAACATAACGTGATGTTTTATTCTTTGCCAGCCCCAGGGTATTTAGCGTCCCCAGAGAATCCACCTTCATGGTATGGATGGGATACTGTACGTAATCGATCGGAGAAGCCGGGCAGGCAAAGTGTAATATAAGATCAACAGGTTCTTCAAAGAAAAGATAATCGGTGACGCTGTACTTCAAAAATTTAAAATTTTTCTTTCCGAGCAGATGGGAGATATTGTCGGTCGAACCGGTGATCAGGTTATCAAGGACAACCACCCTCCAGTTTTTTTCAAGAAAAATGTCACACAGGTGGGAACCCAGGAATCCGGCTCCTCCGGTAATCAGTACGGTTGCCATTGTTTATTATAAAGGTTTAACCGGCATGAGTCAATAACCAGCCGATCAGCCGGTCAAGAATAAAAAAACAAAAATATTGCAGCCGGTGAAACCTTTACCGGCTGCCTGGGGGTCATAATAAACGTGAATCAACTTGCCGGCTGGAATCCAGTCAAGTTGAATTTTATCCTGAAATGTGTTATAAGAACAATTTATCGAGGGTGCAATGAAAAGAACGATTTTATCTGGTTTTCTCTTGCTGCTTCTGCCACTGTTTGTCAGCGCAGAAATAATTGAAAATATCATTATAGAAGGAAACAAGAAAGTATCCCGGGATACCATCTTGTTTTACATGAAATCAAAACCCAACGATATATATTCCGAGGAAATATTAAAAAAAGACTTTGACGCATTATGGGCGACCGGTTTTTTTGAGAACATAAAAATTGATAAAGAAGATGGACAAAACGGTGTCATCATCAGGATTAAGGTTTGGGAAAATTTATTTATATCCGGGGTCACCTACAAAACCGGTAAGAAAATCTCCAAAGATGACATTTCGGAAAAACTCCAGCAAAACGGTATTATCTTTTCTCCGTTTTCTTATTTCAATTCGGCAAAAATAAAGAGGGCCGGAAGGATCATTAAGGAAATGCTCGGTGAAAAGGGGTACAATGAGGGAAAAGT
>CAZOWT010000265.1:0-3118 GCA_964583345.1 uncultured Clostridia bacterium
CGACTTTGGATATTTTCTCCGATACCAGGCCTCAGCGATATTGGCGGTTATTGATCTGGAAGACCTTCGGATTTGATCTACCAGCGAATATTTTTCGTCTGCAGGGAAATACTTGGTGATATTAAATATTTCAATCGCCATTTCATAAGACATCTGGTATACTTTCAAATCCTTAAAACCTTTATATTTTCCATTCATTTTCCTGGTTTTTTTCTTTCTATCACCTACATACTACTTACTACCTACTACCTACTACTTACTTAAGTTTATAAAACCCCTTATACCATTCAACAAACTTCCTGATCCCTTCTTCCACCGTTGTGCTTGGCCGGTATCCGGTATCTCTCTCCAGCTCCTCAGTGTCGGCCCAGGTCTTCACGACATCCCCGGGCTGGAGCGGGAGGAAGGTTTTTTGGGCAACTTTTCCCAACGCCTTTTCGATGGCAAAGATGAAATCCATTAAGTTAACAGGACGTCCTCTGCCTATATTATAAATTTTATATGGGATTCGTGGCTGGTCTTTGGTGGCTGGTGACTGGTGACTCGTGGATAGTGGCTGGTGGCTGGGGGCTGGGGGCTGGTCTTTGGTGGATGGTGACTCGTGACTCGTGGATAATGGCTGGGGGCTGGGGGCTGGTGGCTGATTCAAAACTCTGACCACTCCCTCAATAATATCATCGATATAGGTGAAATCGCGGCTCATTTTACCGTGGTTGTATACATCGATCGGTTGGCCTTCCAGGATGGACTTGACAAACTTGAACACGGCCATGTCCGGACGGCCCCAGGGGCCGTAAACCGTGAAAAACCGCAGCCCGGTGGTGGGGATGGCAAACAGGTGGCTGTAGGTGTGGGCCATGAGCTCGCCGCTCTTCTTGCTGGCCGCATACAGAGAAACCGGCTGGTCCACCATATCATGGGTAGAAAACGGCATTTTCGTATTCAGGCCGTAAACCGATGAACTGCTGGCATAGACCAGGTGGTCGATGCCGTTATGGCGGCAGGCTTCCAGGATGTTCAGAAAACCCACCACGTTGGAATCGATATAGGAACGGGGATTCTCCAGGGAATAGCGCACCCCGGCCTGGGCAGCCAGGTGGCAGACCCGGTCGAATTTTTCTTCTTCAAACAGTCGGGTGATGGCATCGCCATCCTCCAGGTTCATTTTCACAAACCGGTAGTCCGGAATGGTGTTGCTGGGGACCAACTTGTTGTCCCGGATTTCATGGCGTTCGATGCCGGAATCCTCCAGCCGGCCGTATTTCAAATTGACATCGTAATAGCTGTTGATGTTGTCCAGGCCCACGATCGAATCGCCCTGTCCGGCCATTTTTTTGACCAATGCATGGCCGATGAAGCCGGAAGAGCCAGTGATTAAGAGTTTCATATTCCAAAGCTCCTATTATCTAAGGTTGAGGTTAAGGTTGAGGTTGAGGAAAAGAAAAACAAATAAAAATATCTCATCTTGATAGATTCTTTCTCCCAGTTCTGGGATCTGTTTAAAAAATACTATTTCTCTTTGAAAGAACCAATTAATTTATTTAGTTCTTTCCAAATTTCATCAATAAGGGAATTTATCCCAGCAAATTCTTCTTTATTAAAATATCCAACTTTCAAACCATATATCAAATGATTTTTAGCCTCTGCCAATGATCCCCTTGAATTGTAATAAAAATTGAGTTTATTTTTTGTGTGCTTCCTTCCAAAACCTTCAGCTATATTGCCATATACAGATAATGCTGCCCGATTTATCTGAGAAGTTAATCCATAATCTTCTTTTCTGGGCAATTTTGCAGTCAATCCAAATACATTCTGTGCCAATTTCATTGCCTTTTCCCAGACAGCCATATCTTCAAAGGATTTATATTTCATTGTTTGTACTTAACCTTAACCTCAACCTCAACCTTAACCTGAGTTCTGAGATCGCTTAGACCTTGAACTGTGCCTAGGCTGCCGCCGTTGCCATTTTCTGGCTTGGCCCGGCAAAGAAAAATGTAGGTCGTTTCCCGACAATGTATCTTAAACCGACGACTTTCCGGAATATTGAAAGCAAGAATTATACCAGAATCCCGGCAGAATAAAAGAGCATATTTTTTTATCTCCGGAATTTCTTCAATTCCCTTTCAAACCGGTCGATCATCAGCTTTATCTCGTTGTTGTCCACGGATTCCACCACAAATCGCCTGACCATCTGGGAGACCGCCACATAGTCCATGTCCACGATCTCCCCGATTTCCCGCAGGCGCAGGTCGCTGTATTTCTTCAGGCCGTAGAGAAACAGTTTTTTATAGACATTGCCCTTTTTCCTTTTCACCAGGAGTTCTTTTTTAATGTTGAACCGACGGGAGATGATGCGGGCAATGTCGTCGGGCTGCAGCCGCCTTAGACTTTTCAGCGCCGGCTTTTCCCGGATCTCGCTTTTGCGCAGATCAACCTCGATTTTGCGGGCCACCCGCTTGCGGAAACTCTCACCGCCCACGATTGAATGAAACCCGTAAATGTCCTGGCGCCGGATTTTATCATCCTGTTCAAGTAATTCATAGACGTACCTGCGGTAGCCATGCCGGCGGTTGGATACCCGGTTGAGCAGTTCCTGGGTGTTCAGCCAGCGATCCTTTTTGTCAGGTTCCACATAACGCTTGAAACTGCTCCAGCGGTAGTTTTCCGGTTTTTTTACCACCCCGGCCCGGACCGGATTCAGGTGGATGTAAGCGCTGAGCATCAGCAGGTAACCGTTTTTCTCCACCAGGGTGGCCCGGTACCGGCCCTGGAATACCGACCCCTTGATATCGTACTTGGACTTGAACCAGTTGGAATAGCTGGAGTTGACATGGTGCATGCAGCGGGACAGGTTCCCTTCCGGGGTTTCGATCAGCAGGTGAAAATGGTCATCCATGAGCACGTAGCACAGAACCTTGAGGTTGAACTTGTCCACGGCTTCGGCGGTTTTTTCCAGGAATTTCCGGCGGTCGTCATCATCCTGGAAAATCACCTCGCGCTTGTCACCCCGCGACATCACATGGTAACAGGCGCCCTTGAACTCGATTCTGGGCTGGCGGGCCATGCGAAAAATGTAACATAGCGAAAATGAAATGTCAAATGTTAAGACACGACCCCA
>CAZOWT010000266.1:0-3105 GCA_964583345.1 uncultured Clostridia bacterium
CTGTTCTCTGTGACACTTTCCTTACCCGCTGGCTCAAGGCAGCAGGCAGTTCCGGTTGGGAACCATCCTTCCCTGCGGAGCCCGGACTTTCCTCCAAAACCGCGACCATGGTTGACATGGCTACGGTTTCAGCGATCCTTCGTCTGCTTCCGAATTCTCCGGTATCATTATACCAAGAAATTCGATTTTTTTATACAGATTACTCCGGGGCAGATGAATTTCCCTGGCTGTCTTGGCAATGTTGTATTTGAATTCGCTAAGTTTTTCTTCCAGGAAACGTTTTTCCGATTCCTTTTTGAAGGTTTTCCAGGATGTGATATTTTGGTATGAAATCGGTGTTTCCGGTTTTTGTTCGCGCATGTAATCCGGCAGGTCATTTTCGGTCAGGATTTTATTCTCGGACATAATCAGCAGCCGTTCCACCAGATTTCGCAGTTCCCTGACATTGCCTTTCCATTCCGCATTCATCATCCGGTCGATGGCACTCTTGGAGAAGGTTTTCTTTTTGTAGTTGTTTTCCTGAGAAAAGTATTCAATGAAATGGTTGATGAGCAGGGGGATATCTTCTCTGCGCTCGGCGAGTGAAGGACAATATATGGGGACCACGTTCAATCTGAAGAACAGGT
Organism: uncultured Clostridia bacterium; assembly: GCA_964583345.1. Taxonomy (GTDB): domain Bacteria; phylum Acidobacteriota; class Aminicenantia; order UBA2199; family UBA2199; genus CAZOWT01. The sequence goes on from CAZOWT010000266.1 coordinate 627, forward strand.
CTTCACGGAATTGCCCCTGCCTGATTTCTTCCTTCAGGTCCTTGTTGGTCGCCGATATGACCCGGACATTGACCTTTTTTATTTCCGGGGATCCCACCCGCTGAATTTCACCTTCTTCGAGAACCCGTAGAACCTTTGCCTGGGCCTTCAGGCTGAGATCACCGACTTCATCCAGGAAAATGCTTCCCTTATGCGCATTCTCAAACTTTCCTATTTTTTTTTCATAAGCACCGGTAAAGGATCCTTTTTCATGGCCGAACAATTCGCTTTCGATTAATTCTTCGGGGATGGCGGCGCAATTGACCTGAACAAATTTTTCATGGCAGCGCCTGGATAATTGGTGAATACTCCGGGAAATCAATTCCTTTCCGGTTCCGCTCTGCCCGGAAATCAGGACCGTCGAGTCGCTCTTAGCCACGGTTCCTATGGTATGCCTGAGTTTTTTCATCGACGGAGAATCGCCGATAAGCATGTATTTTTTTTCGGTTATGCCCTTCAGGTTAAAATTCTCCTTTATCAGTTTTACCTTTTCAGAAGCATTTCGAACCGTGAGAAGCAACTTGTCCCTGGAGATCGGTTTCTCCAGAAAATCAAAAGCGCCCAATTTGGAGGCTTCCACTGCCTCTTTTATTCCGGAATGGCCGGAAATCATGATGATTTCGGATAAGCGGTTGATCCCTTTCAGATTCTTTAAAACTTCAATGCCGTCAATACCGGGCATTTTGACATCCAGCAACACGATATCCGGCCTGAAAGTTTTGAATAATTCCACGCCATCCAAGCCGCTGCCCGAGGTTTCGACCTGATAGTTTTCATAGGCCAGAACCATCTTTATTGATTCCAGAATATTTTTCTCATCATCGATGATCAGTATTTTTGTGTCTTCCATAGCCAATTTATATCAAAAATAAAGACATATTTCAATCGGTTGAAGCATGATGGTGTCGCCCTCTGACCGGTCTTGCGGTTGAATGGGGCTTTACCGCGTGGACCAGCTCTTGCGGGTAATGGTTAATCCGGCGGTGGTGAAAATCCAGATGGTAAATATGCTGGAAAATATTGAAAAAATAAGTACGTAGGGGAAATCTTTCTTTCCTTCGATTCTCAGGTAGTAGAGGATGTAAAAAAATCCAAAAAGAATGGAATAGGCCAGTATCCTGAACATCACATTCCCGTCTATATATCCGGAAAAGAGAAAATAGTAAAACCAGATGAAATGTAATATCAGCAGGGAAGCTGTGGAAAAGAATTCCAGAAATGGCAGCACCCGGTTCCCCCTCCTTTTTTCACTCAGCATGAAGCGGGAGAAAATAATACTTTCCCTGATATTGCTTCTGGCCCAGCGGGTTAACATTTTAAGGATGTTCTGCAGCTGGGTGGGAATGATGGTGAAGGCGTGCGCATTTCGCTGATAAAAGGTCCCGTATCCGGTTCGCAGGATATGGTTGGTCAGGCTCCGGTCTTCTCCATAGGTGCAGGTCTGGTTGAGGAAAGTCTGGTTCATCCATTTTTCCAGAACCTGGCGGAGTATATGGCTGCGATAGGCTGAAAAAGCTCCGGATAAACAGAATACGCTGTTAAAAGTTGATTGCACCGCCCGGGTAAAATCGAAAGCCATGGCAAAATGGGCATTTAACATTTTGGTAAATATATTGGCACTGTTGTTCCAGATCTTTATTCTCCCGGTCACCGCCCCGATTTTCTCATTCAGCAGGAGCGGAGTCAGTATTTCCCGAATGGCGTTGGGGTCCAGACGGGTATCGGAGTCAACCGTAATCACAAACGGGGTTGAGGTCTGTTTATAGGCCGTATAAAGGGCCTTTCTTTTCCCCTGGTTGCCGGGAAATCGAATCAGTTCAATCAGTCTGGGGTATTTGTTTTTTGCCTTTTGCATATAAAAAAAAGTATCATCGGTAGATCCGTCATCGATTCCGATGACTTTCAGTTTTGATTTCGGGTAGTTGCATTCGGTTATGGATGATATGGTTTCAAAAATGATCTTGCTCTCATTGAAAGCCGGAATGACCACGGTGACCTTCGGCCATTCCCGTACCCGGGAAAAATCATATGAGCGGTATCTGAACCAGAGAAATGTTCTGAAAGCGAGGGATGAGACAAAAATAATGCCGCTGATAAATAAGATGTATTTAAACAAAAGATTGGCTTTGCTTCCCAGGCGGTAGAATTCCCAGTGAAAAAGCAGGTTTTCTTTCAGGGCAATGATGATGATTGCGATTCCGAAAACCAGTATGGTGAATCTCACCACCGGTTCCCACATGTCCCAGGTCATCAGACTCTTTGGCTTTATAAACAGCACCTGCTCCTGGCCTGAAATTTTTTTCATTTTATCTCCGTTAGCAACCTGCACTTACTGTTTTTCCGCTAAAAATTTATATAAAAATCTGTCGTCTACTGTATGTTTTCTTTATTTTCTTATGCAAAAAAGAAGTTTAAAAAACAGATGACTTAAATATAGCCG
>CAZOWT010000267.1:0-3100 GCA_964583345.1 uncultured Clostridia bacterium
GAAATTGTTCGCTCTGTTCCCCGATTGCCGAAGCATGGGTATCTATATGTTTTTGATACGGAGAAGATCCTGGCGGAATCCCCCAGGAAAACGGTTTCCTATGGATTTAATTCCCTGTTAAGACTGCTTTATTCTTATCCATATAAAAAATTGAGTGGTGAAATCATTGTTCCCAATGGTTTTGCCAAAATCAATCGGATTAGAAAATCAGACCGGTTCTTTTTTTGGTACGGGAAACATCTGATCGGTCCATTTGATGGTGTTGTACTGAGAGACTTGATTTCCGGTCTTTCCTTCATTCCGATAAATTTTCCCGAAATAAAAATCAAAACAAAAGAAAAGGCAAAAAAAAACTTGACCAGATTTCAAAAGCGAAAGCTGGGATTAAAACAATTAAAAAAGCTAAAACAATCCGGAGCCATCTGAAGTCATAAAATTAGGAATAAGTCCGGGAAAAGGGCGACTTGAAATTTACTTTTTCTTTTTATGGAAAAAGGAGCTGAAGGAAATTTTTTTTGCTGGCGCCTTTCCCATCTCCGCCATTTTTTTTTTTGCCAGCGCATGGTTGGGATTGATCGAAAGTGCCTTCCGAAAAAAATTTTCCGCCCGGTTATTCAGTCTCTCGGATAGAAACAGCATTCCCATTGCCGTTAATGGTTCCGCATTCCAGGGTTCCATTTCACTTGCTTTTTGCAAATTGGTTTCTGCGGTTTTTCTCAGGGAAACAATATTCATCTGCGAAAGTCCCAGCAAAAGGAAATATGCAGGTTTGGCACTGTCTATTTTTATTGCCTCATCCAGTAAGGTCGCGGCTTCCCAGAATTGTCCCTTGTTATAAAGGGTTCTGGCCTTCAGATAAAAAATACGGGCTTTTTCCTTGAGATTTTCTTCGGATCCGATTTCATCTTCGGATTCTCTGTATCCCATGGAATCATACTCTTCTCTTTTTTGTTCATTGCTCAGTGTTTCATATGCCTTGTTGATGGCTGCGAAAACGAAATTGGCTTTCTCTTTGATTTCCGGTTCTATTGTGCTTGACATTCTATCAGGATGGAATTTTTTTGCCAGGGTAAAATACGAGTCCTTGATTTCGTCCATGCTGGCGGTACTGTTCATTCCCAGCAGTTCATAATAGTCTATTTTATTTGATTGAAGCCGATTATAAAAATTTGACAGGTCTTCGACGTTTTTGTTTTCCTCTTGATTCTGCTGTATATCGGTAAACTCAATGATACTGAACAAATATAGCAAAACGATTTTTCTCCAAAAAATATTTTCGGGCATACCGTATTTGGTCGAGATTTGAGCGCAAGGTACGTTTTTGAAATCAGATAAGAATTGCACAAAGTTTTGATCATCATGAGAAAGAGTCTCTTTTGCTGCGGTGCTGGTCTTTGAAATGCTCGGTGCTTGTAGGGAAAAGGTGTTTTTGTAGTATTCGAAATTATTGATTTTTCTGACTCCCTCCATAATAATACTGGGTAATTCAATATTGAAGTCAATATCCTGGGGAATTTCAACGAGTTTTTCTTTAAATTCCCAATCGCCATAATGAAGTTCGAATGCTGAAATTGCAATGGTCATGATCTGGTGCAAAAGTCCGAAGAAAACATCTTTTTGGCTGAGAATGTTTTTTTGAACCAGTATTTTCCCGATTCTGTCGTTTTTTCCTTCGATCAACTTGTGAATATTCCAGAATTGAGTTTGGGTGATCTTTCCCAGTTTGAACAGGATTTCACCCAGGCGCTCATGTATGACATTTGATCTGGCATATTTTAAGTTTCCGTTCAGAAACAATAATTTTTTTTCGGCATTATCGGATTTGATGTTCAGTTCTCCGCTCATCTTTTCTTTCAGGATTTTTTTATAAATGACTGGAACTGGCTCTTCGGTTATTTGATGGATCATAAATTTTTCTCTTTTTTGCCTTTTCTTTTATACACTATCGTTTTTACACTACTTTTTATATTCTGTCAATTTTTCTCTTATAAGTTGAATTGACAGTCTATTATGGTGTTGTTTTAAAACTTGACAAAAAGGTTGTTTTGTTTTATTTATTTATATATAAGGAGAGAATGATGAAAAAAATTTCTATTTTTATTATTCTATTGTCATTTTTCATTAACATCGCTTCTCAGGAAAAACAGAAAGTTCTTGATATAAGAAGGGCATATTCATATCTCCCGGCCAGCCAGTTAATCGGTGAAAATGATTTGAATTGCACTTTTTTCATCTCCAAGCGAATCAGGAAAGATGTTATGATTATCGGTGCTGAGGAGATGCATTTAAACAGAAATATTTATTCTGATGACGATAAATTGTATATTAACAAGGGATCGGTCGATGGGATAAAAGAAGGAGATATGTGGACAGTATTGGAGCAGGGAAAACGGATTTCTGATCCTTTTTCTCTCAAAGTCTTGGGGACGTATTATTTGAAAAAATCTCTCGCCCAGGTAACCTGTATATACGAAGACAAAGCTGTCATAACCCTGAAAAATGGTTGCCATCCGGTTTATATCGGTGATTTTCTTCTGCCTTATAAACCGGAAGACATGGTATTCAAGAAAAAAATAGATTATCAGGAATGCAGATTGCCGGAATCACCGTTCGAGGGGACGGTGGTTTATAATGATCTGGATATTGATTTCAGCCGTGAAATTGCTGGCACTTCACACTATTTGGCCGTGGATCTGGGCAAGGCACTGGTTAGCAAAGGAGATTTCCTTCTCTTTTATAAAGTGATAAAAAAGAATTTGCCTCCGGTTATTACCGGGCTGGGAATTGTGATAAATCCTCAAAATTCAAATTCGACCATTAAAATATTAGATTCTTCTTATCCCATTGAACTCGGAGATCGTGTGGTTTTAATTTCCGAAGAACCGGTTGAAAAAACCATTACCGAAATAGAGAAGGTTCCCATAGTCGAAGCGCTGAAGGGAGAGGTGGAATCACCCGATATTCAAAAAATTGAGTCCAGTATCCTGTTTGATATTGACAGCAAGACGGTCTCCACTTCATATGATAGTGAATTCGAGCGGATAAAAGAGTTTGTCGCTTCCAAGGCTGAATTTGTGATTATATTAAAGGGTTATGCGTG
>CAZOWT010000268.1:0-3085 GCA_964583345.1 uncultured Clostridia bacterium
GGCAATGGTTTTGTTCGCCTTCCTCTCTTCTGCGATTATTATTTTCAGGGATTTTAGTGGGTAATATTTTTTGCGGATTTTTCTTTTACCGGGTTTATGGATGAAGGGCCCGGAGCAGTTCCTCGAAGCCGATGGGGTAGGCGCCTTCCTTCATGACCACGATTCCGGCAGCGATACTGGCCAAGCGTGCGGCCGTAGCCAGGTCGGCGCCGGCGAGAACAGCCAGACTGGCAACCGCAATAACCGTGTCTCCGGCGCCGGTTTCATCAACGATATCCGTAACGCCAAAAATATCCACAACCTGCGGTTTTTTCCCGGCCTCGAATGCGACCATGCCTTTGGAGCCGCGTTTGAGTATGATTCCGCGGGCATCCAGCCTGGACAGCAGGTCTTTGCCGGCCTGATAGTAATCAATCTCTGTGGCAAAGCCAAAATCGGGAAATATCCGTTTCAATTCCGGTTCATTCGGTGTGGCCAGGTTGGCCCCCTTGAATTTGATCAGGTGATTCCGGGAATCGATGGATACCAGGTGGCGGGGAAATCTTTTTCGCATCCGGCTGAGGTTTTTCGGCTGTACAGACCGGTATAGATAATCGGAAATCAGCAACAGATCGGTGTTGCCCAGCAGGTCATCCAGGACCCGGTCGATCCGGCGGTAGGTTTCCGGATAAATACCCTGCCGATCCAGGGTATCTATTCTCAGCACCTGTTGCTTTTTGGTATTTTCACCGCCGGAAAGGATACGGCTCTTTTTGGGCGTCCGGTAACGGTCCAGTTCGATCAGGAAATCGGTACTGACCCGGTTTTCGGTTAAAATGGATTTGATGGTACGGCCGTCATGGTCGTTGCCGATCAACCCGACCGGGATGGGATTGGCTCCCAGGGATTTGATATTCATCACCACATTGCCGGCCCCGCCGAGTTTGATGGCGTTGGATTCGAATTCGGTGATCAGAACCGGTGCTTCGCGTGAAATTCTCCGGGTAAAGGTGTAAATATATTCATCCAGGATAATGTCGCCCCAGACGATTACCGACTTCCCTTTGAACTGATTGAGGATTTTATCAAGGTTCCGGACCATAAAAAATACTAGCAAATTAGCTTTTCGGAGTCAAGAAAATAAAAAATCCTGGAGATGATTTGCGTTTTGGGATAAAATATGTTCGGAATTGAAATGAATCGGGCGAAACGGGAAATCATGAAGATCGGGAAGGCGCTGCTGGCCCTGAACCTCCAGAATACCCACAGCGGAAACATATCATTGAAGCGGGCCGGGAAAATATATATCACGGCCAGCGGAACCATGAAAGGTCATCTCAAGGAGAATGATATCGTGGTTTTCGATGCGAATGAACCGGTTGAAACCGTTGCCCGCGCATCTTCCGAAGCCAGGACTCACCGGCAAATCCTCGGGTTTTCCCGGGCTGTCATTCACACCCATTCACCCAACGCCACCCAACTCTCCCTGGTCAAACCATCCATGAAGCCGGTTGACTTTCTGGGAAAATATTACCTGGGATCGGTACCGCTGGTGAAATTCGAATCGCCAATCGCCTCAGCCGAAATGGCGGAAAAGATCCCGGAGATTCTCTCTGCCTGTCCGGCGATGGTTGTCCGGGGGCACGGCCCGTTTGTCAGGGGGATGACGCTTCCGGAGGCCATGATGCTGGCCTGCATCCTGGAGGATTCGGCCATGATCCTTACCCGCTTGATGCTGCTGGGTGTGAAGTGCAGCGGTTTAATAAATTTATCTTATCCGGATGCCGGTTATCCGAAAGAATTTTTTAATCCGGGGATTGCCTGCGAAAGTGACACTGCCAAGCGCTTCAATCTGACGGCGTCCGACCTGTTTTCTCACCGAATTTCACCGTTTCATACCGGTTCCCTGAGCGAACGGGAAGGACGGAATATATGGATTTCCCTCAGGGCCTCCTCACCCCCCGGTTTCCGGCTCCAGCCGGTTCGCTTGGTCGCATCTGAGCCTGTGGGAGCGTACTGGCCGGACCTGCACCTTTCGGTCTACCGGAATTCAGGAGCGGGAGCTGCCATATTTTCCCATTCGCCCCAGGCCATGATCCAGGCGCTGGTGTGCCGGTCCGCAGGCATGGAGGGCATCGTTCCCGATGATGCGGAAGGGAAAACCCTCTATCCGTTCATTCCGGTAGTTTCAGCGGATACGGAGTGCAAACAGGTGGTTTCACTGGCTGAAAAGTACGGTCTGGCGGTCATGGCCGGATTCGGCGCGCTGTCACTGGGGAAAAACCTCTCCGAGTCGATTCATCATTGCTCATCTTTGGAGAACATCTGCCGCCTGAAAACCGGTCTGGCTATTGTGGAAAACCTGAAGGGTCCGTATCGGGAAAAATAATCGATTGATTCCCGGCCCGGCCCTTGACAGAATGTTTTTTTTTATGAATAATCAATCATGTGGGATGTAAATCGTCCGGCCATCTTCCTACAACTGCCGGATGACAATCAGCATGTATTCCCGCATTTTTCTTTAAAGGAGAAAAAAGATGGCGATTTTATCAGGCAAAAGAGATGAGCGAACAAGCCGGGAGCCGTTCCCCTCTGATATCGGCAAGGCGGGAACTGCCGGTTTGCAATCATACATCGGTAAAACCATCCAGATCAACGGAGATTTGAAACTGGATGAAGATGTGACCATCGAAGGGAATATCAAGGGCAAAGTTGAAAGCAACGGCTCGGTGACAATCGGCAGGCAGGGTTATATAAACGGGGAAATAAAGGCCAAGGAAGTCATCATCCAGGGAAAAGTCGAGGGCGATATTACCGCCACAGTAAAGGTACTTATTTTTGCCGAAGGTGAATTCACCGGCGAAATGAACGCAAAAAAACTGATCATCAAGGAAGGCGCCATCTTCAAGGGAAATGTCAACATGGAGCAGGTTCCGGATGGTTCGGGCCTGATCAAGAGAACCGAAAAATCTCAGGGTATCATTGAAAAAAAATAGAATTCCGGTTACTCCGGAAAATTCCGGTTTAAGGTTTTAAGGATTACGAACCCGGTTTAAAGGTGTCGCAAACCAGACAACAGGAGGTAAGCCGCAATGGGTTTTAAAAA
>CAZOWT010000269.1:0-3063 GCA_964583345.1 uncultured Clostridia bacterium
ATTGCCGAAAACATCGGGGCCCGGAGATTGCACACCATCATGGAGAAAGTCATGGAAGATATCTCCTTCGAGGCCTCCGATATTAACAACGGAAAGGTTACCATTGACAAAAAATATGTGCTGGATAAAGTGGAAGGCATTGCCCAGGACAGCGATCTGAGCAAATATATCCTGTAATGAAAAAATCAAATCCGAAATCAGGGAGCGGGTGCCTGTCAGCCGGGAGATGTTTCCGGTTGCAGTTTATTCTCTGGATCATTTTCCTTCTGGGTTGCGGGGCCAAAGGCCCTCTGAAGCTGGAACCCCGGAAAACGCCGACGGTCATAAAGGACATAAAAATTCTGCAGTTGGGCAACAACCTGAGGCTGATGTGGAATTTCCCGGATAAGTTATCGGATAAAAAAACCCGGATGGAAATAAAAGGCATCAGAAAAATCCGCATCTACCACGCAGACGGCCTGCTGACCCCTAAAAAATTCAAAAAGAAATCAAGTCTGATAATGAAATTGAAGGACAAAGAATTAATCAAAAAGGATAATTATTTTTATGCCGATCTGGCTTTCAAGACAAAAAATCTGGATAAAAAACAGCACAGCTTTGCCATCAGGTACAGTTATGAAAAGGATAAAGCGCCTTTAAGCAAAATCGTAACCCTGGAAACGGTTATCCCCACCAAAGCCATCGAGGACCTCAGCATCGTCAAGGAAAACAAGGTGATAAAGTTGAAATGGAGCCGGCCCAAACTCAACCTGAATAATGCGGTTATCCGATATGTCACCGGATACCGGGTATACCGGAAAATCGAAAAAGGTGATTTCTCCCCGCTCAACAGGGAGAATGTTCTGGAAGAATACTATGAGGATACGGATACCGGCAGGGACGGCGAATATTTTTACACTGTGTCCTCCATTCTTTCGCAGGAAATCGAAAGCGAACCCTCCAACATCGTATCCGTGAAAGTGGAAGATGTTTTCCCCCCTGATCCGCCATCCAATCTGATCAGTTTCCGGGCCGATGATCACATTTTCCTGACCTGGCATGAAATCACGGAGAAGGATCTCGATTTTTACAGGATTTTCAGAAAATCATCCCCGGATGATGAATTCAAGCTCCTCGCCGACAAGGTCAAGCAGAACTATTTCAAGGATTTGACCGTCCAGAAAGGTGTGCTTTATATCTATGCGGTTACCGCGATCGACAAAAAGGGGAATGAAAGTCAGATTTCCAATATCACCAAGGAAACGTTTTAGTTCCATATTGATTTTACCGCGTATTCCGGAGAAAATCTTCATTCATCTGAATTCGCATCCGTTTATCGCCACAACATGAAATCCAGGGTCGCCCTCATTCAATGCCGTGATTACGGGATTGAAGGTATCACCGAAGCGGTGGAGACCGGGATCAATTTGCTGGGCGGGATATCAGCCTTTGCCCGGAAAGATGAAACCATTTTACTGAAACCAAATCTGCTGGCCGGTGATCCACCGGAAAAAGCGGTAACCACCCATCCCTCGGTTTTCGGCGCCGTGGCCCGGTTGTTACAGCAAAAAAAAATAGGAATCGGGTACGGTGATTCGCCCGGCCTGGGAAATCCACTAAAAATTGCCCGAAGAACAGGCATAAAAGACATGGCTGATTTACTGGAAATTCCGTTTCTGGATTTTCAAAAAGGCCGGCAGGTATCATTGCCCGAAGCAATGCTGGCCCGGCAAATGGTCATCGCCAACGGCGCGCTGGATGCGGATGGCATCATCAGCATCAGCAAGATGAAGACGCATGCCCTTACCCTGATTACCGGCGCAGTCAAAAACACATTTGGATGCGTCCCCGGATTCCACAAGGAAGAGTTTCATCTTAAAATGAAGGATATCAGAATTTTTTCCGCCATGCTGGTCGATCTGAACAAATTCCTGAAGCCCCGGCTTTATATCATGGACGGCATTATGGCCATGGAAGGGAACGGGCCCAGAAGCGGAGATCCCAAACAGATGAACGTGCTGCTGTTTTCCACGGATCCGGTGGCCCTGGATTCTGTCTTCTGTCGGCTGGTCAATTTAAAGCCCGAATTTGTCCCCACTCTGAAAATCGGATACCAGGCCGGGCTGGGGACCTATCATGAAGAAGAAATCGATCTGCTGGGGGATGACTTTAAAAAACTGATTCGCCCTGAATTCCGGGTAGTGCGGCGGCCGATCAGGGAACTGGCACTCCTTCAGAATCTTCCTGCCTTCTTAAAAAATCTGTTACTTTCAAGACCGGTCATCGATGCCGGAAAGTGCACCGGCTGCGGATCCTGCATTCTCCAGTGCCCGGTGCCTGAAAAAGCTGTTAACTGGCCGACAGGCAACAAAAGGGGAAGACCCCAATATGACTATAGATTGTGCATCCGATGCTACTGCTGCCAGGAAATATGCCCGGAAAAAGCCATTTCGGTCATGACCCCTTCACTGGGAAGGATGATATTCAGATAGTTGGGTAGTTGCAAGGTTGATTTGTTGCATAGTCAAAAATATCGTTGACGAAAAACATAGGCAACAGGTACGCCTGTCCCGTACAAAAAAAATCATTATATCATTTTTAGGGTCAGGCCTATACCTTAAAAATTTAATATCCCGGCGGATTTATTTGTATCGAGGGTCAGGTCTTTCATTTTAGCATTTCAGTAAATTAAACAGGGTTGCATATATATTGAGGGTCAGGTCTTTCATTTTAGAATTTCAATAAATTAGACAGGGTTGCATATATGCAACCCCTACGGGTCTTGGGTCAAATAGGAGTTCAATCAGCCTGATATGAAATTTTTATCTTTGAACCTTGAACTTTGAACCTTGTATAGCAGAGTGAGAAAACTTTTAACAAAAAGTTGAGAAAACTAACTTGAAGAAATATTACAAATAGTGAAACAAATTGTATTTGTATTTAATGATAAAATCTAAAATCCTATCACCACTTACGCATTCAAATGGGAAGGATGAGATCTATCATTCCACTGAGAGAAATATATTTATAATTAGCATGGAATTAGTGGCATGGATCATTTAGTAGACAGTATCTACTAATAGT
>CAZOWT010000270.1:0-3046 GCA_964583345.1 uncultured Clostridia bacterium
CCGAAAATAACAGAATCTTCTTCTACCAGTGGCGCCTTCACCTGATCCCCATATACCTCTGAAGAGGAGGCAATAATAATTTTCTTTTTAAAAACCTTCGCTCCCCTCAGGACATTTTCGGTGCCGATAATATTGGTTTCCATGGCACTGAGGGGATTGTTGATGATATATTTAACCCCCACAGCCGCAGCCAGATGTACGACCACATCAACCAGGCTGGTCAATTTCATGATCAGTTTATCGTTTAATATGGAATCCTTGTCGAATGATATTCTATCAGGATATTTTTCCAGAAGATCGGATATATTCTCAAATTTCCCGGTGGACAAATTATCGACCACATAAACCTCATCCCCCCTCTCCAGATATTTACGGCACAGATTCGACCCGATAAACCCCGCTCCGCCTGTAATCAGCACTTTCATTTTTGTTCCAGTCGAGTATCTCCCGGGTCTATTTCAGAATTTCATCAAAAAATTCTCTCTCATCAAAAACCAAAATATCCAGGCTTTGGATTTCCTCAACTTCTTCTTTTGTCAAAAGGTTTTTATCGCCCACTACAATCATGTGTATCTTTGACTTTGCCTTTTTTAAATACTCCATCATATCATCAAAATCAAAATCAGTCAAAGGGATATTTTTTAATATGGCCAGATTAAACGCGGTTCTGAAACCCAGATATTTGTCAATTGACCGAACCATCCTTTCATCCCCGACCAGGATAATTTTTCTTTTGCTTTTATACTTTACCGGGGCAAAAAGCTCCTCAAAAAAACGGTAGAATACTTTGACACCGCCCACAACCATTAAGGTCAACATCCAATCGATAACAAACACCGCCCTTGAATAATCGACAAATCGAGTTAATAAAGTGAGAAATACCACGGACAAAACCGAACCCAATGAAACCCCTTTCAGGACCTTTAATCCGTCGGAAAAAGAAAAATATCGGCTTTCGATTTTATAGATGCCGGAAAAATGAAAACACAAAATTTTAAAAAATATGACAATCGGAAACGAATCCAAAAATATTTTCAGGTTCTTCTGGCTCATATGCGCTTCAAATCTGATCAGATAGGCAAAATAATACACCAGAACAACCAGAATCAGGTCGACCATAATGTGAAAAATCTTTTTTTTATAGAGAAAATTCGTGCTGAGCAGGACAATATTTTCTCTTTTCCGGGGTTTATTCACAATTTTTATCTTCCCGATATAAATGCCGAACAAAACAAACCCCATACTGATAAAAAAGTACAAAATCATTGAATAAACAGTAGGAATCTCTTTAAAAAGAAGCACCGAAATTCCCAGTATTACCGATACCAGGTACAAAAACAATACCGCCTGTTTTTCACTCAATCCCAGCATAACCAGACGGTGGGACAGATGGTCCTTCCCGCCTTCAAACGGGGATTGTCCCCTCAAATTCCGGGTAACCGATACCAGTACGGTATCCATTATGGGAATAAGCATAATCATAATAGGGAAAACTATGGTGATAAAAACCGATCTTCCGCTTTTCTGGGAACCCAGCACTGGTAGAACACTCAGAAAATAGCCAATGGTCAGGGAACCGCTGTCCCCCAGATATATTTTTGCCGGATTAAAATTAAACACCAGGAATCCCAGGAGCAACGATGTGAATATAAAACTGATAAAACTGAACAATACGGCGCCCTCCCCGATAAAATTGATTCCCAAAAAGAAAAAGGCAATGGCTCCGATTCCGGCCGACAAGCCATCCATATTGTCCAGGAGATTAAAAGCATTGGTAATACCCAGGATCCAAAAGAAGGTCAGGATATATCCCAGAGGTTTCCCGAACATCGATATGCGAACGCCGAATGCGATCAACAGCAGCACAATGCCGATCTGAATCAGAAATTTATGATAAGACTTAATGTCCAGAATATCATCGAAGAGTCCCAATAAAAAAATGAAGATGCCTCCGATAAAAACCGATATGATTTTGGAATCTTTCGGAAAACCGCCAGATCTCAAAATTAAAAAAAGGACAAAGAGGAACAAAATGGAAATTCCACCGGTCAGGGGAACCTGTTTTGGTTTCCATCGGTTTTGATTCCACGGTGATTTTAATAAATCGAATTTCCAGAATTTTACAAAAAACAGGTTAAGTATCACGGAAGCGCCAAAAGCCATAATATATACAATCAGTTCAGTTATACTTTGCATAATTCCATATACAATGCATCAATATCTCCGATTAACCTCTGTATCGAATACGCTTTCCTTGCCTGCCGCCGGGCCAGTTCGCCGGCTTTTTTCCTGGAATCATGATGACAGAAAAATTGAATGGCGGCTGCATAATCCGGCGCTTGAAATCCTTTTATTAAAGTACAATTTTTGTAATATATTAAATTATTTTCCTGCCTGCACGGACCGCATGCCATATCGGGGATTCCGCCGACATAGGGGGCCACAAAAGGAATTCCGGCAAACATGGCTTCAATCAAGGATACGGGTGTTCCCTCATTTTTACTGGTTAACAGGGCAATATCCATTTTATTCCAGAATTCTTCGGGCCGGCCAATACTGCCCATGAACAAAATATTTTCCAGACCCTGCCGGTTCAGCTTCATGAAATCTTCAGGCTGGCCGCTTCCACCGATAACGATTTTCACCGGCAATTTTCTTTCATGCAAAATTCCCGCAATTTCCACTGCCAGGGCAATATTTTTAATCGGAGCCAACCTCCCCAACATTCCCACGTTAATCCAACCTCCATTATCTGTCTGAGTTATTCTTGCCTTTGGCGGTGAAAAATCAATTCCCAGGGGAATGATCCTGATTTTTATTTCATTTTTCAGGCCCATATATTTTAAAATTTCATTTTTTAAATTTTTGCTGATGGCAATCAGGATATCCGTCTTATTTGCCATCAATTTTTCCAGGTGAACAAATAAAGCTGTTTTCAGACGGCTGAAATACGAATGAAAAACATGGCCGTGAAAGGTATGAACTATGATTACTTTTTTTTTATGAAAAAAATTATAGATTATACAAGCTGTTCTTCCCAAAAAAC
>CAZOWT010000271.1:0-3007 GCA_964583345.1 uncultured Clostridia bacterium
TGTCGAAATACTGCTTATGCCGGAAATAAGCCAGTTCATCCACTTCTTTGCGGTCAAGTTTATATTTCCGGGCAACGTTTCCGGCTGTGGCCAGCATGGCTTTGCCGGTAGCCGGATCAAAACCGAAGTTATCCCAGACATCACTGAGAGCGAATGTTCTCTGATGTGCCCTTCGTTCTGGAAAAACCCCGACCGGAGAATCGCTGGTGCGGTCAAAGGTTAACACGCCAACCATCTCATGGGACTGCCCCTGGACTTCTGCCCCGGCCAGCAAAACCGCCTGCAGGCCGGTCGCGCATGCCTGTTCCATATGGTATCCCGGCAGCCGATGACCCAGGAAGCTGGAAACCAGAGGGGCGGTCCAGAACTTCCAGTGCCAGGGAACTGTAGAACCGATAATCAAATAGTCAAGCAGATTTTTGGGGACTTTTCGTTTCCCCAGAATGCGGTTCATGGATTCCCCGGCAAATTGGCCGATGTTCACCTCGGCCAGAGGTGACAACTGCCAGGCAGGGAAATAACTGCTGCCCCAGGTGCCATAGGGAATTCGCACCCCGGGAAACATGCTATCGCCTTTATTCATCTTGACCTCCTTCTTGGTTTCACTTTAAAAAAAAATAACACGTCTGTGTTTCAAATTGAAATTCGAAAAAAACCATAATCAATCAAATCAGAGGTATTACGGATTGGGATTGACCTTTGTCCAGGATGTTCCCGGTTTTTCCAGGCAGTAGTATACATGAATGTCTTCCAATTCTTCAAAAATACGGGGAACAATCTGAAGTTCCATCCCGATTTTAATATCCTCTTCGGCTATGGTATCTCCGAACCAGGCCAGTGCTCTCCCGCCTTCTTCCAGATCAACCACGCCCACCGTATAGGGAGCCAGGTCTTCGAACCCGACCGGTGCGGCAAAGATTTTGGTATAAGTATGAAGGGTGCCCTTTCCGTTGAGTTCGAAAAACTTGAATTCACCGCTCATGCAATTTTCGCAATCCGCCCGGGGAGGAAATGACCGGGTCCCGCAACTTTGGCACTCAGAACCCATGAAACGACCATCTTTTAAATATTGCGCAAAATCTTCGACCTTGGTAAACGGAGAAAAATTGACCTTGCCAAACCATTTAAACATGTCTAATCCCTCCTGTAAATATGAACAAAACAGTATTGTCCGATTCCGCCCACGTTGTGAGTCAGCCCGATATCCGCTCCGGAAACCTGGCGTTCGCCCACTTCGCCCCTGAGCTGGCGGACGATTTCATAAGTCTGGGAAACACCGGTGGCTCCGATCGGGTGTCCTTTTGCTTTCAAACCGCCGTCGACATTAACCGGTATCTTTCCGCCAATATAGGTCTGCCTCTCGGAAATCAATTTCCCGCCCTCTCCTTTTTTGCAGAATCCCAGGTCCTCATAGGCCATAATCTCGGCAATGGTAAAACAATCGTGAACCTGAGCCACCTTTATATCCGACGGTTTTACCCCGGCCATTTCATAAGCTTCAGCCGCTGCTTTTTCTGCGCTGGCCAATCCCACCAGATGGGGCCTCCTGAGAACCGACATGCTGGCCGTGGCGCAACCCAGGCCATCCAGCCAGACGGTTTTATCGGAAATTTCCCGGGCCCGCTCTTCGCTGGCCAGTATTACGCATGCCGCCCCGTCGGCATTGGCACAGCAGTCGTATATCCGGAAGGGGTCGGCCACTTCATCGGATTCGAGAGCCTTTTCCATGGTTATCTCTTTTTGAAACAGAGCCTTGGGATTCCGGGCTCCGTAATAATGATTTTTAATGGCCACTTCGATTAATTGTTCGTGGGTGGTCCCAAATTCATGCATGTGACGCCTGGCAAACATGGCATAATAAGCCGGGAAAGTGGTTCCGAAGACCGATTCCCACTGCACCTCGCCAACCCTTCCCATCAGGGCCAGAATTTCCGGTGTGGACAGTTCTGTCATTTTTTGACAGCCAATGACGGCTACCAGATCATGAAAGCCTGCCTGGATGGACATCCAGGCCGTGCGAATGGCCGCACTGCCCGAGGCACAGGCCACCTCTGTCAGCCAGGTGGGTTTGGGAACCAAAGCCAGATATTCCTGAATTACCCCGGCCAGCGAACGCTGTTTGTGATACTCGGGAACCGAACCGATCACCGAGGCATCCAGATCTTCGCGGGTGATACCGGCATCTTCCAGGGCGGATTTGAAGGCTTCAAAAGCCAGCTCTTGTACCGTGGCATCGCTGCGGCGTCCGAAAACACCATGCCCGACTCCGATGATTCCGATTCTTTTTCTCATTTCCGGTCTCCTATATATATTGCCCGCCATCTACTTTGATGACTTCTCCGGTGATATGCCGTGCCCGGTCGGAACACAGGAATGTCACCAGGTCGGCGCAGTCTTCCGGCCGGGCGATCCGGCCCAGAACGGTTTCGTCAACCGCCTTGTTCAAAAACTCGGTCGGAATCTGGCTGGCCATATCGGTCATGACCATGCCCGGGGCCACCACATTCACATTGACATTGAATTTTCCCAGTTCACGCGCCAGGGATTTGCTCATGGCAATTTCGCCTCCTTTGGAAGCTGCGTAATTGGTCTGGCCGAATTTTCCCCGGAGGCCATTGATGGATGATATGTTCACGATTTTACCGCTTTTCTGTTCCTTGAAAACCAGGGCGGCGGCCTTGTTGTAGTTGAAATACCCCTTTAAATTAACCGTGATAACCCGGTCCCACTGTTCTTCAGTCATCTTCCAGATGACGCCGTCCCAGTTGATACCGGCGTTGCAGACCATGATATCCAGCCTTCCGAATTCTTTTACAACGGTATTCACCATATTATGGGCATCATCATAACTCCCGACATCGGCTTTAACCGCCAGGGCCTTTCTGCCCAATTCCCTGATGCGTTTGATAATCTCCATGGCTTCCTGATCGTGCCGCCGGTAATTGATGGCCACGTCGCATCCTTCCCGGGCCAGCGCCAGGGCAAGAGCGGATCCTATTCCCATACT
>CAZOWT010000272.1:0-2996 GCA_964583345.1 uncultured Clostridia bacterium
CGAACGTTTCGGTCATGACCGGGTCTTCGATATTGGTTACCCATTGCGAGCTGTTTTTCAATCGTTCGTAACTCGGGGTGACCGAGATATAAAAATTGGTTGACGGTTTCCATTCCAGGGTGATGTTTAGCGAATGGGTGGTTCTTCCCCAGTCGGTGACCAGGTGATATCCGCCGAACCCAAAGATCAGGGGTTTCCGGCGGTCGCTGGACACATACCAGTCGTACCAGTTATAAAGCTGGAGAAGCATCATCGGCCCTCCCCGGGTGCGCTCCTGGTCCCACCTTTCCGGATTGTGGCTCCAT
Organism: uncultured Clostridia bacterium; assembly: GCA_964583345.1. Taxonomy (GTDB): domain Bacteria; phylum Acidobacteriota; class Aminicenantia; order UBA2199; family UBA2199; genus CAZOWT01. The sequence goes on from CAZOWT010000272.1 coordinate 306, forward strand.
TGAAAATAGGTTTCCCAATAATTCAGGAGCTTGGCGTTGGTGATGAGAATCAACCACCGTCCGCCGATCAGGTCCCAGCCGAAATTGTAGTTTCTCTGGGTGAAAAGCAGCAGGTTCCATTCCCGGATCAACCACCATTTTTTAAATGACTGGTAGCCGACCATGATATGGCCGTTTATGACATCCGCATCGTACTGGAATCCCATGTCCCGGCTGTCAAAACCCGGTGAAATAATTCCCAGTGCGGCATTAAACAGAAAATTTCCCTTTTCCTTGTTCAGGGTAAAACGGGCCGCCCAGCCGCTCAGGGAGGTGGCGGTTTCGTCGATTTCGATATAATCGGCATCCGGGCGCTGAAAGTAATGCGGCCAGGACTTCTGGAGTCCGAGTATCTGTTCCTCGGTGCCATGGACCTGGGTGGCGCCCAGCCAGCCGGTTGCGACCCAGACCTTTTTTTTGTCCAGGAAAGTCCAGCCATCAATACCCAGGCTGAATGCCCGATCATCAAGCATGGCGCTGAGGTTTTCATCATGGTTATCCCTCAGGACTGAGGTGGCGATGATACCGATTCCCTGCTTTCCTTCGTTGAATTCCCGGTTCAGTCTCAGAACCGTATAATTGGAAAAGGGTTCCACTTCGGCATTTGACCGTTCGCCATCGATATCCACTTCTGCGACCTCACGCTGGGTGATGGCGTCCAGGAAGCCCAGATTCCATCCCCTGCCGATGCTTCCGGTCAATTTGGCCGCCATCAGAATGGTGGTCATGTCCGGGTAGTCGACATATCCCTCGGTGTCCACGCTACCCTGCGGGGACCTGCCGATTCTACGGCTGTAGAAAAAACTCGGGTCTCCCCAGTCCGCACCGATTCGGCTGGTTGCTCCCCCGATGCCGAATCTGAATATATTCGAGCCTTCGATGAAAAAGGGTCTTTTCTCGGAATAATAGGTTTCAGCGGCACTGAGGTTGATGACGGCCGGATCCACTTCCACCTGGCCGAAATCCGGATTCAGGGTCATGTCCAGGGTCAGGTTGTTTTTTAGGCCGTATTTGATATCCAGGCCGGTATTGGCGGAATAATTCTTGCCGGTCTCAAAGGGATTTCCTGCTTCTGCGGTGCTGAAGTCAGCTTTCCCAATCAGGTAAGGTAAAAATTCAAGGAGTTTTTTAGGCCTGATATCCTTCATGTTGTTCATTTTGGCAAAGCGGGACACAAATCCGCTCTCGGTTTTGGGACACCAGGAGTAGGTATCTATTTCGTTCTTTCTTTTAATGTAGCGCCTGAAATTGACTCCCCAGACGTATTCTCCCTCTTCTCTCTTTTTGAATCGCAGCTGGTCGAAGGGAATCTTCATTTCCACGGTCCAGCCTTTTTCATCGATCCGGGTCCGGGCTTCCCAGACACCGTCCCAGGAACTGTCGTCCCAGCTGTCGTTATACATGGTCCAGTCGGCGATAGAGCCCGAGGGATTCACCGCGAACTTGAATCCGCTTCGTTTATCATAGTAGGGATCCACATAGAACAAAAAATAGTCCGCATCCACAAAATCGTCTCTCCGGGAAAGCTGGCTAATAATTTTATCGGGTTCCGAATCGTGCAGCCGAGCCGCCACATAGATGGCATTGTCATCGTAGGCCAGCCAGACTTCAGTCTTTTCGGTCGCCGGTTTGCCATCTTCCGGTTCGTTCTGGGTGAATCCGCTTTCGCCTTCACGTTTCCAGATGTCCTCATCCAGCTTCCCATCCAGGTTGATTTTTCCGGTTAAGCGGATTGCCCGCACTGTTTTTTGCTGCCATTCCCATTTTTCCTGTCTGGCCTCCATGAAACCCAGGCAGACTGAAAGCAGAAGAATAAAAAGAATAATTTTGTTGGATATCAGGTTATTCATCGTTGACTCCTTTTCCTGGCCTTTTGTAAATGATCGCCTTTCATGCTTCAAATATATAGGGTTCATCCATCGGATTCGCCCGATATTGCAATTCCGTACCCTCAAATGGTTCTGGATTGCAATATCGGACATATATTTTAGACGGAATTTAAAGGGAAAAAGTTATCGTTTTACTTTTAATTGATTTTTTTTTCGGAAACTGGATATTCAATTTTTATTTTTCTGCCAACTTTTTTTGGTCATGATTCGTTAGGGGATATAAACATATAAAAAAAAAGAGGAGGATTTGAAATGCAGTTTTACCGAAGAATGAATACTATTTTTTTGCTGGTGGTTGGGGTATTGCTGATAACCGGCGGAATTAACGGGACCGGAGAAAAACTTATCGAACTGAAATTTAAGCAGCCACCGGAAATGGAATCGGATGAATCCAGGACATTGCAGAGCCTGCTTAAAGCCAGAGACATTGGTGAAACGTACTCAACCGGCGGGCTTTACCTTTTGACCCATTTCGGGAACCGGAAATCCCTGTTTGAAAAAGAGAATCGCAAATGTTTCAAGGATCCGATGATCAATCACACCTGGCGCTTCTGCAGTGTGTTTTCAGCCTCCTCGGAGAATTCCGCAGTCATAGGGAGAAACTGGGATAACCAGAATGTCGGATCGGTTATTGTCAGCTTCTATCGCCCGAAGGGGGGATATGCCTCGGTTTCTTTTTCCCGGTCCATTGATCTGGGATTTCCGCTAAACCTGGACCTGGAGCAGATCAAATCGAGTGAATGGGAAAGCCGTTTGCTGCTGG
>CAZOWT010000273.1:0-2991 GCA_964583345.1 uncultured Clostridia bacterium
ACCACTTCAGAATTCTGGTGGTTACCCATGGTTTTTTCATGGTCTGCCTGAGAAGGCTCCTGAAAAAGAAAGGATTCTCCGGTCCCTGGTTTCTGAAGCCCGCCAATGGTGAAATATATGTTTTTAGCGATACTAGCAAGAAAAATCAGGTTTTAGTAAAATAAAAAATGGAGTTTATTGAAAAAAGACGTGTGGGCTTCGGACCCCGGTTGGTAGCCTTTGTTATCGACAGTTTCTTCATTGCCGTGCTGGCTTCAATACTTATGTCAGCCTTCATGGGACCGACATTTACCGCTTTCATCAAAGGACAGTTGACCGAAACATATCTGGGCGCCCAAGCCATCAAGGATAGTATATCATCCCGGGAAGCCTATGATGGTATCATGAGAATTTCGCTTTTTATCGCCCATTTCAGCACCCTCTACATGATAACGGAAGCCTTTTGGGGAGCTTCTCCGGGCAAAATGCTGCTGGGATTGAAAATCGGAACCCAGGACGGATTAAAAGGGGATATTTGGGTATACTTCCCCCGTTTTGCCTTAAAAAACAGCTCGGTTTTGCTCGATCTGCTCAGCCGGTTAACCCACATCGCGTTTATCAGCTCTCTGGCTGGATTTGTGGGCATGGTAATTTTCACCGGCTGTTTTTTTGCTCTGGGTATCAGAAAGCAGGCCCTCCATGATACCATTGCCAGGACGGCGGTCTTCAGGAAAGAAGATCTGGTTTAACACCCTTTCCGGATAAACCTCATCCTTCTCAATCAATTTTGCAAATGCCGGTTTGAACATACCAGCCAAAACTTTTTGGCTGCAAATTACGTTAACAGGTTAGGGTTTTTAAATCCCGGTTTTAAGGAGGGTTGCCCATGAAACGACTGTATAGAAGCCGTGAGAACCGGTTGATTGCCGGAGTATGCGGAGGAATCGGAACTTACCTGAATGTGGATCCGGTCATGATCCGGGTCATTGCCATATTTCTTCTATTTCTGGGCGGAGGTGGAATCATTGCATACATTATTGCCATACTGATCATTCCGCTCGAACCGGACCCGGAAACGGCCCGGAACAAAAGTGAAAACGGAATTCAAAAAACCGTTGCAAAAGAAAAGTTATCGCCTGCCAGCAGCACCGCAGCAGAAACAGCCATTCAAAAGCATGTATCCCTGTTGGGTTGGATTTATATTGTTCTAAATGCACTGACACTCTGTATCGCAATTACTGTATTCGCCATTGTCGCCGGCGGAGGAATGCTGTCCGGGGATGAAACCGCAATCATGATCACCATGATCGTGGCCTCTGCAGTTGCCGGGCTGCTCTTGCTGCTATCCGTTCCCGGCATCATATGCGGTGCCGGCCTGATTAAATTTCGCCCCTGGGCAAGGACTCTGGCTCTGGTTCTGGGGATCATTAACCTGATTAATATCCCTTTCGGAACCATTCTCGGTGTCTACACCCTCTGGGTGATGATGCAGCCGGCCAGCGAATCCTTATTCAAACATCAGAGCTAAATCATTCAAACCGCATGGCCCTCAACCGCTGGATGCGGGCTTCCAGTGGAGGGTGGGTGGAAAAGAGTGAGAGCAGGCTCTTCCCGGTCAATGGGGAAACAATAAACAGATGAGCCGTTTGGCGGGATGCCGGCAGTGGGATTTTTTTCGAGTATATTCCCAGTTTTTCCAGGGAAGATGCCAAGCCTTCCGGATTATGCGTCAATTCCGCTGAGCCTCGATCAGCTTTGTACTCCCGACCGCGGGAGATTGCCAGTTGAATAAGTGTGGCGGCAATCGGAGCCAGAATGGCCATGGCCAGCAATCCCAGTATCCCCCCTTTTTCATCGTCATCCCCGCCACCCAAAAAAGCGAACCACCGCATCTGATAGGCCAGAAACATAATGGCACCGGCAATGGTCGCCGCCGCTGCCTGGATCAATGTATCCCGATTACGGATATGGGTAAGCTCGTGGCCGATCACACCTTTCAATTCTTCCTGATTCATCAGTCCGACCATTCCCCGGGAAAGGGCAATGGCCGCATGCTCGGGATTTCTGCCGGTGGCAAAGGCATTGGGTGAGTCATAATCGATTATATATATCTTAGGTTTGGGAATCCCGGCATTCTGGCAGAGTTCCTCAACACTCCGATGAACGTCCGGTCCATTCTCCTGACTCAGTTCAACGGCTTTATAGGCCCTGAGAACTATTTTATCCGAGAACCAGTAGGCGGCAATGTTCAATATCCCCGCTAAAACCAGGGCAATAAGCATCCCGCTTTTGCCGCCGGTCATACCGCCGACAAATAGGAAAAGACCGGTTAACGCACCCAGTAACAGTATTGTTTTTAGATTATTCATGGGATTGCTCCTAATGATGTCACACTGTTTCTTTATATAATGGCACAACTTCGTTTTTTTTTCTACTCTTAAAAGAAGTTAAATTTATCATTTAGATGGCATGCGACCGGACCCCTTGCCGGCCGGGAGCCGGCATGGTAAAATCCAGGAAAAAATGAATCGGACAAAACAGATATCGAAACCATTTTATTTCATTCTGGGAATCCTGGTCCTGCTGCTCTTGAAACTTGCGGGATTTGATCAAGCGCTTTTCCCCTCCGCAAATCCCGGGCCTGTCAAAAGGGAAGAACGATATGCACGGGTGGAGAGGGCAAGAAGGGATTCGGACGCCAGGCTCAGGCAGATCTTTGAAAACCTGCATCTGGACTACCCGCCGAAGCGCATCTATATTAGGGCTTTCAAACAGGAAAGACTTATTGAATTGTGGGCCCAGGCCGGAGACAGCACCTACCAAAGGATCAGCACCTATCCGTTCTGCAGTTTTTCGGGAATGCTGGGACCCAAACGCAGACAGGGTGATTGCCAGATTCCCGAAGGATTTTATTTTATCGATCGCTTCAACCCCTTCAGCCGGTTTTTCCTCTCGCTGGGTCTTAATTATCCCAACCGCTCGGATCGAATCCGTGGAGACCGGATAAATCCC
>CAZOWT010000274.1:0-2986 GCA_964583345.1 uncultured Clostridia bacterium
GATGATTTGCGGTGAACACAGCAAGGAGAATGACCTGGTGGTGAATGTGTGTAAAACCAAAAAACTGACCAACATGAGGTCCTCCGGTGCCGATGAGGCCATCCGGTTGACCCCTCCCAGGCAGTTTACCCTTGAGCAGGCGCTGGAGTATATTCGGGATGACGAATTGCTGGAGATTACCCCCAAAAATATCCGTATGAGAAAAAGGTTTCTGAATATCCACGACAGAAAGCGGTCGGAAAAACTGAAATTCGTCAGTTAGTGTAAAGTTTCAATTTTTTTTCATAACCTAAAATCCTTCTTGAAAATTGGAGTAAGGATTCTAATGAACGTAGCCCGCACAGCTCACCTGACTATAGACCACTAGCTCCGGTAACATATGAAAATAATGAAAAACTAACTCTGGAAATGGTACAATAAATGGGAGCAGGTCAGATCCGAGCAGGAGAATTTTGGACTTTTAAGGATTTTTTACGGGAAAAATGCGGGAAAGGTCAACGGTTTTTTTTAAGAATCGGAGTAGGGGAGTGAGATCACCGAACCTGAAAACGATTTGCCGGATAGGGTTTGGTGGCGGAGGGAGTAGGATTATTCGCGGTCTGCTGACCCGCTCACCTTCGGTTCCCTCGTTTCACTCGGTCATTCAAATTGGTGTTTATCACACCAATTTGTTAAACCCACATCAACGGGATTCTTATCCCTGTCAGAAGTTAAATGAAAAATGGTTGGGATTTAAATTGTATATTTCAGTAATGATTTAAAGGTAAGAATACGGAGGGACAGGGATTCGAACCCCGGGTCCCCGCAAAGGGACAACGGTTTTCAAGACCGCCGCATTCGACCGCTCTGCCATCCCTCCGGAAAGGGGATTTTAGCAGAAGAGGTTCGTCCTGTCAATTCTAAAGATCGGAAGTCAGAAGATAGAAGCTCGGTGTGCCTTTCGGGGATATCCCCTTCACCAGTTACCTCTCGCTACTAGCCTCCAGCCCCCAGCTACAAAATAGACGGGCAGAGCAAACAATCTCCGGAACGGCTTGGGAATTTCACCAAAAAAAGGGGTGAAATTTGGGTAAACGCGAAGGCGTTATCATTGTATTTTCTCGAAGGTCGGAAATTGGCGGACGGCTCCCGAAAATGAGCGCATTTTCGGGTAAAGTGGAGGAGACTGTTTGCGCAAGCCCATTACGTGATCGCTTACGGGAATATCTCCTGCGCTAACGCCGAAAATTGTGCTCAATTTCCGCCTCCGGTCCTCACTCGTTCAGACATTCTTCACTTGTTCCGGGGCACGCTCCGGAGAAATTCCCTGCGCGACCTGCGTGTCCTTTGATTATCAGTAGACTATGGCTTGCGAAGAGCAATGCTGGCATTATATTTTTAGCAGGTATATAATATTTTCTTTTACAAATGATTGACAGAAAAAAAAAATTGATTGAAATTAAAAACCTGAATGTAATCAAAAATAACAAATCTATTCTGGCTGGCATCAATTTTTCCATTAAAAGCGGTGAAAAAATCCTTATCCGGGGAGAGTCGGGGAGCGGCAAATCCACCCTGATCAAATCTATCCTGTTTTTCGAACGGTTTTCGGGACAGGTTATTTTTCATGATCGGCCGGTGGACGAACACAATTTACTTGATTTTCGCCGTCATATCGGGTATATAGGCCAAATTATCCCCCATCTGGACATGAAGATCAGGGATTTTCTAAACGTGCCTCTGGACTACCGGGTTAACCACCGGAAGTCCTATGATTCGGCAAAAATAAAACAACTGCTTTCTAAACTAAATTTTGACGGTACGGTATTGGATAAAAATTTCAAGGACCTTTCCGGGGGCGAAAAACAGCGGATTCTAATCGCCCAGGTCTTGCTGCTGGGAAAACCGGTTTACCTGTTCGATGAGGTTACCGCTTCCCTGGATGAAAAAAATATTACCAGCGCCATCCGTTCCATAACCCGCAACCGGAAACAGACCGTCATATCCATTTCCCATAACCGGCAATGGGAGAAATATTGCGACCGGATCCTGGTGATGAAAGCTGGAAAAATCATCAAAACCATGGCGGGGTCGTGATGGGGGCTACCAAGATTTCCTATTTGTCCCTGTTTTTTTACCTGTTTTTTATCGGCATCCCCATACTTATTTTACTCTACTTGAAAATAAAACTGGTCCGTTCGGTCGTGGTATCCATTGCCAGGATGGTGGTCCAGCTGGGCTTTGTGGCCGTGTACCTGGAATATATATTCAAGATAAACAATCCCCTGGTCAACATGCTCTGGATACTGATCATGATTCTGGCGGCCAACCAGGCCATTATCAGGCAAAGCGGCCTGAAATTCCGGATATTCTTCCTCTCCACCATGCCGGCCTACCTGATCAGTGTGATATTTATCTTTTGCACATTTTTTATTCTATTTGACCTGCAAACCGTTTTTTCCGCCCGCTATATGATACCGCTGGGCGGAATGATCCTGGGCAACATTTTACGGGGCAACATCGTTTCCCTGGACCGTTTTTTTCATTCCCTTTCCCGGCGTCAGGATGAGTATATCTACTATATCGCCCTGGGGGCATCGGTGAAGGAAGCGCTTAAGCCCTTTATGGGTGAGGCTCTTCAGGCATCCCTGTCTCCCTACATCGCCACCGTAGCCACCATGGGCCTGGTCTCGCTTCCCGGGATGATGACCGGCCAGATTCTGGGGGGCGCATCGCCGCTGGTGGCTATCCAGTACCAGATCATGATCATGACCGCCATATTCGTTACTTCCGCCTTATCCGCCCTGCTGGTGTTGTGGTTCTCCATTCCGGTAGCCATCGACCGCTTCGGAAGGTTGAAAGAAGGGATTTTCTTAACCAGGTAGTCAGTGATGTAAATTCCTCAATCAAACACCCTTGTTTGTACAAACACACCGGTCGCGCGAGGGGATATCTCCGGAGCGTGCCCCGGAGCGAACATGGAATATCCATGTGAGTGAGGACCGGA
>CAZOWT010000275.1:0-2972 GCA_964583345.1 uncultured Clostridia bacterium
TTCCCGGTATTTCGTACTGGTGTTCAACCTGATCCATTATGATTTTCACATCCGCGACGGGCTGGATTTTGTCTTCAAGAAAATCTTGAGGAAAACCGACCGGCTGATGGTTCTGGCCAACAACAAAATGGTTGTTTATGATTCCCTGGAAAGCAAAGAGAAGATTCATCACGCAGTCGAATTCATCCTCAAAAACCAGGCATTCATTGCCAGGAATAATCTTGTATCATGCCTGAAGACATTCGGAACTTCGGGCGGGGGCGTCAGGAAAATTGGTTCTTCCCATTATAGCTATTATAATTTATTAAATAGTTATCTGGAATCCTGGAGAGAGTACAAGCGTCTGTATTTAACGCCGGACATTGACCGGTACTATTATTTTGCCAGATATCTGCAACACATAAAAAAGGAAAAATGGGTCATCAACTTCTATCAGCTGGAACTGTTTCCCAAAATGAAAATAAACCGCCTTATCCAGGAAATCAACGATCTCATCGGAAATTTGGAAATCAGCGAAGACGGAGAAAAAAACGCTTTTGCCAGGATTTTAAGGCAGCTATTGAACAGAATAACCTTCGAAATGAATGTCGCCGACCTCTTCCCCACCGAGGAAATCGCCAAACTATTCAGCCGGGCGGGCGCCACTTTTCACTCGGTTTTTATTCCCTCATCCATGGAATCCACAGATAAAGATTATGAATACCAGCGGGTGGCTTCGGAACTGCAGAACAACCTCCGGGAAATCACCAAAATGACCGGCGGCACCTTGGTTGTCACCCACAACCTGGAAGCAGCCATGACCTCCATCGGGGAAAAAGAGGATATTTACTATGTTCTCACCTATGTCCCCCATGATCCTTCGAAGGCCGGAAAAATAAAAGTCGAAGTCAGGGATAGAAGATACAAGCTGGTTTACGACGATAATATCCGGGCGGATTATATTGAAACCTATCTGGAAAGCAAAGAAGCCCCCGCAGGTATCATTCAGCTCAACCATGCCGATTTTAAAGACGGGAATCTCAAATTCGAATTGAGCAATTTCATGCTGAAACAATCGAAAGAGGGGAAAAGAGGTCAAATCAGCATTCACGTTTTGATTGAAGACGACAGGAACCGGGCGGTCTATGACAAATCCAGAACCGTCTATCCCGATCATGCCGATGTCAATATCAGCATAAAAATGGATTGGCTGAAGAAGGGCACCTACAATATCGTCATAGAAGCATCGGATAACCTTAGCGGAAAATCAGCCATTGAATATGTCAACACCACACTGAAACCCTAATCGCAAAGCGACAAAAACATATAAGGAATTGTTTATATTTTTTCACCAAGAAACCGGCGGTTTATTTCTTTCAATACCTGGCCGGTGTGGCGTTGAAATTCCCGGACCATGGCCACATTTTTGATCCCGGTGCCGATTAACTCCCCCAGGTTGCCCAGATTCAGGCCGCCGATGGCCACCACCGGAACCGAGACCGCACTGACCACCTGGCGGACCGTTTCCAAGCCGATGGGCGGATAATCCGCCTTGGTAGGTGTGGCAAAGACCGGTCCGATGGCAATGTAATCAGCCCCGGCTTTTTCGGCTGCCAGAGCCTGCTCCAGGGAATGGGTGGAAATCCCGATGATAAAACCTTCCGGCGTGATGCTCCTGGCCGCTTCAACCGGGAAATCATCCTGACCCAGGTGAACGCCATCCGCCCCGGACATCAGGGCAATGTCGAGATAATCATTTACGATAAAGAGCGTGTGATATTTGCGGGTAATCTCTCTGATCAGCCTGGCATTTTCAAGCAATTTTTTCTTGCCGGATGTTTTATCCCGGTACTGGATGACCCGGGCCCCGGCCCGGCTGGCCAGGCGGATGACTTCCACATGGTCCGGGCTGGAGATCACATAGGCTCCGAACTGGAATTTTTCCCCGGCCGGCACATGCGGTGTGCCGACCACATCGCCAATCAAAGAGAGATGGCTTCTGAATGCGATCTCGGGCAGTCCATTCAAATCAAAGTACCTGACCTCCTCGGAATCATCCCCGGCCCTGGCCCGGCCCCGTATGTTATTCAACCGGAATCCGATAACCAGAACGGACTGATAAATCGGATTTTTACTCAAATAAACGCCGACCAGTTTATCAATATCCCCCTTCAGATTCGTCTCCTCCTTCAACTCTCTCAGACAACACTGTTCCGGGCTTTCATCCATTTCCACAAATCCTCCGGGCAGGCACCATTTCCCCTTCTGGGGATCGACACTGCGTTTGACCAGCAGGATTTCCCGATGCTTTTTGATAATGACCGCTGCGGTTGCCGGCACCGGATTTTCATAAATCGGTACCCGGCAAGCCGGGCAGAAAAGCCGTTCCCGATTTTCGATTTTTTTTCGCTGCAACCGTTGCCCGCAAAAATGGCAGTACAATTTATCTTTCACGACTTCAATCGTTTTTTAAGTTCCAGGCCGACCTTTTCCCCGGAAAGCAGCATGCCGCCAAAAATCGGCCCCATTCGGGGAGAACCCTTAGCGGCATTGGCCGCCATTCCCACCACATAAAGACCGGGAAAAATTTCCGTGGAATTGGCAACAGTCAATTCCTCACCCTTGTCCGCGCACATGGACATCTCGCCGATTACCTTGCCGGTCCGGGTATCCAGTTCTCCGCCCAATTTCCGGGAAACGATCGAGCAGACTTCGGCCGGATGGCCGGTTCCATCCACCACAAATTCCGATCTGATGGTCAGGGGATCGACATGCAGGGACAGTTTTTCAACCGGCGACCAGTTCAATACCAGCCCGTTGACCCGGATGCCGGATTCCTTCTCCTGACCTGGCTTTTCAGCAAACATCACGTCCACCGCTTTGACCAGGTTGAATATTTTTGTTCCGGATTGAACACAGGCCGCGATCAACCGGGCGGTCGATTCCACACTGTCGGCCACTGCTGCACCATGGGATGCGGCCAGGGCCTGATA
>CAZOWT010000276.1:0-2955 GCA_964583345.1 uncultured Clostridia bacterium
TGATTAGAGAAAAAAGAGATTTGAAAGAACCTCTTTTACCAATTACTACTTACTACATCTCAACTTCTTATCTTCTCAACTTCTAGCATACGTGAGGCGTTAAGCGTAAATCGTGAGTCGTAAGTCGTGAATGGTAAGGAAGATTTACTAACACTAAACACTAACACAAACACTAAGGTTCTTTGTTTCAAATTTATTTACTTCCTACTATTTACTCCCTACTACTTACTGCTTCTTATCTCCTACCTTCTATCTTCTAACTTCTATATTCTTTTTTTATAAATGAAATCATGCCCGTCATTCATGCGTTTAATAAAATGAGTTGATATGAAGGAGGAGATATGCGTATTTTAAAAACCCTGCTGATTTTTATAGTTTTGGTCATTGCTTTGACCGCTTGCTATCTTGACGATGACGATTTTTCAACCGCGATGAAAGAGGAGGAAACCCTGACCTTCGAGGGTGTGGATCAATTGAAACTGAGCAACGTGACCGGTAGCATAGAGGTCAACGGCTGGGATCAAGATCGGGTGGAGGTCACATACCGGAAAAAAGCGCCCAATGACACCCTGCTGAAGAAACTCCTGGTATCAGCCCGTCATGATGGCCGGGTTCTGGATATTGATACCCATTATCCGAAACGATGCAGGCGCTGCGCCATTTCATTTAAAGTATATATTCCCAGGTCCATGGAAAAGATCGATATTACCACTGTTACCGGTTCTGTTGAGCTGGCAGGTCTTGATCATGTTGAACAGGCAAGTGCCAGTACGGTCACCGGTTCGGTGAAAGCCGTGCTGTCATGCCGGGATTGTGATTTCGGTTCTGTCACCGGCAGCATTCGGGCCGAATTCAACAAAATCGATGAAGGCGGAGAGATCTCGGCTTCCCTGACAACCGGATCGGTAAAGTTGTATCTGCCCGATGATTTTTCCGGGAAGGTGAGGTTGCATACCGTAACCGGAAGCCTGCACACCGATTTTCCCATTACCCTGGGTGGAACCTTAAAAAGAACCAGAATCGAAGGTTCAATCGGAGAGGGCTCCAGCAGGATCAAGGCCGACACCGTGACCGGATCCATCAGTCTGTTGAAAAAATAAACCGGCATAGAAGCGGAACTGTTCGAGGCCCTGAAAGGTGAGGTGTCGGTGAGCGTCTGCCGGGGGTATGGCCCCAGTAACCGGATCGTCCAGCCGGTGATTCAGAATGTGTATTACGGTCCGGCAGATTGAAACCAGGCCAAGAACGCCTATCCATTCATGCAGGATTTCTCACCCTTTGTCATCAAAAACAATAAGTTCTACCAGCTGGTTCTCAATGACGAAGCCGAAAAATGAACCCTTCAATCTCTGCCTATCTAGGAATTTCCTTTTTTGAACACTATTTTTGGATTTTTTTCACATTCTAATTTATATAAATTCGGTATACCAACTTTGGTTGGAATTCGAAAATTCAGACTTTCGATAGGTGTTTTTTTGCCAATCAGCCCGTATAATAGGTGTGTGAGAAACCATGAGAACTCATAAGAGGAAAAAATGGACGGATTGTTAAAATTTGCCGCAATCATGGTATTGTTGTACATGTTTGGCTGGTTGGGTAAGAAAAACAGCAGAATGGTGGAGAACTGGATTGATAACATCTCCCGGCTATTCAACAAGAAGAGGCGGAACAACACCGAGCCTCAGGATATTCAGGTCAACGGGGAAAAGTCCAAACTGCAGAAGGCCTTCAATGATCCGAAGGAGCTCGAAAGATTTATGAAGGCGTATAATTTATCATCCCGCGAGTGGGAGATTATTGAACTGGTATGCAATGGCTTTACCAATAATGAGATCGAGGATAAGATATTTTTATCGCTGGCAACGGTAAAAGATTACCTCCACAAGATCTTCCGGAAAACCGGGGTTAAGAACCGGGTGCAGCTGGTCAATTTTATCCGCAACAGCATCGATGAGGCCAATAATTATTCCTGCTGATCCTATCGCCGACTTTCCTTGACTGAATCGGAAGCCGAATAAAATAAAAATGTGACCATTTTCCTATTGCATTATTGACCGTCTCCGGTAAACTGGTACTGGGTTAAAAATGGAAAATAACATTTATATTATCCGTATCTTAACCTCCCGGAGGAAAATATGAATCAAATGAAACGAACCCTGCTGTCGGTGATGGGGGTGATCATCCTGTTTTCAAATATGTTATTGGCCGAAGCGACCAGCCATGGAATCGACGAGGCATTCCGGATCGATTCGGATGGCGCGGAATTATATTTGAAAGTAAAGGGAGAAGACATCAGCAAACCGGTCCTGCTGTTTCTTCACGGCGGTCCGGGTGACGCCACCGGCCCCCTTTTTTTTCAGGCCTATGCCGGGCCTGAACTTGAAAAGCATTTCGTGGTGGGTTATCTTCATCAGCGCTCCACATGCATGTCGCCGGAAGCGCCGTTCAAGACCCTTACCGCCGGGCAGTTTGTCAGGGATGTCGACCGCGTGGTGGAATTTCTGAAAGATAAATTCAATAAAAATAAAATCTTTTTAATCGGTCATTCCTGGGGTGGCTTTCTGGGATATCTGTACCTGCTGGAACATGGTGATAAAATCATAAAATTGGTTTCCGCGGGCAGCGCTTTCTCCTTACCTGCTCTGGAACAAAACGGTTACCGGTCGGTCCTGGAACTGGCCGAGAAACATCATCAGCAGGATGCGCTGGAAAAGTTGAAGGCCACCGGCCCCCCACCCTACAAAACGCTCCAGGAGGGAATGGTATGGCGGATGCTGGGGGTTAATTTAATGGCCTCCATGAACGAAAGCCCCTCTAAAAACCTTGACTGGAAAAAAGTCTTCTCCATCACCGGAATCAAGAAAATCGAGCAGGAATGGATGCAAAAATCGATGCCGATCGCCGGCGCCATGTGGAACGAGCTTTCAAAACTTGATATCAGCGAAAAGGTCAGTA
>CAZOWT010000277.1:0-2902 GCA_964583345.1 uncultured Clostridia bacterium
GGCCATGACGTGGGCGGCCACCGCATCCAGCCGGTTTCGGGGTCGGTTTCGCTCTGGTGTGCCAACTTTGGTGATGCTGAATAAATTAATCTGGAGGAAATGATGAAAAAACATATTTGGATTTTATTGATAGGCGTAACCGTGCTGTCCCTGCTGGCGGTCCCGGGATGTAAGCGGTCCAATGTGACAGACCCGGACATGATTGCCAATGACAGCTACCAAATCAACCTGTCCGGCATTGCCAATCCCTCGACATTATTGATAACACAGGGATGTCCTGATAAGACATCACAAATAACGATGACTGCCATATATAATAATGGCGAACCAATTGCTGGGAAGCAAATAATTATGAAAATCAATGATGAAATTGGATTTTTCCCAGGTGGTTATACTACAACTGTTATTTCTACAAATTCCTCAGGAAAAGCTTATACGACTTATACGGTCTCTCATTTTGCCAGAGAAAAAATTGGACATTCAAATCTAATATATTTGGATGCATATTTGCAAACTGATCTGAATCCATTATATGGTGTTCATGATATGATTCCGATTCAATTAATAACTGATATTCCTGATATTGAAGTTGATACTCTTGCTTATGTTATCACTGGATCGACCTCTTTTGGAGCTTCTGGAGGTGAATTTAGCGTATTCCTTTACAACAGTACGGGTACAGCATCCATAAATTATGTAATAGGTATTTCAGATACTTCAATGATCACATCTCCCGCACCTGGAACCTCTGGCGCCACGGAAAGTGATGTTACCTTTACAGTTTCTAAAAATGATACTTCTTCAACTAGAACTGCTACAATCACAATTACTGCAACAGCTGATGGCATAGAAGGAAGTCCTATAACAATAACTGTAACACAAGGAGCATCTAATAATACTTTCGCCTGTAATCAATCTGGAAATACTATAAATATTACCGCTGCAACGGGAGGGTCATTTTCTGCTTATTTATCTAATAGTACTGATATAATTCCAATTAATTATACAATTAGCATCGTTGATTCAAATAAAATTATTACTTCTCCTTCAAATGGAACTAATGGAACAACACCTTACACACAAATTTTTAATGTAAGAAATGGTATTATTGGATGGACAGCTGTAATAAAAATAACAGCAACCTCACCAGCTGATGTCGCAGGTGTTTCACATGTGATAACGGTTGTATTAAATTAATTAGAAAAAACTTAGAAATGGCGGATTTACTGAATGAGAAAGACCAACTGATCGCCCTGGAAGGACTCCTGAAGGAGAACAAGGTGGCGGCGGCCCTGGAACTGGCCCTCAAGCTGCTCAAGGAATTCCCCGACAGCTTCCAGATCCAGTTCACCCATGCCAAGGTGCTCCGGGCCACGGGCCAGCTTCCCCAGGCTGCGGCGGTACTGGAAAAACTGATTCCCGCCCACCGGGGGCACCTGAACCTGCTGCTGGAGATGGCTGCCGTATCCCGGGAGCTGAAGCAGCACAGCCAGGCCCTGGACTATTACAACCAGGCCCTGTTCATCGACCCCTTCAACAAACAGGCCAAGAAAGCCCTGGCCGAGCTCAGGGAAAATCCGGCGGCCGGCCAACCGGCGCCGGGCAAAAACCCCGCTCCCCGGGTGGCCTATGAGCAGGAGAAAAAGAAATGGCAGGCCGATACCCTGCCCGAGGAGGAGATCGGCAAAATCCTGGACGATGAAAAATGGCAGGATGATGAAGGCCGGGAGGAACCGATTACCCGGGATTCCATCCGGATGGAGGATGAAATCGAGATCCTGAAACCCAGCATCCCCGGTGTGGACGAAGCTTATGTGCCGCCGGAAACCATCAAGGTGGAAGGCCCGAAAAACCTGACCGATCCGGCATTAGAGGAAAGCCTGATGCCCCACCCGGATTTCCTGCCCGGGAACGGGAGCGAGGATGATGAGCGGGTGACCACCGATGATGTGGCCGATGTGCTGACCGGAGGCGGGGAAAAATCAAAAGCGGATACCGCGTCCACCCGCAGGCCTCCTGATTTGTCGAAGAAGCCGGCAACCGCTGCGCCCCTGGAGGGGGATGAGTTTGTTACCGAAAGCGCGGCCCGGCTGTACCTGAGCCAGGGGCTGTATGAGGAAGCCCTCTTTATTTATGAAAAATTGCAACGGCAGAAACCCGATGAAAAATTTGCCCGGAAAATAGAGGAGCTGAAGTCCAAGTGCCAGTGCCAGAAAAAAATCCAGGCGCTGACCGCATTCTTGCAGATAATACAGGAAAGAGGGGGATAACTTGTTCGAGGAAATATTTACCAAGATTCATGATAAAAATAAAGAACTGAGATGTGTCGGTATCTGGGGAAAGGACGGACTGGAACTGGAGAAAAAGGTCTTTTCCGAATACAAGGTCGATATCGAATTGATGGGCGCCCAGCTGGCCGATGCCCTGACCCGGTTCGAGAGCATCAGCCTGTCTTCGCTCCACCAGACCATCCGGGTCATATTCCCGGAATATGTGCTGCTGGTGTTTTCCCTGACCCCGGATTACTTCCTGGTGGTCCTGGCGGACCGGAACATCATTCCCGGTAAAATTGATTTTTATGTTAGGCTTCACCGGGATAAATTTATCGCGGCGTTTTAAACAGTATCGAGACCCGGGTTATGACTCTCTGCCCTTCTCCGAGAGTCATTCTCCCCCCGGGCCTTTCATCTGCCGTTAATATGATTCACCTTTACTTTCAGCTTTGATTTAATACGGTTGCGTGAGGGGATATCTCCGGAGCGTGCCCCGGAGCGAGCGTGGAATGTCCGGGCGAGTGAGGACCGGAGGCGGAAATTGAGCGCAATTTCCGGCGTTAGCGCAGAAGACATCCCCGGAAGCGACCGGGAAACGGGCTTGCGCAAACAGTCTCCTCCACTCTTTT
>CAZOWT010000278.1:0-2886 GCA_964583345.1 uncultured Clostridia bacterium
AAGGGAAAAGATAAGAAAAAGGCGAAGAAATAGGCTGGCATAGCTCAATGGTAGAGTATAAGCATCCCAAGATTAGGGTTGCGGGTTCGATCCCCGTTGCCCTCTTTTAAACCATTTGAATAGGGGAAAACATGGCAGTATTTAAAAAATTTGAAAGTATTCGGCAGGAAAGTTATGCTTCTGCTGACGTGCCCAGTGAGTCGAAATCCTCTGTTATCGGGAAAACCATGGTTATCAAAGGCAAAATACGCGCCAATGAAGAAATGTTGATTGACGGCAGGATTGAAGGCAATGTGAATGTGAAACACCGGGTAATCGTTGGGAAAAGCGGCATTGTCAAAGCGGATATCGAGGCCAATGAGGTGATTATCAAGGGCCGGGTTGACGGCAATGTCAAAGCCAGCCTGAAAGTCGAAATCTTCCCTGATGGCGTCTTGAACGGCAACATCGTTTCCCAGCGGGTGGTGCTTGCCGAAGGGGCCATTCTGAAAGGTAACATCGACATGTCCGCGCGCGAGGAAAAAAGGGCCGGGAACGATCCGGTTCCCGAACCTGAAAGTAAAGAAAAAAAAGATGTGGCCAAGAAATAATGCCCAGCTGGTATGTGCTGCATGACCGCCGCCCACTCTCCGCACCTGAAAATATGGCCCGGGATGAATTTCTTTTTCAGTTGTGCCACCGGGAAAAACTCGGTTTTTTAAGGCTTTATTCCTGGGAAAAACCGACCTTTTCATTTGGGGTTTCCCAGCGGTTAACCAACGCCATCGATCTGAAATACATCCGGGAAAACAATCTGGCATTTGTACGCCGCCTGACCGGTGGAAAGACCGTCCTTCATGATGATGAAATCACCTATGCGGTGGCTTCGTCTGATGATGTTTTCTACCGGGACCATGACCTTTTCCAATCCTATTTGTTGATTTCGAAAATCATCGTGGATGCCCTGGGCAAAATCGGACTGGAAGCCGTTTTGTCCAGTAAAAAAACCACCATGTTTGCCAAATCCAACCACCCCTGTTTTTCCTTTCCTACCCTGAATGAAATCGAAATCCGGGGTAGGAAGATTGTGGGCTCTGCCCAGAAGCGGGATAAAATTGCCCTGCTGCAACACGGGTCCATACCTTTTTCCATGGACTACGAACGATATTCCCGGGGAACCGGTTCGAGCCGGGATTTTATCAAAGCCAATATGATTACACTCGCCGAATTGTCCTCGGTTTCAAAGGAGGCTTTTATCGGCCATTTGATCGGGAGTTTTCAGAAATTTATTAATGAATCGTTGGAGACCTATGAATTCAATGAGCATGAACAGAGGGAAATCGGGAAGATCGCCGAAAAGTATCGATCCGAAGACTGGAATTTCCGTCTTTAGTTTCCTCACTGTTGTTCTCGCCTTGGGCTGGTTTTTGATTGCCGCCGAACAAAAACCGGAACAGGCACCCCCGGCCCGGCGGATTTCTTCCTCGGAAATACTGTACCCGCGTAAATTCGAGATCCAGTTGCATTCGGCCGATATCAATGGCAAACTGCAACACCAGGAGCTGATTGATCTGGGCATCGACCGGATTCTGGTCAGGGTATTCGAGGATCAACCGGAGTCGGGCGGCCTATTTTTCTATAACTCGGTGTTCAGGGTGATCGATCCGGTATTTGACCGGCTGACGGTCGAATTTGAAAGAAATCATCTGGATCTGTTTGCCTGGATGATCGCCAGAAAGTTCAACTGGGTTGAAAATTCCTATTATTTTGATTATATGGTTGAAAACGGCAACCGCAAACCGGTCAGAAAATTTGATATCTTCAATCCGGATGCGGTTGAAAAAATCATCGAGGTTTACCGTGAATTGGCGGCGAAAAAAATACAGGGCATTTTAATTCAGGATGATTTTTTTATCCGCTACAATGAGGGTTTTTCCAATTGGGGAAAGGCGGCATTTACCCACTATACCCATTTGTTGGCCCGGGAAAACCTGATGCTGGATTCCGGAACATCGTACGGCCAATCCTGGATTCAGGTCAAAATCGATCAGATCAACCGTGTTCTGTCCAGAATTGTGAAGGCCTGCAAAGAAGTGAATCCGGCAATCAGGATCGGGATGAATGTATACTATGAAACCCCGTATTTTTTTCAAAAGGCAAGGTTATGGTATGCCCATGAGTTATCCGATCTGGTTAAAAACGATATCGATTACATTTATTTGATGTCCTATCACCGTCAGATAAAAAAGGAACTCAACCTGTCCGAGTCAGGCAACCGTGAATTATTCAAAAAAATACTCGAAAGCGCCTGTCGCATTAGCGGCCCCAAGCTGATTGTCAAACTCCAGATCCGTGACTGGGATACCGCGGCCCTGATTCCCGTCTCCGAATTGAAAGCTTATTTGAATCTGATTCCTCCGGAGGTGAGAAGAATCTGCCTGACACCGGTCAAAACTGGAGATTTCGGATATATAAAAGAGATCATCAGCAGTGATGAAACCCGAAACCGGGAGCGGCTGGCCGCTTCCAAACCGGAATAGTACCATGGAGCGGAAAAAAAACTGGAAACTGGTCATCGGGGACTGGCTGTTCAAATACCGGTCGTTGACACCCCTGCCTCTGATTATTCTGGTTTTTCTGCTGTTCCGCCCGCGGCAAATAAACGGTCTCAACGGCATGATTAATGCCATTGGCATCGGTCTCGCCCTGGGTGGTGAACTGATACGGGTACTGACAGTCGGGTTTTCGCTATCCGGTACTTCCGGGCGGGAAGTCTATTTCCGGGCCGATGGCATTAACACCCGGGGGAGTTATTCAATCACCCGTAATCCGCTTTATGTCGGTAATTTTTTTATTTTTCTGGGATTGCTGGTGGTTTATTCGAATGTTTATGCCATATTATTTTTC
>CAZOWT010000279.1:0-2866 GCA_964583345.1 uncultured Clostridia bacterium
TGGATCGGACAATCCGGCCAGCCTGATGGCCGATTAACCGAAGTGGAAAAATGCGGAGGCCCATCCTCCTGACAGGGGGGGTATGTTGCCGCATTTTTATATGTTCGGGAAACCGGATAAATGAAGGTCCTGCTGCTGATTGATTTTGGTTGCCGGTCATTGAAAGCGTAAAATTTCGGCTTCATTTTTTTGTTGACTAAAATTTCTTGATTTTATAATATGGGGGGGTATTGCGTTCTCATTTCCCGGTCATGAATTAAGGAGGATTTATATGGATATCGCCGCCCCGGATTTGCCTTCTGAAACCGGCCGGATATCGGCCCGGACCATCGCCTATGCCTTGCTGGCCGCATTTTTCTTGCCGGTGATCATTTCCGGTTTCGGAATGACCAAGATTCTTTTCATTAACATCAGTCTGCTGGGTAAGGGGAGTTTTTATCAGACCCTCATGCTGATTCATCCCCTGATTGCCGGTATCACCGTGCTCTGGATAGGGAATCGATTTGCCGGAATCCAGCGGGCCCTTGTATGGCTTGCCATGGGATTGCTTCCCATCATGCTGATACTGGGGGATGACCTGCTCTCGTCCAGCCTGCGCGGCTTGAAGTTTCAAACATTCCCGGTCATCCTGCTTGTCCTTTCCCTAATCGGGCTCTATGTCGGTTCCCGGCATTTTTCAAAAACCGGTTATCCATCCGGGAAATGGATTGCGGCTGTTTCGGCGGGAATTTTCCTGCTGGTTTCCATGGTGCCGGTAACCGGGGCCAAACCGGTGTTTTTTTCCTTTTTCGACCTGTTGAAAATGGGAAGGTTTTCCAGCGCATTCATATGGCTGGGGCTGTCCCTGATCGCGGTGTTTCTCTGCTACCTGTTTGCCGCGCTCACGGCGTTTGTCAACCTGAAGGAACCCCCGGCTGCCGGAGAGACTTCGGCCCGGGCAGCCCGGATTGTGCTGCTGAGTTCCTGTGCCGTTCCTCTGGCTTCTTTTCTGGCCAGTATATCAACCGGCGGCTTTCTCATGATTCTCATCGGATATCTGAAATTCGGGTTGTGGATAGGGGGCGTGGTCGGTTTGATTGGGTTTGCCTGGTCGGACCTGCTCGAGCAGCTGGAACCTGTCGGCCAGACCGGTGCCCAGCTGTTTAAACAGTCTGAAAATGACATCCCGCCGGTGGACCGTCCGCCGCCCAATATCTGGGACGGGCCCCCACCTGGGTAATGAAAGGGAAAAATACGGAAGATTAATTGGTGATTCTGTTTTATGGTTTTGAGACGGTCTTTATTTTTACGGTAAACCTGGCCCACTGGCCGGGTTCGGATTCGGCCTTGATGTGACCGCCGTGCTTCTGCACGATCCACCAGGTCAGGTACAAGCCCAGGCCGCTTCCCCGGCGGTCCTCCAGGCCTTTCTGCTTCAGCCGGCTGAAACGCTGGAATAATTTTTTGGATTGTTCCCGGGTGAAACCAACTCCCCGGTTCTGCACGGAGAAAACCAGCCATTTTTTTTCCGTTCTTACCGTCACCTGAACATCGGTCTTTTCTTCCCCGTATTTGATGGCATTGTCGAGCAAATTGACGGCGACTATTCTCAACAGGTCTGTATCCGCTTCCAGGGTAATGTTTGATTCCGGGAGCGATTGAACCATTCGATTTCCTCTTTCCTCTGCCCGGGGGGATACGGTATCCAGGGCAAAATCAAGTACATCATCGATGAATTTTACCCCTTTCTGGGGATTGTATGTCATTTCCCCGTTTTCCAAGCGGGACATGTCCAGATAATTTTTTACCATATTGATCAGATAACCTGAAATTTTCATCATTTTCCTGATGATGGTTTCGGCCCCGGGGTCCACCTTGCCGGTATACCCTTTCAGGTAAGTGCTCCCGACCGTCATCATGGCTGCCAGCGGACTTTTCATTTCATGGCTGACAAACCCCAGCATGTTCAGGTAGTCCTGCCTGCTCTCTTCCAGTTTCCGGATCAACCAGACTTTTTCGATGTTCTGGGAAATGAGATCAAGAACCGCCAGCAGAATGCGGGCATGCAGGGATTTAAAAACACCGGATTTCCGGCTGGAAAAAAACAAAAAACCCACCATTCGGCTTTTCACCATCAGGGGAAGCGTAAGATTTGAAGAAACGCCTTCCTTAAGCAATAACCGGGTCGATTGCGAATGGGGATTGGCTTTCAGGTATGCCCGGAGGTCGGATATAATTCTGGCGGCATTTTTCTCCATAATCCCCTTCAGGGTTGAATGCGCCAGGCCGGCCGAGTAGTTTTTCCCCAGAAACACATTGTCATCGGAGGCATCGGTTTTGAAATAATAGGAAGTTACACGCTGGCCATGGTTGTCGATAAAAGAGAGCCCGATACGGTCATGGGGCAAAATCGGGCGGGTAATTTCCCAGATCAATTCCATTTCCTCTTCCAGGGAAAGCCCTTTCCCCAATTCATTTTTTAATATTTTCAACTGTTTTTTCACCTTCGGATCAAAGGGCGTTCCGGGCCGGTCAACGGTGATATAGGATACGATTTTATTGGCTTTGTTTTTCATGTTATCCCTATGGGTATTATAAATTATTTAACCGAATTTTGAAATAAAAAACCGGTTTTTGCGTCTCAAGTATATAAAGGAGGACAACATGAACTACACCTTTACCGAAGTGGATTTCGAACATCCGTCTTTTTTGTTCAGGCTCGAAGACAGGCTGAAAGGTTTCCTGGGTTTTCCCCTGTACAATCCCTTTATTTCCCTCTTTGACCTCCGGGGCAACGAACGGATTCTTGATTTTGGCTGCGGCGGCGGGGCAGGGTCCCTTTACCTGCTCAGAAAATTGAAGGATAACGGATCAATCACCTGCCTGG
>CAZOWT010000280.1:0-2864 GCA_964583345.1 uncultured Clostridia bacterium
CAGTTTCGGCAAAAGGGTTAACAAATGATTCTCGGAACCGGAAATTCCTTTGATCTTAAAAATATGAAGAATTTTCATTGTAAAAAATCATAATAATATACAGGATGAAATATGCATTTCTATTATAAAAACCAATTCTGTAAATCAATCCCCAAAAGTTGACTCAGTTTTTTTATATCATCTTTATAATACTCCTGTAATTTTATTTTATGATTTTCAGGAATTTTTGAAGATTTCGTAAGGAAAGAATCATAAATTTTATTAAGAATTTGAGAATTTTTTAATTTGTTTTTTATTTTCTCCCTTTTGATAAGAAATCTTTTGATTTTATAAAATGAAGGGTTTCTCAACGCTTTATTTTTTGAAGTTTCCCTGACATCCTTCAATTCAATTCTATTAATCTGAAAAAAGTCAAATATTTCATTCATAAACAATTTGGTATTTTTGATAAATTCTTCAAAAATAAGAATTTTAAATTTTGATAAATCAAAATAAAGCAACCACTTGCTGAACAACTGATAATATTTGCCTCTTTCAAGGTATTCCGGAAATCTTTCTAATAATTCATCAAAGGAGGGATTCCTCTTGAATTTTTGGCAATGATATTTTAAGAAGAAACCTTGATTATAATGCATCCGATAGTGCGAAAAAACATAATCAACCGGATTTCTCAAGATAATCGAAAATTTCGGGTTCGATACATATTGTTTCAGCCTCGGAGCCGCCTCCTCGCCCGTCATAAAATATTTTGGTGAAATATCAAATAAAATTTTATTATTGCAATGCTCAAACTGAGATGTATACCAACCAAACCCTTTTTCAAAATTAATGGTATAAAAATGAATTTCAGACATTCTACCCAGACAAATTTCTGGATGCTGTGCTAACAAATGATGAAAAAAGGTACTCCCTGATTTTTGCATTCCTATATGGAAAATATTTGGCAATTTATTTTTCATTTTTTGCGGGCATAAACCATTATATTGCTGCTTTTCCCAAGTAATGATGAGAGTCTGCTAAAAGGGATAAAAATGCTCCACACCAATGGATTTATTCGATAATCTTTTTTATTTAAAATATGAAAAATACTCTTAATGAAGACTTTCGGCCCCTTATCATAAACAATATTCATGACCTCAAAACCGGTCATATCTAACATCTGTTTCAACGTATCAATCGTAAAAAAATACAAATGGCGGGGGATTTCCAAAGCGAACCAATAACTTTTAAAAATTTTTGCTGAAAAACTATCAAAATTAGGGGTTTTGATGATGAGTCTACCATCAGTTTTCAGAGATTTATGTAACCGTCTTAACGTGGATTGAGGATCATTCAAATGTTCAATGACATGACCCATATATATGACATCAAAAAAATGATCAGTCAAAGCAGCCTTCTGCTCCTTATCACAAAATATTTTGAATCCTTTTTCCTGGGCTTTTTTACAGGCATATTCATTGTTATCCAATCCATACAAATTCCATCTCGGATGTTTTTCTTTAACCCTCTGCAAATAGTTTCCGCCGCCGCATCCAAAATCCAAAAAATTAATTGCCTTGGTATCATAATCGCTTTCCCTTTTTTTTAAATGATTAAAATGAAATCTTCTTTTGATGTTCCGGATTTTTTTAAAAAAGGCATTATATTTTAAAATTCCTTGGGGAGAACCGTTCTGATAAGGTTGATAATTTTCCGAATAATACATAATTAATTCTTGAACACTGGGTTGTGGATTGATGAATACCAACCCACAGTTGGAACATTTTACTATATTGAATTTTTTGTTATCAATTTTATACTGCCTGTCTTTTCCATAAAACAAAAATTCATAATGATTTGAATTACATAGATTGCAATTAACGGTTTTCATGAATTCCCGAAAACGACATTTTTTTATTTTAACTTCTTTTTTATAAAAATCAAATATAAGGAATATATCAGTAAACTGGTAAAAACATTGGCCCAGGCAATCCCCCAAAAATCGAATAGTTTTGAAAAGATAACGATAAGAACCAAGTAAGTCGGAAAAGAAACCATTAAAATCCCCAGTTTCTGATTCCATCCTTCTAAAGCAAGTAACAATGGATCCACCCAGAAAAAACCAATATTTAAAAAAACCAGTATTAAAAATATTCGAAAAATGCTGGAAGCGATGACATATTCAGATCCATAAACAAAAATAATAATGGGTTTGATAAAAAACGACATCAAAGCCAAGACCAAAAAAATGATAGCCAAATAATATATTAGATTTTTCTTCAGAAATGAAAAAATTCGTTTGACTTTTCCCCCCGCAACCAGTTCATTGAAATCCTGATATATTGGTCTAGCAACATTCGTTGACAGATCCTGTATGATGGATGAAAGATTTTTCGCCAGTTTAAAAAATCCCACGCTAGCAGATGAGAAAAAATACCCCGCTGCCAGAATATCTAATTTTTTTATCACTGAAGAAAAAAAAGTCGAAAAATAAGTAATCTTCATGAATTGCCAGTATTGCCTGATAATAAAATGATCTTTAATCTGGGAATCGGATTTGATCGTCAACAAATTTATTATTGAAGTTTGCTTATATTTTTTTAGCAATTGGCCAATTCTAATCACCTTCATGAAAAAAGAACCCCATCTGCTTAGAAGAAAGGCAAATGCCAGAAATAACAGGTTGATTTCTTTCAAAATAAAAAAGAAAAAAACAATTAAAGCTAATCTTAATAAAGCTTCGATGAAATTAAGCAAAGCAATCATTTTGTAGTTCAGGTTATCACGTTCAAGGCAAAACCAAGTGGCGTTTCCAAATTGAAAAAAAAGCGAAAATCCAAAAAATAAATAAACAACTGAACCAGCCGGTCCCTTGAACCAGGAAT
>CAZOWT010000281.1:0-2842 GCA_964583345.1 uncultured Clostridia bacterium
AAAAGGCCGAATGGCGTCAGACCGTAGACCTGGTTCGGGAAGCCGGTGTGCCGGTGTATTACTTCCCGGAAAGCGCCGCACGGGTGCTATTTCATATGGACCGGTACCGCAAACTCAGGGACCGCAGATGCGAACCGGTTCCCGATTTCGGCGTGGATGCCGATAAGGTTGCCCGGTTGATTCGTGATTCCCGGCCGGGAGACGACGGTTTCCTGTTTGCGCCGGATGCCGGACTGATTTTATCCGCCTATGGCATTCCACTGGTGGAGGAGAGACGTTGCCGTGATTGGAATGAACTGAAAACGGCGGCTTTTGCACTGGGTTTTCCCGTGGTTCTGAAAGGTGAGGCCCCGGCCCTGATTCACAAAACCGATGCCGGTGCCGTCATCATGAATATTGCCGATGAAAAGAGCCTGGAACAGGCATTTAAGGATATGAAAAACAGACTGTCCGGTTTCCAGGATATCGGTTTCCTGCTTCAATCCCAGCTGGAACAGGGGGTGGAAGTGATCGTGGGAGGTTCCAGGGTTCCGGGACTCGGGTCCATGGTGATGTTCGGACTGGGCGGTATTCATGTGGAAGTCTTTAAGGATGTGGTGTTCAGGCTGAATCCGCTCGACATGAACGATGCCCGGGAAATGGTATCGGGTATAAAAGGGTCGCAACTGCTGGATGGGTTCAGGGGGCAACCCGGAGTGGACCGCCAGGGCATTATGGATATTATTCTCCGGGTGTCCAGGCTGCTGGCCGATCATCCGGAAATTTCGGAATTGGACCTGAATCCGGTGATCGCTTATCCGCCCGGACAACAGCCCCGGGTGGTGGACGTGAGAATCAAAATAAATTCCAAGAGCGGGGAGGCATAATATGGCCAACTGGTTGAATCTGGGTGAAATGCTGAAAATGAATGCCCATAAGTATCCGGATTCCGTTTGCCTGATGGATGCCAGCCGTTCCTTTTCTTTTCCCGAAACCAACCGCAGGGTCTGCCAGCTTGCTAATGGGTTACGTTCACTGGGCCTGAGAAAGGGGAACAAGGTATCGGTTTTACTGGAGAACTGCATTGAATTTGTTGAAATATACCTGGCAGCCGCCAAGTGCGGATTGGTGGTCAACCCCATCAATTTCAGGCTGGTAGGGCCCGAAATCGAATATATCGTCCGTCATGCCGATGCCAAAGCTTTTGTTGTCCATGATGAATTTTACCCGGTCATCGAAAGCATCCGCCGCAACCTGAAAATAGACCGCAAACGCTATATCGGGGTGGGAAAACCGGAAGAAGGGTATGTGGCCTATGAAACCCTGCTGGAAAGCGGAAATACGACCGAGCCCGATGTTCCGATGAAATCCGGGGATACCTGGATTTTGCTTTACACATCAGGCACTACCGGACGTCCCAAGGGTGTAATCCGGTCACATGAGTCATACATCGCGTTCTACCTGATCAATGCCATCGATTTCGACTTTCGTCCCGGGGATCGGGTGTTGAACATCATGCCGCTTTGCCATGTGAACAGCACCTTTTTTACCTTTACCTTCACCTATATCGGAGGCTCTGCCTATATCCATCCTGCCCAGAAGTTTGATGCCAGAGAAGTCCTGTCGGTTATCGATAAGGCAAAAATCAATTTTATTTCCCTTATTCCCACCCACTATTCGCTTTTGCTGGAAGCCGGCCGCGGCAAGAGGCAATCTTATGACGTATCCTCGATCAAAAAACTCCTGTGTTCATCGGCCCCGGCCCGGGTTGAACAGAAAAAAGAGATCATGGCGTTTTTTAAGGGTGTGGAACTTTACGAAGCGTACGGTTCCACCGAGGCCGGTATCGTGACCACCAGCTTCCCCCACGAGCAGCTCACAAAACCCGGATCAATCGGCAGGGAAAACCTGGGGACCGATTTCGTCAGGCTTCTGGATGAAAATAAAAAACCGGTCAAGAGAGGCGAGATCGGCGAACTGTACAGCCGGGGCCCCATGATATTTGACGGGTATTTCAAGGATCCGGGCCGTACGGCAGATTCATTTTCCGGGGAATATTTTTCCGCCGGTGACATGGCCTACCAGGATCGGGACGGCTACTTTTTTCTGGTTGACCGGAAAAACAATATGATTATAAGCGGCGGCGAACATGTTTTCCCTTCGGAGGTCGAACAGATAATCTGCCAGCATCCGGCTGTGTTTGATGTGGCGGTTATCGGTGTACCCGACCTCAAATGGGGTGAGGCGGTCAAAGCCATCGTGATTCTGAAAAGCGGCAGGCACTGCACAGAAGAAGAAATTATCGCCACCTGCCGGGATAAACTTGCCGGATACAAAAGGCCGAAAACGGTCGAGTTTATCCGGGCAGAGGATATGCCGCGTACCGCCTCGGGTAAAATTCTTCACCGCATCCTCAGGGAGAGATATTCAAAATAAAAATAGTTTTAGATTTTTTAACTTAATCTAAACCTCAACCTTGGTTGTTATTTTCTCTCTTCCAGCTGTTCGATAAACGCCTCGACATTGGTGTTGGTTTGCTCATCCGAAACCAGTCTCATATCATTCAAATCGCCGTTTATCACCAGGCTGGGCACTCCGGTCAGGTTTTCCAATCGTTGCGGCATGCCGTAGCGGTTATTGGAATTGTTGGGGCAGGTTTTGGCATCATGGTATATGATGCCGTCGATTTTGAAAAACTCAATCATTTCTTTTATGTATTTTTCCTTTAATTCATCCGACCGGACGATGAACAGCTCGGTGTAGGCTTTGGCCATGCTTTTGAATGGTTCGCGGGCATCAAAGTCGGTAAAAATCCAGGAGTTGCAGTAGGTGGATGCCAGTACGCTGGCCTGAAGCCCGGCAA
>CAZOWT010000282.1:0-2822 GCA_964583345.1 uncultured Clostridia bacterium
AAAACAAACCGGAAATCTATGAAACCTATGCCACCGCACTCCTGAAAGCCAACCGGCTCAATGAAGCTTTGAAAGAATTCAATTCCATTTACGCCAGTAGCAAAAAGGGTAAAATCGCTTCAAATCTGGCAGAGATATATACCAAGAAAGCCAAACAAAATCGGGCCGATTATGATAAGGCGGTGGACTATTATATTCAAGCTGCCCTTTTGTTTAAAAGGGAAGGGAACAGCTCCAATTACAACGCAGCCCTGAAACTGGGAAAATTTCAACTTTTTGAAAAATACAACTTCAACGCCAAAATAAACAAATACAATGCCGAACAGCAGAAAAACCAGGCATCCAAAGCCAAAAACCAGGCCGAGATTTCCAGGCTGGAAAGAGAACTCCGCAAACACCAGCGCCATCTTCGCCAGACCTATGAATACAACGACCTGGACCCGCCGGATTACGAAGTGAAAAAAACGGAAACCCTGGAAAAGCGGATCGCCCTGCTCAAATCCGGGGGAAGTGCCGAATCCGATGCCGAAGGACAGAAACTGTTGGAAGAAAAAAAGAAAATCGAAAGAGAATTTGACGACCGGGTCCGGGAAATAAGCAAGAAAATATAATATCTAAGGTTTGCTTCACTCCCCACCGGGATCCGGTATCCAGTCCAGAAGAGGTTGCCTGTCATTTCATTGTTTTTTTTGGCCGCTTAATCCGAATCGATTGGGAAAAACATTATGGACCGGAATAACGTATAACCATTTTTAAAATATTTCAAGGGATATATTCAAATCGGGAATATAAGGAGTTCAAATGAATAAGGTCATCAAAATCGCCGCCCTGATCATTATTTTTGCCGGCCTCCTGTTTGCCGCCTATAAAATTTTCTTTCAACCGGAAAAGAAAGAGGGTTCGGATATCATCAAGGCCGAAGAACAGGCAGCCGACCAGGATACCCGGGAAGCCTCTCTACCCGTCAAGGTCATCGAAGCCAAAAGAGGTGATTTGCCGTTAAGATTACGAATATCAGCCACAGCCGATGTCTGGGATAAAACCAATATCAGATCAGAGGTCTCGGGAAAAATCATCAGCCTGCAATGCCGCATCGGGGGACAGGTAAAAAAAGGGCAGCTGCTGGTAAAAATCGATGATTCGGAAAAAAAACTGGAAGTTGAAAGCCGGAAAGCCACCAAACTGGAAACCCTCTCGAAATTCCTGGTTAAGGAAAGTACCGAAAATCCTTCTAACCTGGAATTAACCGAAAAGCAAAAAATTGAACTGGATGACCTGGAATCAAAATACAAAAAAGCGCTGGCCGATTTTGATAAAGGCCTGATCAAGGAAGCCCAGCTGGATCAATTCCGGGAACAATATGAAGAAGCCATGGTGATTTCCGGTTCCAGAAGGGAGGAAGTGCTCAAAGCCACGGAAAAATTGACCGATTCCATCGTGGCTTTGAAAATAGCCGAGCTTAATTTGAAAAGAACTTCTATCACAAGCCCCTTTCCCGGGATTATAGCCGATATCATGGTAAGCCAGGGAGAAATCGTCAGTATCGGCCAGGAAATATTGAAGATAATAAATCTAGACTCATTGTATTTGAAGGGATTCGCCCTGGAATCCGAAATCACCAACCTCAAAACCGGCATTCAGATCAGGATTAAATTCGATGCCTACCCGGATCGTTTTTTTTACGGAAAAATTCAATCCATAAGCCCGGAAGTGGATCCGGATAAAAAAACCATCACCATTTATGTCAAGGTGGACAATCCGGAAAACCTGATCTATCCCGGCATGCATGCGGAACTTGATGTCGAGTACCAGGTATTCAAGAACGTACTGAAGGTCCCGCGCAAGGCTGTCATCGTGAGGGGCGAAGGAGACCGGCCGCTGGTATTTGCGCTGATCAATATATCCGGATCCTCAGGGACCGCAGACTGGCGATATGTCGAACTGGGAGCCCAGAATGACGAGGATGTTGAAATCAAAAGCGGGATTCAGGAAGGGGATACTATTGTGGTTGACGGGCAACTCACCCTTTCTCACCAGTCCTCGGTTAGAATAATACAATGAGCTTGATCGATATCTCGGTAAAAAGGCCGGTCGGCACCATCATGTTTTTCATCGGTGTCATCCTGCTTGGCTTCATCTCACTCTCAAAATTGTCGATAAACCTGCTCCCTAACCTGAGTTACCCCAAGATTTCGATCCTGACGGAATATCCGGGATCCGGACCCGAAGAGGTCGAAAAATTCATCACCACCAAACTCGAGGGCCCGGTGAACTCCATCACTGGAGTCAAGAAAATTAACTCCATCTCAAAGGAAGGCATATCGATTATAACCCTGGAATTTCACTGGGGAACCGATATGGATTTTGCCCTGCTGCACACCAAGGAAAAAACCGAAGAGGCCCGCAAAGACCTGCCTGACGATTGTCCGGCCCCGATTATCCTGGAATGGGATCCGTCTGCCTCTCCGATTATCATTGCCATCATGAAAAGCCGGACCCGAAATTTGAAAAACATTAAGGATTCGGCGGAATTTATCATAAAACCCCGGCTGGAACAGCTCCAGGGAATTTCCCGGGTGGAAATCAGGGGCGGCGATGAAGAGGAGATATCGGTTGAAATCGATCCGGAAAAAATAAAAAACATCGGCATCACCCTGAATGAAGTCATCAATGCCATTGAAAGCAACAACATCTTCCAGAGCGGTGGAACCGTAAAAAAAGACAAATTCCGTTATACCCTGAAAATTGAAGGTGAAATCAACACCCCGGAAGAAATTGAAAATATCGTGGTCAGAAGGCTGGGCGGAAGGAACGTCTTGATT
>CAZOWT010000283.1:0-2820 GCA_964583345.1 uncultured Clostridia bacterium
CTCGGTCTTAAAAATTATTTTTCCGGATTGCGAATCATGCCGGTAATACCTTTCGAACCTAACCCGGCCGTTTTCAATCAGGGGAAGGGTCCGGATATGCTGTTTCAGAATACGGTCGTAATGAACGATCTGCAACATCAGTTTCCCGCCCGGTTTTAAAAGCGATCTGGCCTGACCCAGGAAAAATTCGATTTCTTCCTTACTGGCCAGGTGGACCAGGGTATTGCCGAAACAAATAATAACATAAAATGCCGAGGTCGGAAAATATTTTCCGATGGTGAGCATATTTAAATTCATGAATTCAATATTGTTTCCATGACCTTTCAGTTTTGATTTTGCCATTCCGATCATGCTCCGGTCCAGGTCAATGCCCATCACGGATTTGAAATCTTTGGATAATTCCAGGGAAAGATTCCCGGTTCCGCAACCAATATCCAGCAGAGTTTTTCCCCGACATGGCGGTTTAATCGATGAGGTTATAAAATCTTTTTGAACCGGATTATAAGGGAAAATATCGTCATAATATAGAGCAATACTACTGTAGAATTTCATTCTTTGCAAAAATAAATAAATGTCCCGGAATCAAATGGTAGAAATGGCCATTTCCGCCGTTAAACCGGACGACGGTCAAGCTTGAATCGAAAATTATTATTTTTTCTTCCGGGTGGAAATTTTTAAAGGCACATAAAGCGGACAGAATCCCACCAGACTGGTGAGCAAAAAGACCACGGCAAAAATCCCCAGGATAATGGCTGCGGTTCCGGAAATGAGTTTTAACAGGTATAAAACCAGCACCACAATGGCCAGCAGAATTCGAATGGTCCGGTCAATGGTTCCCATATTTTTTTTCATGTTGACCTCCTGATATAAGCCAATCTCCCCTATTTTATAATCAACCGTTTTGAATTGCAAATTTCGGCATGTAAATTTTTAGATGAAAAATTGAAAAAATAATAAATAGGGACCGCAACCCTTTTTTACAACTTTTATCGCCCCTTCGGCTGTCCGTTGATATAGGACCAGTGGGTATGGATAATTTTCCACTGCCCATCGATTTTGAAATAGACCTCGGTGCAGTTCCATGGTGTCCTGGATGCAACCGAGCCATCAGGATTCAGATGGGTTGAAAAAAAACGGTATGAGAGAACCGCTGCGTTTCCGTGCAGTTGAACCTTGGGTTCGATGAATTCCATCACCTGGTAACGGATTTTACCCACCCGGTTGGAATACTCGGATTTCAACGCCTCCAATCCGTCCAACCTGGCTGGAGTGCCGGTATCGAAATAAGTCACTTCTGAAGCGCAGACATCCGTAAACCCCCAGGGATCTCCGTTGCGCCACCTGTCCATGGCACCCATTTCCAGCGCCAGTATCTCCCCGGCAGTCCCCTCCGGTTTTTTCGGCTCCAGGGTTACCGGCAGCGGAATCTCGGTTTTGTCGGGTCGCTTTTGTCCGACAAAGGACCAGTGGGTGTGAATGATTTTCCACTCATCATGGTCCAAACAATAGACCTCCGTGGTATTCCAGTGTGACTGCCGGATAATTGAGCCGTCCTTTGCCTGGGTAATACCTTTATAATTATAGGTCAGCACCGCCAGGTTATCATGGGCTACCACTTTCGGGTTGATGAATTCCGAGCCCTGATAGTTTATTTTCCCCTCGAATTGTTTCAAATATTTCTTGTAATCCTCCAATCCGACAACCGGCTTTACCAGGCCGGGATCGATATATGTCACCTCTGGGGCGCTGATGTCGCTCCAACCCCAGGGATCTCCAGTTTGCCAGCGCTTCATGGCGCCCTCTTCCAGGGACATAATGACGTCAAGCATGGATTCCCCCTCTTCATACCCGGATGTTTTCCGGGATGAATAAACAAGTTCAACCATAAAAAACAGGAAAAACAGCATCAAAATTATGATTAGCTTGCTAAAATAATTCACCCGCATTATTTTCGCTCCTGCACTAAAAAAAAAAATAACAGAAATTTATATATTCAAATCACCGGACTTTCAATATGACTTTGGTCATATTCTGAAAAAATTGACATTCCGTCACCAATACGGTTATAACGTATGAACACGAAACCAAAGGAGAACAAGATGAAAAAAAATCTGTTGTTCCTTCCGGGAATCATGATGATAGCCGCTCTCATATTTGGATATCAGATCCATGCCGAAGAAAATCTAGCCGTTGAAGAGGAACCTGGAACGTTTCACTTTCAACTGGAATTAAAACTTCCGGGGACACCGGAAATAATCTATGATGCGTTAACCGGAGATATCAGCCCCTGGTGGGATCATTCGTTTTCGGAAAAACCTTACCGATTGTATATCGAAGCCAAACCCGGTGGCGGTTTCTACGAAATTTTCAATGAAAATGGCGACGGGGCTCTGCACGCCCGGGTGATTTATGCCCACAGAGGGAAATTGCTGCGATTTGTCGGGCCTCTGGGCCTGTCCGGGCAGGCGGTTCAACTGGTTTGCACCTATAAACTCGAAGCGGTTGATGCCAGAACCACCAGGCTCATTCTAACGGTCAACGCCTCCGGAGAAATAAAAACAGGGCAGGCGGAAATCGTCAAAAAAGTCTGGCACCATTTTTTAGTTGAACGTTTCAAACCCTACATCGAATCGGGCAAACATTTACAGAAATAAAATCATTACACCACTATTTTAACGCCTGTAAATAATTCAGGGATACTACCTGCTTTTACTAATTGTTTTTGTTTGCATTTTTGTTTCCGAATTGTTATGATGTCGGATTCGTAAAATGGGGGCAAGATGAGCAAAACCGATTTGAAGAAAGATAATCATAAAACCG
>CAZOWT010000284.1:0-2804 GCA_964583345.1 uncultured Clostridia bacterium
TGAACGCATTTTTTAAATAAGTTCTCAGTAATTTCCCGGTACGCCCCAATCCGGAAAATTTCATTCCGAGGTGTATATCTGCTGTATGGATTATTTGAGGCACTTCGCTATGATTCCGTTATTTGTTATTAATCTGTTATAGAAATCAAATAAAGGAGATATTCTGTTGAAAAAAATTATTTTAGTTCTGATCGTCATGGGCTGTTTCTGGGGAGTTGTGGAATCCGAAAATAACTGCGCCATCATGTATCCGGAAGAATCCGGAGATTGGGGAATCGGCATCTGCTGGCTTCCGGTAAATACTGAAATACCGGTGTATACAGAACCCGGAGGCAAAAAGATCGGAACCATCAGGCGTTTTCTTGACAAAGATGATTTTCATTGCGAATTTATTGATAAAAAGTATGCCATTGAAAATACCGGAAATGACAGGGTGTGGGTGGGAAATTATTTTTTACCGATACTTAAAGTTTTCAAAAATAAGCAGAACCGCTACTTCAATGTGCTTCAAAATGGATTGAAGGGCGGGCTATGGATTGATAAAGCGGATATTGATAAATCCGGAAGAAAATATTTCTCCTATCATTCCGTTTTACTGGGTAAAAAGGAAGACCTTCCTGAAGAATTAAAAGACATGATCATGAGTTCAGATATCGGAGTCAATCTCGCCGGATCATGTTTAAATTTGCGCAGCCGGGCGTCCAGTGATAGTTCAATCATCAAGTGTATTCCTCCCAACATTTTTTCCAGCAGTGAAAATCCGAATCGGGGATATAAAAAAATAGAAATTAAAAATTATCAGGGCAACTGGGCACTGGTCGATGCGATATATTATATGCCGGATCCGGAGCATGATGAAAGCGGAGAAGGATGTGTTTTTAAGGAAATCAGCCGAACCAGCGGATGGATAAAGGTTATTGATGAGTCGGGTTTTCCCAATATATGGTTTTCAGTGACATCTTATTAATCATTGGGGTCAGAATCATCGTGATCAGATCTTGATATGAGACATTCATAAGATAAAGAAGGTGATCATTTTTAAAAGAAAGGCAAAGGTAAAGTAGGATTTGGGGGTTAGGGAGTAGTGGCAGGTAACAATCTCACATTTTTTGTCCTTGAACTGAGGTTAAGGTAGAGGTAAAGTTTTAAAAAAATATTTTCTTTACCTTTACCTTAACCTTTATCTTAATCCACTCCTTGCCTTTGGGGACATGGATTGACATATGCTGGCAGTATAAAAAATCTAGGCTGGAAAAAAGATTTTGAGTTTACTGCTTTCCCTTTTATTCGGTTTTGGGAATCATCGGGCATCGGGCAAAGGGAGTTCCGATGATATCGGTGGAACCATCCGCACGGTTTATTATCTGGTATGAACCTGCCGGGTAAACCACCCGTGTTCCTGACAAAGTTCTGTCCCGGGGAATAATGTAATGCCAGCCGTGACTGCCAGCCACCGAGGTTACAAAATTGTCATTGCCTTTTTCATCAACCCAGTGGTTGGAAATGATCACTCCCTCCCCCTTCTGGTCGAGTTCTAGAAGCACCAGTTGCCCTTCGTGTAAGGTAAGGACATAAAGGGCATTTTTCGGCCCATCGATTTGCTTGCCATCATTTGTATTGCAGACCGGCACGGTGTATTTTGCCATAGCTCCTTCCGGTACGCCCTGGCGCCACATTTTCGATCCCCCGAGAAACATGTTGGCGCAGCCTGTTAATAAAAATAAAAATGGTAAAATAATAAATAGACCATATTTTTTCTTCATTTTTTCCTCCATAATATTTTATCCTGAACTATAATGTGGGGATGATGGAAAGTCAATATTAAAAATATAGATTCGGCGGTATTCCTGGAAGTTAAAGGTGAAGAGATTCGCCGGATTTTTTCTATGTACGACTTCCGATTCACGACTTACGATTCACGACTTACGATTTACGACTTACGATTTAAACCTTAGGTATTTATCTTAATGTCTTAAATCGATACATAAAAAATGTACAGAAAATACAACTATATGCACACCTAATATTTATACTTCTTAATTTTGTTTCAAAACCGGCCGGTTTTCAAAAACTCTAAAACGTTTTTATAAGGAGAATATAGAGTTTTCGGAAAATTAACCGTCCAGCTTTGAAACACCAAACGGTTTTGTCAAATTTTCTTTAAAATCCAAGAAGCCTTATCTGAAAGCCATTTCAAGGAATCCTGAGTCATGGAAACAAAATTGCTTTTAGTGAAATTTAAAATTTTTATCACCATGGACAACTTTTTGTTTTTCGCCGGTTCTCTAAACGACGGCAGTATATCTTTTCATTTGGCGGCGCAAGTTTTTTGGTTTAAGTAATAAAATCTTTTTGTTTATAAGGAAAAAAATGCAAATGTTTAAAATTATTTGTATTCTAATTGCTTCAATTTTGTGCCATTTTTGTAATAATTTTTCCTATATCCCGGATGAAAATGCCACGATATATCTTACCGCTATTCCGGCTCATATTGAATCCGGAGCGTCTTCGACCATTCAGGTGATGGGCGAGAAGGAGAGTGGATATCCTCTGCCTGATGGAACCATAGTGAACTTATTTGCCAGTTCCGGTCAAATTGAGTGTGAAGTTACTTTAAGCAATGGGAGGGCACAAGCAACTTATGCATCTGATTCAGAATTTATCGGGGATGTCAATATTACCGCCCACAGCGGTCAGGCAGCCATTTCTCCTGAGCAAATCGTTTTAACCGTATCCGAGATTGTCGAGCCTGATATTGCTTATCTGTATATTTCAGCCAATCCCATGGATTTACCCAAAGAAGG
>CAZOWT010000285.1:0-2780 GCA_964583345.1 uncultured Clostridia bacterium
TTATTTTCGTTTGTAAACGATCTTACCGCTCACGATGGTGTATTCCACCACTCCCTGCCCTTTCCAGCCCCTGAATGGACAATTGTTCGCCTTGGACTGGAATTTATCCGGGTTGATGGTAAAAGGCTGCTCCAGGTTTAAAATGGTAATGTCAGCCGGAAATCCCGGTTTTAATCTGCCCCGGTCTTTCAGCTGCAGTATTTTTGCTGGATTCAGGGAAAACAGTTCGACCAACCGCATCAGATCGATGATTCCGGTTTTTCCCAGGCGGTCATAGATAACCGAAAACGAACTCTCCATTCCCACTACCCCGAAAGGAGCAAAATCAAATTCCTTGTCCTTTTCATCCCGGGAGTGCGGCGCATGGTCAGAGGCTATACAGTCAATAGTGCCGTCCTGCAATCCCCTCACCAATTCTTTCCGGTCGGACTCGGTTCGCAGCGGAGGCTTGACTTTATATACCGTATTAAAACTGGTAATCAATTCCTCGTTGAGCAGCAGGTGATGCGGCGTGGCGTCAGCCGTTACCTGAATATTTTTTTTCTTGGCGTTGCGAATCAGGTCCACGGAACCGGCGGTGGATATATGGGTCAGGTGAAGCCTGGATTTAATCCGTTCCTGCAGGATAATATCCCTGGCCACGATTACCTCTTCGCTGGCATTCAGAATTCCTCTCAGGCCGTATTTATAAGAAATAAACCCCTCATTCACCTGGCCATCGCCGGAAATCGAGTGGTCTTCCGGATGTTCGATGATAGCCATGTTGCACATTTTCGAATATTCCAGGGCTTTACGGATCAGGTCGGCACTCATCACACAGTGGCCATCATCACTGAAGCCCACTGCCCCGCCTTCCACCAGATCCGCCATTTCGGTAATTCTCTCCCCTTCAAGATTTCTGGATATCGCCGCCACCGGGAATATGTTGACCAGGCCCACTTTCCGGGAACGGGTGATGATATATTCGGTTACCGAACGGTTGTCATTTACCGGAGAGGTATTGGGCATGCAGGCGATTGAGGTGAATCCGCCATGAACCGCTGCCAGTGATCCGCTTTCGATGGTCTCCTTGTTTTCATATCCCGGTTCCCTTAAATGGACATGCATGTCAATAAATCCGGGAGAAACAATCAGGCCTTTGGCATCAATTATATCCATCTGATTGTCTTTTTTGACCTTTTTGGATATCGATTTTATCTTTCCATTTTCGATGCAGATATCCATCTTCTCGTTTATTTTCGAAAAGGGGTCGACCACCAGTCCGTTTTTAATCAGCAGCTTCATCAATCTCTCCTTTTAATAAATATAAAACCGCCATTCTTACCGCTATGCCATTGGTAACCTGCAGAAGAATCACTGATTTTGTCGAATCGGCCAGGGAAGTTTCGATCTCCACATCCCGGTTCATGGGACCGGGATGCATCAATATAGCTGACTTCTTGGCAAAGGAAAAAATTTCCTCATTGATTTCAAAAAATTTTCGGTATTCCCGGATCGATGGAAAATAATTACGGGCTCCGCGTTCCTGCTGAACCCTCAACATCATCACCACATCCGAACCCCTGATTCCCTGGCGGATATCATAAAATATTTTTGTTCCCATTTCTTCGAATTCGACCGGAACCAGGGACGGCGGACCGGTCAGGGTGATCTCATTGCCCAGCTTCTGATGCAGGAGAATATTGGAGCGGGCCACCCGCGAATGTAGGATATCACCGATAATGGCAATTTTCAGTCCCCGGAGGGTACCGAATTTTTGTTTCATGGTCAGCGCATCCAGCAGGGCCTGGGTGGGGTGTTCATGAAATCCGTCACCGGCATTGACAATCGATGACCTGGCAAAGGTGGTCAGGTATTTGGGTGATCCCGAAGCTGAATGCCTGAGGACGATGATATGGGGATTCATGGCCTCCAGGGTTAACACCGTATCCTTCAAAGACTCACCCTTGGTCAGGCTGGATACCGAAGCATTGAAATTGATCAGATCTGCACTCAACCGCTTGGCTGCAATCTCAAAAGAACTCCGGGTGCGGGTCGAATCCTCGAAAAACAGGTTAACGACCGTTTTGCCTTTCAGGGCTGGAACCTTTTTGATATCCCGGGTGGAGATTTCCACGAAAGACTCGGCCGTTTCCAGAATCAGTTCGATGTCATCCACACTGAGATGATCGATGCCCAGAAGGTGATTCTGTTTAAAGGTACGGTCCTTCATTTAAAACCTCACCGGCTCCATGATGAGCACCTGGTCCTCCTTTTCAATCTCCTCCAATTTCACATTTACCCTCTCCCGCCTTGACGTGGGCAGGTATTTGCCTTTGAAATCGGGACAGATGGGAAGTTCACGGTGGCCCCGATCGATGAAAACAGCCAGCTGGATACTGGCCGGTCTTCCGAGCTCGAAAATTGAATCCATGGCCGCCCTGATGGTCCTTCCCGAAAAAATGACATCATCGATCAGTACGATATCCTTGTCCTCGATCGTGAAATTAATCTCGGTTTTTTGCACCATGGGGTGACGGGCTTTTTTATGCAAGTCGTCCCGGAAAAGGGTAATATCCAGTATGCCCAGCGGCAGGTCAATGCCTTCGGTCTGTTTGATGAATTGCTGAATCCGCCGGGCCACAAAAACTCCTTTTTTCTGTATTCCGATAAGGACCAGATTGGAAATTTCCCGGTTCCTCTCCAGTATTTCCATTGCCATTCTTGAAAAAGTGCGCTTCATTTTTTTTTCATCCATTATTTTTGCTTTAATCTTTTCTTCCATGGGTTCTCCTTATCAC
>CAZOWT010000286.1:0-2759 GCA_964583345.1 uncultured Clostridia bacterium
AGTAATTGGTAAAAGAGGTTCTTTCAAATCTCTTTTTTCTCTAATCACCAATCACGAATCACAATTGAATTACCACTGAATTACAAGATATTTAACCTAGAACATAGAACATTGAACCTTGAACATTGAACTTCACCTGTTCCTCTTGACAAATATTTTTTTTATAATCATAATGGAACCAAAGTTGGATTGGGGAGAAAGCAAATGGAGATCCGGCTGGAAAAAAAAATTCTTTTGGTGGATGATGAAATATTCATGAGGGAATACTGGAACCGGGAGTTGTTCGCTGCCGGGTTTGAGGTGCTGGTGGCCCCGGACGCGAAAACCGCCCTGGAAATCGCCGAGAATGAATCGATCGATCTCATTATTACCGATATGCTGCTTCCGGGCATGGACGGGATGGTGCTGTGCGAGAAAATCCGCCGCATGGAAAAATTATGTACGGTTCCAATTATCCTGATTTCCGGAGTGTTCAAGGACTATGAATTCCGCTCCAAAATCAGCCAGGGCATTGCCGATGCATTCCTGCTGAAACCCATTGACAAGGACATGCTGCTTTCCAAAATTCGATCCCTGCTCTCTTTGCCGGAAAAAAAAGTTTGAACGGAGAGAATAACCCGGTTTGATATCCACTGCGGGTGTTCTTCCAACCGGCTATCAGAATTTAAAATTTCTTATAATGGTTTTCAGGTGGGTTTTCAGGTAATCAAATCCCTGGGCCGGGGTTTCAAAATATTGAAACAAATTCACATCCTCTGGTGAAATCAATTTCAGGTCGACCAGTTTTTCAAAATTGATCATCTCCTTCCAGAAGTTCTGGTCATACAACAGGATAATCAGGTGTTTCTGGTCCATTTTACCGGTCTGGGCCAGGGTCAGGGTTTCGAATAATTCGTCCAGGGTTCCGTAACCGCCGGGGAAGAAAATGGCCGCTTTGGCTTGGTATAAAAACCAGAGTTTCCGCATAAAAAAATAGTGAAATTCGAAATTCAGCTCGGGGGTGATATAGGGATTGGGCAACTGTTCATGCGGCAGGGAAATGTTCAAGCCGATGGAATAGGAATGGGCCTTTTCCGCTCCCCGGTTGGCCGCTTCCATGATGCCCGGTCCGCCCCCGGTGCAGATGGTGAAATTGTCTCCATCCTTTGCCAGCTCATGGGACCAGGTGGCCAGTTGAAAGGCAAGTTCCTCGGCTGCCTGGTAGTACTTCTGCATCTTTTCCCGCTCGTCCCGGGGGTGGATCCGGGCTGAACCGAAAAATACCACCGTGTGCTTAATATTTCTTTCCCTTAACCTCTTTTCCGGTTCCAGGTATTCGGACAGGATGCGCAGGGTTCTGGCCTCCCGGGAGCTCAGAAAGTCCAGGTTCTTGTATGCTTTTTCCGCTCTTTTCATCTTCACCTCGTGAGGTTTCATTATAACCCAATTTCAGAGATCGGCAAAATTTGAGAAAACGTGAGTCGTAAATCGTAATTCGTGAATCGTAATTCATGAGGAGTAATTAGTAAAAGAGGTTCTTTCAAATCTCTTTTTTCTCTAATCACTAATTATTTTTTACTGATTATTTGGGTTTATGAACATTGAACTTTGAACGTTGAACATTGAACTTTGAACCTAATCTATCACCTGGAAGATAAGCTCTTCCACACTTCTCTTGGGCACGTGGTGGACGCCTTTTTTATCCCGCCAGTACTTGATATCCCCGGCCCTGACCGGATCGATGGTCACGGTTTCGGCCGGCTTTCCCAGGGCCAGTACGCAGCCGATTTCCAGGTCTTCGGGGAGATTCAGCATATCGGCGATTTTACCCTGGTTGAAAGATGCGATGGCGCAGCCGCCGTATCCCTTTTCAGTGGCGCTGAGCAGCAGGGTCTGCAGGGCGATGCCGTAATCCCAACCGATGTAGGGGCTGATTTTACGA
Organism: uncultured Clostridia bacterium; assembly: GCA_964583345.1. Classification (GTDB taxonomy): domain Bacteria; phylum Acidobacteriota; class Aminicenantia; order UBA2199; family UBA2199; genus CAZOWT01. The sequence goes on from CAZOWT010000286.1 coordinate 1,922, forward strand.
TTTCCCAACAGGATGATGTAGGCGGAAGGCCTTTCTCCGGGTTCCGGCCCCTCCCAGTCCTTCAGGTATGCCGCCCACTTGAGCAGCGGAAATATCTTTTCATTGGTTTCCCGTTGGTTGACCAGGGCGAATTTCAAGGGCTGGAGGTTGGCGGCCGATGGCGTCAGCCGGACGTCTTCGATCATCTCCTTCAGCACCCGGGTTTCTATTTTTTCGCTTTCCGCAAACCTCCGGTAGCTGCGGCAGCGGGACAACAATTCTCTGAATTTCATTCGATTCTCCTCAAGTCAATTATAACAGAAGTTTTTATCCCCGTCACCAGGAGGAGTTTAAAGTTCAAGGTTCAATGTTCAACGTTCAAAGTTCAATGTTCAACGTTCAAAGTTCAATGTTCATAAACCCAAATAATCAGTAAAAAGTAATTAGTTGTTAGAGAAAAAGAGATTCTTAAAAAACTCTTTTACTAATTACTCCTCACGAATTACTTAGAACCTGTAAATTTACCTTTGCCTTTGCCTTTACCTAAGTTTGAGTGTTGATGGGTGTGTTGGTGAGTTTTTTCTATTCACGACTCACGACTCATGAAAGCAAGAAGTTGAGAAGTTAAGAAGCAGTAAGTAGTAATTAGTAAGTAGTAATTAGTAAAAGAGGTTCTTTCAAATCTCTTTTTTCTCTAATCACCAATCACTAGTCCCTAGTCCCTAATCACCAGTCCCTAGTCACCAATCACGAATCACAATTGAATTACCACGAATTATACGAACGCAGTGAGTGAGTTACTATCGAATTACCAGTTGTTTTCATGCAACCATGCATCTATGCAACCATGCTTGTTTTT
>CAZOWT010000287.1:0-2751 GCA_964583345.1 uncultured Clostridia bacterium
CATTATTATAAAAATACCATTTTTACCGAGCTGTCCGCTGATTTTACCGTGGGAGCCAACTCAATCGAAGAATATACACTTTTCACCCGGGCGATTCTATTCGGCCGGTTCAAACAGAAATTGATACCCGATGGCCATAGCCGGGTCAGAGGATACAACCTCATTCTCGGAGCCGGAACCGCCTTTGATTACTATCAGAAAAAACCGGTGGCATATTACGATAAGGGCGAATACCATTTTGATTTCACGGGAGGTGAAACCGCACCCCAGCCCACCGAGTTTAGCGACAAAATGGCGGTACTGAATCTCATCGGGCCGGTCTTCGAAATTTCCTTTTATTCCCATGATTTCAGCCTCAGGGCATCTGCCGCTGCATATGTCGATTTCGGCCTGATCAATTCGCTGGCCATCAACACCTATTCCGAGGAGAACAACCTATACGCCACGAGAATGAAAACAACGCTGTCATACTATGGATACTATTATGCCCTCGGATTCACCCTGTCATCCGATATCCAGGCAAGCTATAGAGCGTTAGAAATCCTGGGAAAATTCAAATACCAGAGCTATGATTCCATCCAGGAACTTGATCGGTTCCAGGAAAACGTGACGGATGATTCGGATCTGGTTGATTCCAGGTTGCAGGTAAAATTGGGCCTGGGGTATTCGATACCGAAAACACCGGTGCATATCGTTCTCACCTATGAAAACATCACCCGCAAGGGAACCTTGAAAGATATTAACCAGCGGTCGGTGGAAAACCGGATCTACACCCAGCTCAAAATCTCTTTCTAATAATTATCCGCGGTACGGTTCAATGGGAATCTTTATCGGTTTTCGGTTTCTTATAGATGAAAAAATCACCGCTTTCTTCAACGATCCTTTTATACCAATCTTCCGGGTACCCCGGATGCGTTACTTTGTTCAGTTCATCTTTAACATTGCCGTCCAGGTATTTGAATATTAAAAATTCTCCCAGTTTCTTCCAGCTCCGGACCGTCTTTTCGGCCATTTTTACCGAATATTCGGTCAGGTATTCCCGGGCAAGCTGGGGCGCTTCCGTATAAGACTCCATGGCCGCTTTTTCTATCTCGGGCTGGTTGGAGATGAAGAATCCTTCCAGCTGCTGCTGGACCTTTTGAATATCCTGAATCATATCGCAATATCTCTGGTAGGCATAGTTGGAAACAAAATTGAACACCCAGAATGCCGATTCCCAGTTGAAATGGTTGAAATCGGCGGTTCCGACCGCATAGGCTTTGGGGATTTCCCGCATGCTGCAGTACATGGGAACATAAACCGTGCTGTAGGTGTCATCCACTCCGAACCAAATGATTCCGCCGATGACGTCCGGCAGCCAGGATCTGGACTGGGTAATGAAGGAAAAACCGGTCTGCTGGGTAGATGTTGCCCTTTCATTAAAATATTCGACACCGTCCACTTTCCAGGTCAACGGCCTCCAGCGATACGGCAGCTTGTAGGGCCCGGAACCGATGCCTTTGGTCATATCCAGTTCGGTACCTTCAAGGTGATCCCTCATCAATTCCATGACATTCCTGACCGATAATTTTTTGTCCGGCTTGATCCATAAAGGCAATGGTTCGGCACCTTCCACACCCTTGATGTAATCTGCCGAAAGATTCAAAGAGGGCGCCGCACGCCGAAACATGCTCCAGACCCTGACTTCACAAAACCTCAAGGCGCCGTAATCCGGAGGCGCGTAGGTATCGGCGAAGCTGAAATCTTCATCTTTTCCATTAAAATAACCCTTTTCCCGGGCAAAAGAAATGACCTCTTTGTCATAAAGGCAATTTTTCGGATCATTCAGCGGGAACTGCCGTATCCTGGATTGATTGGCGTGGGCGCAGATATAACCGTCGGGGATCCGTCGCGCAACCCAGGCCGCACCTTTCCGGTCCGGGCCTTTCCCGATTATTTCCATGATCCAGACCTCATTTTTATCCGAAATGGAAAACGATTCTCCCTCGCTGCAGTAGCCGTATTTGTCCACCAGATCAGATATGATCAGAATGCCCTCGCGGGCGGATCTGGCCCTCTGAAGCATGATATACATCAAACTGCCGTAATCCATGATTCCTTTCGGATTGTGCAGTTCCTCCCGGCCTCCGTAGGTGGTCTCACCGATGGCCACCTGGTGTTCATTGATATTTCCCACCACTGAAAAAGTTTCTTCGACCTGTTCGATTTTTCCCAGGTATTTACCGGTATCCCACTCGACCACATCAAGCAGAGAACCTTTGATATGACGTCCGGGCGGTGTGTAATACAATTCGCCATAGAGCACATGTGAATCGGCCGCATAGGAGATCATGGTGCAACCGTCAGCCGAGGCTCCTCTGGTAATTAAAAAATTGGTGCATCCCCAAATTTCCATTTGCAGCAGAAATGAAAACAACAAAAAAACAACCAGTAAATTAAACATTTTTTTATTCATGTTATTGTTAATCCTCCTGAATATTTTTTATCCGGACTGGAATTGAACATTTTATAGGAATAAAAACCAGAAGTAAAGTGGAAAATTTATTCACACAGAAAACAACCATATCACCTATTCCCTTTGTCTGCGTTCCCTCACTCCATCACCTGGCATTTTCCAATTAATATTCACAATTCACACCGGTCGCGCGAGGGAATTTCTCCGGAGCGTGCCCCGCAGCGAGCGTGGAATGTCCGCACGAGTGAGGACCGGAGGCGGAAATTGAGCGCAATTTCCGGCGTTAGCGAAGGAGA
>CAZOWT010000288.1:0-2714 GCA_964583345.1 uncultured Clostridia bacterium
CTTTCCATGAAGCGTGACCCGGAAAACCTGATCGGTGAAAACAGCGTGGAAATCATTTACTGACCGGAAATCTTGATCTTTCGACAATCACTATTATACAATTAACCCAGGAGTGGAATCCAGTGATTGCCGGGCGGAGAAATGATTTTTTTTCCAAAATCCCGACTATTCTTGAAAGCCACCATTTCTACCTTATTTTTCTTTTTGTGATCTTTTATTTCCCGCTGCTTACCGGCATGAATCATATGTGGGAAGATGTGGTAAAACAACATTATCCCAATCTGATTTGCACCATGAATTCACTGCTTCATGGACACTTCCTCTTCTGGACGCCACATGTTTATGCCGGAATGCCATACCTGGCCGATCTGCAAACCGCAATATTCTACCCCCCACACTGGTTGTTATTTTTGACAGCCAGTATTCCCGTGTCCAAGGGAATTTTATTGACCTGGTTCATAACCGGACATCTTCTGCTTTTCGGGTATGGCGTTTATCACCTCGTTCGATCATTTGATTGCAGCCGGAGTGTTTCGACCTATTCGGCTATCGCGCTCATGTTCTGCGGTTTTTCATCACTGCATATACATCATCCCAATGCCATCTATGTCATTTCCTGGTTTCCCTGGGCATTCTTATTTTTGAAAAAATATTTTGAAGGTAACCGTATAAAGCATCTGGGTATGGCATCCCTTCTGTTTGGAATTTCCATTCTGGGAGGATATTCCCAATATACGGCATTCTGCCTAATCATTCTATTGTTTTTTACCATCAGCTTTGCCTGGTGGAATCGCCGCAAAGGACTTCAAAGCTGTGCGGCCACCGGTTTTGGTTTTCTGATATTCCTGCTGTTATCATTCGGTCTGGCCATGATTCAATTGCTCCCCACCATAGAACTTTATCTTCAAAGCGTCCGGACACGCATGAGCTGGAGCGAATCTGTCATCGGATCGTTATCCCCGGACAGTTTGCTTACGTTGCTGTCTCCGGGATTTTTCGGTGGCGTAACCGGAATCGACCCGATATCATACTGGAAAACCAGTGCGTTTTTCTTGTTCTGGGAAACTGCTATTTTTATCGGAATACTCCCCCTGATTATTTTGGCGATCGGCTTCGCCGGCCTCTATCGCAACAAACATTTCGTTTTCTTTTTTCTTCTGGGCATTTTCGGATTGGCCATGGCCATGGGCAAAAATCTGCCCTTCTATTTGCTACTGTTCAAATTGCCAGGTTTCAGCCAATTTCGAATACCCGGTCGATTTTCCTTCATCTTTTCTTTCGGATTCATCCTTGCGTCCGGCATATCTCTTAATTATCTGGAGTCGAAAAAAAGACCAGACTCCGGCATTCCTAAAAATGGAATTCTTCCCGGTGTGCTGTTGTCGGTTATTATGATCCTGGCGCTGATATCGGCTGCTATTTTCATCAAAGTTCCCGGCAATCACAAATCGGCATCGTTACAATCGCTGGTTCAGGCTCTGGTATCAATTTTACTTTCCTGGTTCCTGATCATCCTGCTGTATAAGCTAAAGGCGAAATTAGCAGTTAACTCAGCCATCATATTTTTTGTCTTTTTTGAACTTTTCTTTTTTGCCCATCGATTTTCCCTGGGTCCAATGAGTGAAATCCAGACCTATCCCCCCAGAGGTATTTTCACCAGATTGAAATCCCAATCAAATCTGGAACCATTTCGCCTATATTTTAGAAACCGGCCGGCATCCGGAGAGGAAAACCGGATGATTCTTCCGGAAAATCTGGGAAATGTGTACCAAATCGATACGATAAATGGCTACAACCAGTTAATGCTGTCCCGATTCTATTATTTTTTTTCCGAAGTTGACAAAATTAAAGCCCTGCGACTGCTTAATACCAAATACACCGTATCGGTTTCCGGTCGAAGCATAAAAAAATCACTGGTACCGGGAAGTTGTTCCCGTTTTGGCTTGAGAAGTCAAATTACCTGGGTTAAAGACGGTCGGCAAGCGTTGCAGCACGTTAAAAAAAAATCTTTTGATCCGGATATCCAGGCGATTGTTGAGGGATCTCCGACACTGAAAATGGACAAAAGCATTCCACCATCATCACTGGGATCCATAAAGATTCTGTCCCGCCTTCCTCATTGTATTGCTTTGAATATTCAAACGTCATCCAATTCGCTTCTCTTTGCCAGTGAGATCTGGTATCCGGGCTGGAAAGCCCGGCTGGATAACCAAGAATTTCCAATATTGCGAACAAATTATCTGTTCAGAGGTATCGAAATCCCGGCAGGGAACCATCATCTAACCCTCACTTACACCTCGGTACCCTTTCAATGGGGAAAGTGGATATCTCTATTCTTTTTAATATTGGTTACCCTTTTCATTTGCCAGCCATATCGGTTTTCATTGAAAAAAAGGGATAAAAATAACCGGCAATGAAAAACATATTCCTGTCAGTTGTGATCCCGACATTCAACGAAGAGTACCGGATCATCGATACCATAAAAAAAATATCCGCCTACCTCCGGAAGTTGCCGGGTCCATTTGAAATCATTATAAGTGATGATGGATCCAAGGATCACACCTCCGACCAGGTCCATCGAATTTCAAAAGCAATCACAGGTATCAGGTATTTGGAATCAGACAAAAACCGAGGTAAAGGATTCGCGGTCAAGCAGGGCCTTCCTGGCCTGCGCGGGCCGGCTGGACAAGCTGGACAAGAAGGTCTACTGCATC
>CAZOWT010000289.1:0-2663 GCA_964583345.1 uncultured Clostridia bacterium
TGTTTCAGGGTGGACTCAATTTCTTTTCGAATCTCATCCAATCTTTTTTCAGTCCCGAAGTCACCCTGAGGTTCCGGCCCGGGTATTTTCCTTTCACCGAGCCATCAGCGGAAGTGGACATCAGTTGTTTTCTCTGCCAAGGGAGCGACCCCCAATGCCGGATCTGCAAGGGTACCGGATGGCTGGAGATCCTGGGAAGCGGGATGGTCCATCCCCGGGTACTGCTGAATTGTAACATTGATCCCGATGAATACTCTGGTTTTGCCTTTGGAATGGGGATTGAAAGAATTGCTCTATTGAAGTACGGTATTAGCGACATCAGGATGTTTTATGACAATGACCTGAGATTTTTAAAACAGTTTGGCTGAACATGAAAGTCAATATCGATTACCTGAAAAAATTCATCAACCTGACCCAGCAGCCGGTGGAATTGAAGGAAATTTTTGCTTCTATCGGCATGGAAGTCGGTGAAATTACCGATCAGGACGGGACAGCGGTTTTTGAAATTGAAATTACGCCAAACCGGCCGGACTGGCTTTCTCACTATGGAATTGCCCGGGATCTGCATGCCAGGCTCCCGGAATTGACCCTGCGCCCCATTTCCTTCCGGGAAAGGAAACTGGAAAGCCACCTTGAATCGTTTTCCCTTTTGATCGATGACAAAAACGATTGTTCCCGTTATACCGGTTGTATTGTCCGGGATCTGACTGTTGGCGAATCCTCACCAGAGGTAAAAATATTACTGGAAAGCCTTGGACTGAGGCCGATCAACAATATCGTCGACATATCCAATTTGATGGTGATAACCGTTGGCCATCCCATTCACATGTTTGATCTCGATAAGTTGCAAGGAAAGGAAATTCAGGTCAGGCGGGCCCGGCCCGGAGAAAAAATCCTGCTTCTGGATGGGCAGGAGGTCGAACTTGATCACGATTTTTTGGTTATTGCCGATAGCCAGGTGCCGGTGGCGCTGGCCGGAATTATGGGCGGCGAGTTGACCGGGGTAACCGGCAGCACCCGGAACATTTTAATTGAGAGCGCCTATTTTAATCCGGTGCTCATCAGGCGTGCGGCCAGAAAACTGGGAATCAAGAGTGATGCTTCCTACCGATTTGAACGGGGAGCCGATATTCAGATCACTCCGACCGCTATTCGCATTGCCCTGGATATGATTGCTGATTTTATTGGCGAGGATTTGTCAGTGACCTATTACCAGGATCTGTTCCCGGCCGGTTTCACTCCCAAGGTGGTTGAACTGAATAAACAGTACCCTGCAGCCTATTCAGGAATTAAAATCGAACCGGAGGTATCCGGGAAAATTCTCGCCGACCTCGGTTTCAAACTCCAGGATAAGGACGATTCCTGGCTGGTTGAGGTGCCGTCATTCAGGGTGGATATTTACGGGAAACAGGATCTGGTCGAGGAAATTATCAGGATCCATGGTTATGACAAACTTACTTCTGAGATTCCCCTTACCTCGAATACTGTTTTCCGGATTGATACAGACCGCGAATTCCTGCAGAAAATAAGGGCTCACCTGACATCACTGGGTTTTTTCGAGGCGCTGAACTATATTTTCAATTCCCCCGAAGAATTTAATTTTTTTGCCGCCAACGAAAAAGCCATTGAAATCCGAAATCCTCTGGGAAAAGATTTTTCCCTGCTGAGAAAATCCCTGTTGCCGGGACTGATGCGCGGTGCCGCCCTGAATTTCAACCATGCTGTATCCGGGATCGGATTGTTTGAATTCGGTAATCATTTTCTTCTGGAACAAAATGATATCCGGGAGCGAGCCACACTGGCCATCCTGGGTTCGGGAGAATATCGCCAGTCGAACTGGAAAGACCGGGTTCCCGTTGCTTATGATTTTTTCCTCTTCAAATCACTGCTCGTCAGCCTGTTTACGAAACTTTCCCTGGGATTCAACCTGAAAAAAGAGGGTTATCCGTTTTTTGATCCAGCATGTTCATTTTCAGTCTGGTCCGGCGACATTAAAATCGGCACCATGGGCAGGCTGGCAAAAGAGATTGAAGAATGGTTCAAACTGGAAAAGCCGGTTTTTGCTACAGAATTGAACCTGGCTAAAATGATGGACGGGCTCGAGGAAAAATCATTCAGGATGTGGAGCCGGTATCCTTCCTACCGGCGCGATTTTTCTTTTTTAATGAGCCGGGATATCCATTATGAGAAATTGGAGGAGGCCATCAGGGAATTGAAACCCGAAATCCTGGTGGATGTCAATGTATTTGATCGATTCCAGGGTGAGGGAATTCCCCGGGGAAAGGTCAGTCTTTCCCTGAGTTTTATTTACAGCCATAATGCCAAAACCCTAACAAATGAGGAGATTAATGACATGCATCAACATTTTATCAACAGATTAATAGAGAAGTTTGATTTGGTTCAGCGATAAGGAGTGTGTGAATGGATTTGGAAGAGTTCAATAAACTTGAAGAAAAAGTCAATAATCTGGTCAATATCTTGAAACATCTCAAGGATGAGAATAAAAAGTTGAGAATAGAAATCGGCGAATATAAAAAAGGCGCCTCACAGCTGGATAAAGAAAGACACGAAGCCAAACAGAAAGTTAAATCATTGATTCAACTGATCGATTCAATCGAATGATATGGCTAGAGAAATAGAATTTCAGATTCTGGGAAAAAATT
>CAZOWT010000290.1:0-2658 GCA_964583345.1 uncultured Clostridia bacterium
TCATATTGTTCAATCCATCAGAACACATGGTAATGATGTCGCCATTTTTTATTTCAATGTTGTTGATGATTTCGGGTATATATGACTCCCGGGCGCCCAGAGACATATAAAGGATATTTTTTTGAGGATGATCCCGGGCTTCCTTCGCATTAATTTTCCCCTCCTGAAACATTTTTTCTACAAATGTGTGATCGGTTGTTATTCGTTTGATTTTTTTATTTCTGATAAGGTAAATGCGGGAGTCCCCTACATGGATGATGTTTGCTTTCCTGGGTGAAAGCACGAGTGCAGTAAATGTCGTCCCCATACCTCTTTTAAGCGGATCAGATAAAGCCCTTTTTAAAATGGAGGAATTGGCCATGGTTAGTGAATAGAGCATGGATTTCTCAATCTTCCATCCCTCCTTTCTGGTTTTCCTGTAATTTCGGGCAAAGACAATGGTCCCCAACCTGGAAGCAACTTCACCGGCCTGATGTCCGCCCATTCCGTCGGCAATTATAAATAAATGTTCATTATCACTGATTTTAACATGAGAGCGATAATCTTCATTTGTCCCCCGAACTCTCCCAATGTCACTTTTTCCAAAAAAATATATTTTCATCTTGAGTTTACTGCTTCAGCAGGTGTATTGATTTCCCGGTGAACTTACAATTCTTTATTATCACATGTATTCGGCTTTGTCAAATGACAAAAACTTATGAATTTTTTCTGTTCGGGCTGTTTGGGTGAGCCATCCGATTGGGTCGAAGGGTGTTTATTTGGCAGACCTTATTTTATCGATGATCATGGTCGTTGAATAAGCGGGACTCAACTTAAATATATGCAATTCTCCGCCTGAATTCTCTATTTTCTTTTTCCCAACGACCTGTGATGGCGAATAATCACCACCTTTGATAAGGAAGTGAATTTTAGGTAAATTATTTATTAGCTGAAGCGGGGTATCTTCTGAAAAAACCGTAATAAAATCTATATATTCGATGGCAGCCAGGACTTCAATTCTATCATCGAGATTAAAAATTGGACGTTTTTCGCCTTTTAACCTCCGGACCGAGTCATCGTCGTTAATACCCACGATGAGTAAGTCACCCTTTGATTTGGCAAATTGGAACAATTCAATATGCCCCGGGTGAATGATATCAAATACCCCATTGGTAAAAACAATATTTTTATCCGGGTATTTTTTCAATTCACGATTCAATCTAATATGATTTTTATAAACCTTCATTCGGGAGCTTTTTTTATTTGGTGAATTTTTATTTTATCTGAAAATTCCCAGGCGTGAGGGATCCGGGTTATTCCGAGGTCTTTGAAATTGGAAAAAACCTTGAATTTATATAGGAAATGATGATAATCGAAGGGATAACCGTCTTTTTTATGAACTGCCAGATCAAAATGGTAGGTTCCATTGATTAAGTGAAGCTTTGGAATTTTTATCTTCACCTTGCCGCCACCTTCGATGCCGGTGGATTTGAAGTTTTCCAAATACGTGTTTGAACCAAAGCAAAGGGCACCCTCGGTGTTGAAAATCGCCAATCCGAATACAAAGTCCTTCTCCTTTTTTTTACAGATGACGTCGAATTCAATGGTAAGGGGTTCATCCGGGCTGAAGATGAATCTTTCTTTTCCGAATTTGTCCTTAATTTTGACATTATTGATTAATATCTCTTTGCCTCCCCATCTGTTCTCAGTATTGATTTCCACGGGCGTATGATTTCTTTTTTCTTCCTTCTCTCCGATATACTGCATATAGGCATCTACGATTTTTTGCGGGTATCCTCGCATTTCTACGTGACCATTTTTGAGCCAAATCACTTCATCGCTGATTTTCTCAACCGTAGCCAGGTCATGGGAAACAAAAACAATGGTTTTTCCATTTCTTTTAAATTCATAAATTTTTTCGATGCACTTGGGGACAAAAAAGGCATCTCCGACGGCAAGCACTTCATCGATTAAAAGAATATCCGGATCAACGTTGATGGCGATTGAAAATCCCAGTCTCATATACATGCCGGATGAATAGGTTTTTACCGGATTGTTGATGAAATCCTGCAGTTCGGCAAATTCAACAATTTTATCAAAAACATCCTGAACCCTTTTTTTGGATAACCCTAAAATAATGCCGTTAATAAAAACATTTTCTCTGCCTGATATTTCAGGATGAAAACCCGCACCCAGTTCAATCAGTGCAGAAATTCTACCCCGGGTAATAAGTTCGCCTGAGGTGGGTTTGGTTATTCCGGCCAAAATTTTTAAAAGTGTGCTTTTTCCCGATCCGTTTTCACCGATTATACTCAGGGTTTTTCCTTTTTTGACCTCAAAACTAATATTTTTCAAGGCTTCAAATATTTCATCTCTTTGTAAATCGTTGAGAAAAGTACGGTTAACCAGTGCGCTTTTGATGGTTAAAAATTTGTGTTTATTCGAATATTTCTTATAATATTTGCTGACATTGGTGGCAGTAATCGGGTTCATCTCATACCTCTTCTACGAAGGTATCACGCAATTTGTCAAATATTTTATACCCGAAGTAGAACAACAAAATCCCCGCGAATACGGTTACGCCTAATTTTTTCCAGTGCGGCAGTGACCCATAGAAAAAAGAATATTGATAGGCTTCGATGATATGGGTCATGGGATTCAACCAAAGCAACCATTTCA
>CAZOWT010000291.1:0-2629 GCA_964583345.1 uncultured Clostridia bacterium
AAATTGAGCGCAATTTCCGGCGTTAGCGCAGGAGATATTCCCGGAAGCGACCAGGAAACGGGCTAGCGCAAAAAGTCTTCTCCACTATTAGGATTTTATTTCTTCTGTCTCCTGACTTCTATCTTCTGACTTCTTGTTTTATGATGGTTAATCCCTCCATGGTGAACGAAACCAAACTATTTTGCATTCTGACAATATAAGGATGAAGCGTATCCATGATATTTCTGCGAAACGAATGGCGTTTTCCCTTGATTTTAAGGGCCTGATGTGATAAAAAAGACTATGCTGAATTTGGATATTTCCGTCCTGGTGATCATCATTTTGATCTGGCTGCTGATGAATATTCTGAATAAAATTTATTTTCGGCCGGTCGGCAGGGTCATCCGGGAGAGAGAAACCAAAGTGGAAAAGGATTCTCGGGAACTGGAATCCACCACCCTTAACATCGAAGAAAAAACCCGCTCCATTGAAACCATCCTGAATGATTCCCGTAAGGAATCAATGAAAATGCGGGAGGAACTGATTCTGAAAGGAGAGGCGATTCGCCAGGAGATAATCCGGGATGCCCGGGAAAAATCCAAAATTCTTTTTGAAAAGAGCATCCGGGAACTGGATGAAGAAATTAAGATTGCGGAAGAGAAACTTACCGGTCAGATCGATTCTTTCAGCCAACATATCAAAGAGACCTTTTTATGAGCGTGAAAAGGAAAATATTTTTGGCAATATTTTTTCTGCTGGCGATTGGCCTGGCTGCCGCCGGCGGTGAAGCCGAACACCACTTCAACTGGGGGGCGTTTTTTGGCTCGGTGTTGAACTCAACCCTTCTTTTCGGGGCGTTGATTTTTTTTATGAGGAAACCGGTCATAAAGCTGCTTACCCAGAAGACCCTGGACATCAAGAACGATATCATCGAGAGAGAAAAGAATTTGAAAATCACCTCCGAGGAATTTCAAAAAATATCCCGCAGGCTTGACCAGATAGAAAATGAGGTGAAAAGCATACAGCAGGCGGCCAGAGAACAGGGGGATGTTGAAAAGGACAAAATAGAGGAGCTTGGAAAGCGGGAGTCCGGGAGAATTATCGCGCTTTCCGAAACCGAAATCAAAAACCGGGTAGAATCGTCGGTCAACCAGCTGAAAGCCAGGATTGCCCGGCTCACCATCGATCACTTCCGGGAAGATATCCGGGACCGGCTGGATGAACAGAAACACCGGGAAATCATAGACCGCAATATCGATCTGGTCGGAAAAACCATGCAGGATTCGGAAGCGTCCAAGTCGGATAAATCATGAAACGAAGCACGGTTTCCAAGCGATATGCCCGGGCCCTGGTCGATTCTATCCAGGATGAACCGGAATACCTGGATATCAGGGAGCAACTGCGGCATTTTGCGGCCATATTGAATTACAGTCCTGCCTGCAAAACCGGAATGGAAACATTGCTGCTTTCAAAAAAACAGAAAATTGAGGTGCTGGAAACCTTTAAAACCAGCCTGAAGCTGACTTCCAAAACCGTTAATTTTTTGCTGGCAGTCATTGAGGAAAACCGGATGGGTTATATAGATGACATGATCCGGTTGACCGAGGAATTCTGGCTGGAGAAAAACGGATTCGAAAAAATAAAGGTATTTTCCGCTATTGAACTGAATCGCGAACAACGTGAGAAATTGACGCTCCAGCTGGAGAAGGCCATTCAGAAAAAAATTGTCATTGAAAATGAAACTGATCCGTCATTGATTGCTGGAATCAAGATACAGCGGGGTTTGATTTTTTATGATTTTTCCATAGAAGGGAATCTGAAGAAGCTTAACCAGACCCTGATCGAGGTCAACATACCAGAGTCCATGATTAAAATAGGGGTGCATGATGCAAATAAAGGTTGAAGAAATCAGCAAACTGATCAAGCAAAAAATCGAAGGATTTAAACTGGATTTCGATAAGGATGAAACCGGAATCATTATTTCGGTCGGCGATGGGATTGCCCAGATTTATGGCCTGGAAAATGTCATGTACAATGAATTGCTGGAATTTCCCCATGGGCTCTTCGGGATTGCGCTGAACCTGGAGGAAGATAATGTGGGTTCAATCATTCTGGGCGAGAGCCACAAAATCAAAGAGGGGGATGTCGTGCGCCGAACCGGACGGATCATTTCGGTCCCAGTCGGGGAATCCATGGTAGGGCGGGTGGTCAATCCGCTGGGAGAACCTCTGGATGAAAAAGGCCCCATCGATTCCAAAACCTACATGCCAATCGAAGCCATCGCTCCGGGTGTTATCGACCGGATTCCGGTCAAGGAACCGTTGCAGACCGGAATAAAGGCCATCGATTCCATGATACCCATTGGCAGGGGGCAGCGGGAGTTGATCATCGGCGACCGTCAGACCGGGAAAACCACCATTGCCATCGATACCATCATCAACCAGAAGGGTCAGAACATGATCTGTATTTATGTGGCCATCGGCCAGAAACAGTCCACGGTGGCCCAGGTGATTAAAACCCTGGAAGAGACCGGCGCCATGGAGTACTCCATCGTGGTGGTGGCCGGAGCATCAGATCCTGCCGCTTTACAGTACATCGCTCCCTATGCCGGATGCGCCATGGGCGAATATTTCCGGGACAAGGGGAAGCA
>CAZOWT010000292.1:0-2620 GCA_964583345.1 uncultured Clostridia bacterium
ATTGCGATTATCGTCTCGATTATTTCAATTATTATTTCCATTTTAAAATAAAAAACATCAAATAATCTAAGTATTTAGTGAAACAAAAACTTGTCCACTTTTTTGACCAAGAAATTTAATAAATGTACATTCTTTACCATAAATCCAGTGATTGTAAAATTTGAAATTTGACAACATATTTTCTAATTAAAAACCAATGTGTCAATCTGCATTAACAGGTCTGAGAGGGCTTTGTATAAATGGGTGATTTTTTTCAAATCGGTTTTTAGGCGGTCGATTTGCTTTTCGGTTTGCTTGAGGGTTTCGATGGTTTTCAAATAGAGCTTATCATGTTCATCAAATTTTGTCCGGATGGATTCTTCCAGCATCTTGCTGAGGGTGTCAAAATAGGATTTCAGTTTTTCCTTATCCTCTTTATTTTCGACTTCATAATAAAGGTTATTCAATTTATAAAGCGTTTCCGCCAGCTCTTTGATCAGAACCGCCATGCTTATCTCTCCTCTCCGGCAAATTCACGGTATAATGCTTTGATCCGAAAGGCGTAATCAACCAGATCCCTTAATATCCGGATCGGGGTGTCGTGGGTTTTCAGGGATTTTTTCAATTCTTCATGAACCTTTGGAATCAGGCCGATGGCCCGGATCACATCCAGAATGATGAGGTTGACCTGGTTGCGGTTGATGAGTATTTTTACCCCGTTCTTGGCCAACTTCTCCCGGCCGGATTCCTTTTTCGGCCACTTCTCGGCGATGGTCATCCGGAACTGGCGGTCGAAAAAATTGTTGATCATGATCCGGGTGGCTTCCATCTCGGCTTTCAGGGTGTCGGCGACTTTTTCCAGCAGCGGCTGGTTCTGGTTCATGAACTTTAAAACCGTCTTTCTCCGGGTCCCGGCGGTCAGGGCTTCGGGGATGGCCCCGGCAATGGCGGCCATGATTCCGATCTCCTGGCCGGTCAAAAAGTCTTCATGGTTCTGGCTGATGGTTTGCAGGTTTTCCCCCACTGCCCCGGCGTTTTCCATGATATCCTTTTTTTCATCGGCTTCAAAAACCGAAACCAGGAGTTCGGAATAATTGACCAGATAGCGGATCAATTCCTTCCGGGTTTCCAGGTGAGCAAAAGTCAGCACCCGGGGTTCCAGGTCCGAAGGCTTAATGGATTCCCGGCCCACGGCTTCCGCTACCCTCAGGGCCATCTCCTCTTCCTGCAGCCGCTCAAAGGAATAGACCACATTCTTGCCGATAACATCCGTGGCTTCATTGAACTTAGAAAATCCCGTTTCCAGGTAGGTGGTGGAACAGGAAACCATCCAGCATAAAGGCCATAATAAAATCAAAAAATAAATTCTTCTCATTTTATTTTCCTTATTCATGTTTCCGGAAACCAAAAAATCAATGCTCTTTCCCGGATTTCCCGGGCCCGGGCAGTTCCGGCCGCTCGAGGGAGTTCACATACAATTCATAGGGGACCCTGATAATGGAATAATTTTCGTTTTCCGATAAAATGCGGATTTTATCCAGGGGAAAGTTCAGGATTTTATTTTTCATGATCAGGTCCCGGCAAATCAAAACGCTTGAATTCTTCCGGATAATCCTGACCATCAAATTTACCGATTCCCGGTCCTGTACCTTCATGAACAACAGATGCGATTGGTCCAGATCGGACTTCAATTGATTCAGCTCCGAATTGGTCGATTTCAAACCGTTACCCAGCAGTTCTGTCCGGGCTTCGAGCTTTTTGACCTCTGATTTCAGCCGGTCATTATAATGGATGAAAATGACCAGGTTAATCACGAATACCGCCAACATGAGCAGAATGAGAAACGGCAGTAATTTTTTAAACGACGAATACAGCAGTTTGAAGATGATGTAAAATATGGCCACCCCGCCGCCCAGGGAAAAAATGTCGGTGACCGTCTTGATCTGCACCGATATTTTAGAGGGCAGCAGTTTGACGAAAATAAAGGAACAGGCCAGGCTGAAGACCGTAAAAATCGATATGATAATCAGCGCCCTGATCCAGGCCCGGTTTGATGTTGAATTCACCATTTTTTCCGGCTCGACTTTCTCTTTTTTTGCCATAAAAATCTCCTCTGTTTGATTTCCGCTGAAAAAAGCAAGAGAAAGCAATTCCGGTTCCATAAACCCGGAAACCCTGAAAAGGCCGTCTGGTCAGGGTTTGGAAACTTCAAGAAAAATGCTTGGAAACCGTTTGCTGTTTCGGGTTGGAACAGTTTTTTGGTTCAAACTCCAAAATTTCTTTATAATAGGCATTTTGGTATTTTTAATTACTGGCCTGATTCGAAACAAATTTAAAAAGTAAAAATATAGGGTGTACTTATAGAAGTATTTTCGCCAGGTTTTTGTGTTTCGATTTGGAACATTGAAGCCGTAAGTTGTAAATCGTGAGGAGACTTCTTAACCTCTCAACTTCTTATCTTCTTAACTTCTACTTTTCGTAAGTCGTGAATTGTAAGGCGTGAATAGAAAAAAAATTCTCTAACACTAGCCACTACCACTAATGCCGGCGTTAGCGATGGAGACATTCCCGGAAGAGACCGAGAACCGGGCTTGCGCAAACAGTCTCCTCCACTTTACCCGAAAATGCGCTCATTTTCGGG
>CAZOWT010000293.1:0-2618 GCA_964583345.1 uncultured Clostridia bacterium
AAAAAACCGATCCAAGAAAAAACCAGTAAATTAAATTCTCAGACCTTTTAGATAATAGAGTTCCCATTTGTCGTTTTTGGACATGAAAAAAATGAATTTATAGAACACCAATTTCTCTGAACGCCGGTTTTTTAAAATGAGATTCAGAGACTGAATGGCAAACTTCTCTTCTATCTGCCTGGTCAGCCATTCCAATTTTTTTACCTCGTAGCGTGAAAATTGTTTGGAAAACAAGTTGATAAATTGACGGCGCTGGATGTATCCGTTGAGATAAAACGGTTCCTCGAAATTTACCGAAACCTTCTCCTGGCATATGGTTTCCAGGTAAGAAAAATTTCCGGTTTCGATAGCCTGCTGAATGGGCTGTCTAAGAAGAAATTGTTGAAACATGACCAGCAATACCAATAATACCTTCATGCCTATAATGATAATATATTTCCTTCTTTTTTTAAACCGGCTTCAAATTATCCCTGCTAATAATGGTGAAAAATTTTCGGAAGGGGAATCAAAACTCCCGTAAAACGGCTGCGGTTTTATTTTTCACTGATTTTATATATAATATACCTTTGCGAACTGATCATGCCCAAGAATCAAAAACAGAAATTGGTGCTGGGCGGCATCATTTTTTTCATGATCACCCTGCCAATGATTGCCGGGATTCAGGAGGATACCACTCCGGAACCGGCATTTTTGCCCTGCCTAATGCCGGTCCCGGAAACCTGTATCCCGAATGGAGGCTGTTTCCGGCTCCGTGAATATCTGCCCATTGTTTGGCAGGGGCCTGAAAGCCAAAGAATTTTCCGGGCAATAAAACGCTTCCGACACCGCCTGTCCAAAAGAACCGGTATGCATTTACATCCGGAAAGCGCCGAATCATCCCCCGATTCCTTAAAGTCTTTAATTTTCATCAATTATCAGCTCCAGGCTAAGCTTTCCGTTGGAGAAGACGAATCCTATACCCTGGAAATAAAACCGGAAAAAATACGGTTGTTGTCCAAAAACGATATTGGAATCCTGCACGGTCTGGAAACACTGATTCAGCTCGTTCAATCCGGCAATAACGGTTTTTTTATCCCCGGCCTGATCATACGTGACAAACCAAGATTCACCTGGAGAGGGCTCCTGATTGATTCCGGCCGCCATTTTATTCCGGTAAATGTCATCAAACGGAACCTGGACGGCATGGCTGCGGTCAAGTTGAACGTGTTGCACTGGCATTTGACCGAGGATCAAGGATTCCGTATTAAATGTATGACCTATCCCCGGTTACATGAACTGGGTTCGGACGGCCTTTATTATACGCGGGAACAGGTCAAAGAGGTCATCGCCTATGCCAATGGTCTGGGAATCCGGGTAATGCCCGAATTCGATATTCCCGGTCATTCCACCAGCTGGCTGATCGGGTATCCCGAACTGGCCAGCGCCCCCGGACCTTATACCCTTCAACGAAAATTCGGCCAGTTCGACCCCTGTTTTAATCCGGCCTTGGATGATACCTACCGGTTTTTCGAGCGTTTCTTTGCCGAAATGGCCCGACTCTTTCCGGATGAATATATTCATATCGGCGGTGATGAAGTAACCGGCCGGCAATGGGACTCGAATCGGGAAATTCAGGAATTTATGAAAAAAAACAATATCCCTGACAACCGTTCCCTCCAGGCCTATTTTAACCGCAAAATCGCAAAAATAATCAGCGGTTTGGGGAAAAAAATGGTGGGCTGGGAACAAATCCTGCAACCCGATCTGCCGGCAGATACGGTCGTCCAATCCTACCTGGGCGAAGAATCAATGTTAAAATCGGCCCGATTGGGCTATCAGACCATCAACTCCAAGGCGGATGAACTGTATATCGACCTGCTCTATCCCACAGACTTTCATTACCTGTTCGATCCCCTTCCCGAAAACATCCCCCTGACCGAAAACCAGCAAAAATTAATACTGGGCAGCGAAGCCACCATGTGGTCGGAACTGGTCTCAGCCGAAACCATTGATTCGCGAATCTGGCCGAGAACCGCAGCCATCGCCGAGCGTTTGTGGTCGCCCGCCCGGTTTAATGACCCGGATGACATGTACCGCCGCCTGGAAAAAATTTCACTGCACCTGCAAGACCTGGGCCTCCGGCATATGAAAGTCCAGCCCGTAATACTGAGGCATCTGACCAGGGGAATGGATATCCGGCCTTTGAAAATACTGGTGGATACGCTCAAGCCCATCATTTTATACGAGCGGCCGGACTGGCAAATCCGCTACACCCAGTTCACCCCGTTGAACCGCCTGGTGGACGCAGCTCTCCCGGATAATCCGGTTCCCCGGGATTTTGCCAGGAATATTGACGATTTTCTCCGGGAACCGAATCCCGAGAATTTATTAAAGGTAAAACAACAGCTGACCGTCTGGGAAAAGAATCACCGGCAATTGAAACCCATTATCGACCGCTCCCCCCATCTAAAAGAAGCGGCGGAACTATCCGAAAACCTGTCCCGGATTGGGGAGCTGGGATTGGCGGCCCTGGAATTTCTTGAGAAAAATAGAAAAGCCGACCAGGATTGGCTGGAATCTGCAAAAAATCTCCTTGAAGCCATGAAACAGCCCCGGGCGGATTTGATCATAATGGTCAT
>CAZOWT010000294.1:0-2612 GCA_964583345.1 uncultured Clostridia bacterium
GGTTAAGAAAAAAAACAGATCTTTGACACTTTACCTTTACCTCTGCCTTTACCTTCTTTTCTTTCACCTTTGACCTTTCACCTCAACATTGAACGCTGAACATCATATGTCAAGCCATGTCCCTTATTCACAAATATTATCAAATCTGCTAAAATGGAAATGAATGGCCATGAGAAAATTATTGGGAACCGTTTGTCGCATTTCTCTGGCATTCCTGATTGTTCTCACCCCCATACACGCCGGTGCTTTTGATCAGGGAACCGGCAAAGAAAATCCAAAAAAGATCAAAGAAAAAAATCCAGAGAAAATCAGGGAAGAAAGACAGCTGGAAGCGGTTCGGGAAGAACCCCGGATACAGAAGAGCAAACATCGTGATTATATTATTATTGACGAAAACAAAGTTCCCATACGGATAAGCGAAGGAATTGAAACTCCTGATAATTTTTTGAAAACCATCAGGAACAATACCTACACCGGCAGCAACATCAGCGTGAATTTTCAGGATGTGGATATTAAAACCGTGATTAAACAATTTGCGGTCCTGCTGGGGTATCCCCTGAAAATTAACCGCCGGATTACCGGGAAAATCAGTTATAAATTTGAAAATGCCCCCTGGAACCTGGTGCTTTCCCATTTCCTGCGGCACCACCGCCTGGAGATTCTGTTCGACGGGGAAAAACTGGTCATCCGGCAGAAGAAGACCATTGCCGGGAAGAATCCCATTTTTCTGCTATTGATTGCCATCCCGATTCTTCTGGCCATTTTTTTCCTGAGCCGGCATTTTCTGCCCAAACCCAGGAAAAAGAAATCCTCTCCTCCCCTGAACCTCGATCCCGAGAAAATCGATGAAATCACCAAACGCATCCTGTTCTTGTTTGAGGTTGAAAAGATCTATAAAGACGAGGATTTTTCTCTGAAACTGCTGGCTGAAAAATTATCACTTCAGCCCTATCTGGTTTCCCGAATCATCAATAAAAAATTAAAAAAGTCCTTCCCGAATCTTTTGAACCACTACCGCATTCTGGAAGCCAAAAGAATGCTGACATCTGACCGGGAAACCGTCAATATCCTTCATATCGCTTTTGAGGTGGGTTTTAAATCCAAAACCTCCTTCAACCGGATTTTTAAACAGGCGGAGGGCATTACCCCCTCGGAATACCGGGAAAGACACCGGTATTGACCGGTAACTGTTTCCAAAAGTGCACATCCCGAGAATTCGAATATAATTGAATTTTTAAAAAAAACGGTATACTTTTGCAATATGGAGCGACAGCAGCAAGGCAAACCTTTATCCTGGTGCTAAAATGCGGACAAGGAGAATTTTAATGAACAAAAAGAATTTAATAAACAGCTTCAAGGTAATCCTCTTTATGGTCATGGCCGTCTTGTATTCACCCGGGTTATTCGGTAGTAAACAAGATATGACCACTGAAAATCCGGTAAAAAATCCATCAACCAGATTTCTATCCGGGAAGGTGGTATTGCCTGATCTCCATCAACCGGATTCAATTGCAATTTATCGTGATCGGCTGTTTGTCACCGATTACGAGAGGACCATGGTTTATTCCCTCGATGATTTTAGAAAATTGAAAGAATTCGGAATAAAGGGCCAGGGCCCCGGAGAGTTCCTCCCCTATCCAGAGATCCAGGATCAGGGGAAAATCAAGCTTTCGTTTTTACAGGATCATATCTGGGTGGGAAGCCGGAACAAAGTCTCCCGCTTCAACCTCGAAGGAGAATTCCTGCAGGACTTCAGAATCCTTGATTACAACGCCTCCCAGCTGACACCGTTCGGAGATGGATTCACTGGATTTCAGGTGAACCGGTTCCCGGACTGGAAACTGGATTTTTACCTGTACAACCGCCAGGGTGAAAAAGAGAAACTTTTGTGCTCCATATCCAAATCAATCCATACGGAAAAATCGTCAATGTCCGGGCCAAAACTGGTATTCCTGGATCTTTTGTATGCCGGTCCGGAATTCCAGGTATTTCAAAATCAAATCTTCATATTGGGAAGGGACAGCCGGTATATCGATGTGTTCGATACCAGAGGGAATAAAATCAAAAGCTTTGACTGTGATTTTCCCCGTCTGAAAATCAGCCCGGCCGAACGGGAAAAGATATGGGATATTTATCGTAAAAACCTGAAAAACATCTGGCCGCAGGCCAGAAAAATCATCACCGTTCCCGGATACTACCCCCGCTACCGGAGCTTCCGGTTTTCGAATGACCAGATTTATGTCCAGACTTATCAGCAAGAACAGGACAGAACCGTTTTTTATGTATTTTCACTGATTGGGGAATCGAAACAAAAGATGACCCTGCCCCTGGTTTATAAGAATTTTCTCACCCCTTATCCCTATGTCTTTGATAAAGATATGCTCTATACCCTGGTTGAAAATATTCAGACCGGTGACTGGGAATTGCGGTTTTCCAAAATCATCGATCTCCGGAAATGAAAAAAATGATGTTTTTTATGCAGAATTCGCTGAAAATTTCAAATAAAAATTTGAGAAAAGGCGCTTACCGGGTGGCTGTCCAGGTACCGGTATCATTATACGTCGTTTCAATCCAGGTTCCGGACATATAATTTTCATTGGCAATGGTTCCGG
>CAZOWT010000295.1:0-2586 GCA_964583345.1 uncultured Clostridia bacterium
TGATAAAATTCAAAGAGAACTTTGGAGGTGTCGTGAAATGAAATGGGTACTGTCCGTGTTATTCATCCTGATGGTTTTCGGCTGCGGCGGCGTGAAACAACCCAATACCTCGCTGGCCATTCCCGAACTGAGCAAATCCGAATTTTATGATTCGCCTTATATCGAAGGGTGGGCCAACCTGAAGGAAGGGAAACCCAAGGTTGCCCTGAAGAAGTTTGAGCAGAGCAATCTCGAAGACGAGAAACTCTATCTGGCATTCGGGTATACCTTTTTATTGCAAAATAAATTAACCCTGGCCAGGCAGAATTTTGAAAAGACATTGATGATTAATCCGGATAATCTCCAGGCTAAACTCGGAATTGCCACTATTTACGAAAGCACCGATGACCTGGAGAACGCATTTCATGTTTATTCCCAGTTGCGGGCCGAATATCCCGAAAACGACTGGATTAAAATGAGATATGAGTATATCAGGTCGGTTGAAACCCGGAATCAGCTGGAAAAGGCCGAAGCGTTCAATAAAAAAGGGAATCAACGGGGATATATCCAGTCGCTGGAAAAAGCGGCTGCCTATTCGGATGATATGGATGAAATAAAGATGAAAATGGCGGATTTTTATCTGGGGAGTGATGATCTGGAACGGGCCGCCGCCTGTTATGAAAAAATAATCGAGAAACATCCCGGTCAGGAAGATATTTTATACAAACTCGCCGGGTTGTATGAAAAAATGGAGAAGTATGATGCAGCCATTGTCATATATAACCGTATTCTGGAATTGCATCCGGGAGATATGAATCTCAGCAACAAAATAAATGATATCAAGGTCAAGTTTTATGACACGAATCTTCCGGTTAAATTTAAAAACATCTTTTTCAAGTATTCCCTGAACCGGGAAGACCTGGCGGCATTGATCGGTCACTATTTCAACCGATTCCTGCGGCTTGATAGCACGCCGGTTATCATAACCGACATAGCTGGTTCCTTTGCCAGGGATGAAATCATCCAGCTGTGCACCCTGAATATTATGGACTTCAGGCCTGACCATCGATTCGAACGCTTCACCGACATCAGCCGTTCCGCATTGGCCGTGATATTGAATTCGATAATTGGGTATTTGAGAGGTACCGGATTCCAGGTGAAAACAACTCCCCGGGATGAGCTGCTCGAGCCGGAGGATATTTCTCCGCAATACAAATATTATTCGGTTATCAAATTTGTGGTCAATGCCGGAATCATGAAATTGGATTCCGAAAACCGTTTCAATCCTACGGAGAAAGTATCGCCGGCGGAAGGGCTGGCGGCCATCCGGAATATATTAAACCATATTGAAAAACGCTCCCCCTGAAGGGGTATGGCCCTGCGGGCAGCGAAATAATTAAATCACTAAACTCCTAAAAGGCTTTTCCGTTTTCCGAACTCCACTAACGGAAGGCAAAATATTTGATTGAATATGGTTTTTCTTCTAACGGAAATCCTGCATGTCGAGTTTTTCTTTCTTCTGAAATCCGGCCGGCGGATCATAGGTTCCGGGAGGCGGTGTTTTTTCCGAAATCTCGACAACTGTGTTGTACCCTTTGATATTCATGCCCATCATGTTTATGGTCATTTCGGTATGAATCGGATATCCGTTGATCTTTTTGAATTCCTCTACGTTTTCGATAAATCCCATTGCCGACACATTCGTGTACATTTCGTTGTAGGCGTTGAAGTCAATTTTAATATCTTTGGTTACCCACATATCCAGCATATAGGATCCCATCATCATTTTCATCTCCACCTTGTATTCATGACAATTCATGTTGCTGATCACCTTGGTATTGCTGGTGGGAGTGACCGTGACCGTCATTTTCATCATGCCCATCATCTGCGAGGCTTCCGGCGGCAGCAGGGAGGTGATGTCAAACGGAAGTACGATTTCTATGTATGATTTGGTTTTCGGCATAATATAAAACATTTTTTTAAGATCCAAACGTACCACAAATATTTTTTCCTGCTGATGCGTAAGCATACGGTCTTTGCCGATCCAGTTTTCAACCACTTCGTCGGTAGCCGGCTGTTTCTGGCCCATCATTTCAAAGGCGTCCATGTGCATCTTGGTTTTAATCAGATAATCGGCCTGGAGGAAAATTGCCAGGACCATAACGGTAAGAATTACACTCCATAGTTTTTTCATAAATCCTCCTTAATGCGGTGTTATTATGGTATAGATTTTTATCATATTTGTCAAGGGATTTTTGAAACCTTTTCTCCGGGCTTTTTTATCTAAAGGGAATCTGATATAATAATTGCACGCGCCTGTAGCTCAGAGGATAGAGTGTTGGTCTCCGGAACCAAAGGTCGCGCGTTCGACTCGCGCCAGGCGCGCTTTTCTTACCAGCATTTCAATCGATGAATATTGACCGGGGACCACTGAGATAGCAAAAAGGGATTAGTTGTTGATTTTTGGCGCCATACTTGAAATTTTTGGTTACCGTTCAACAGGAATATTATTCTAATAACAATTTTTCAGCATTTAACCATTATGCAAACCAATCCCCTTTTTTTTTCCATAATTTCTTTGTTGAAGCCGGAAAGGGGAATTTCCCC
>CAZOWT010000296.1:0-2575 GCA_964583345.1 uncultured Clostridia bacterium
TTTGATATCCAGGCAGATCCGCAGGAAAGATCGCCTTTCGGGAAAGAGGAGAAAACAAGGTTTTTGAAACGGTTTATCCCGGATATCAATCTCATTAACAGCACCATCAATATCATCATAAAGCAGAGGAAAAAGGGAAATGTGACCTTCAGCCAGGAGGATAAGCAGAAATTGAAATCTCTGGGATACCTGTAAATTAAGGAAAATGTTCGGAAAGAATCGGTTATGAATTTTCTGAATCCGGTCGTTCCGCCATTGATTGAGCTTGCTTGATGACAAATCCAGATAGGATAAAAAAAAAGGTTGGGGATCGGCCTCTACTTTCCAGAATCAACCTGGCCATCTGCCTGGTCCTGCTGCTGATGGTTTTGGTCAATCGCTTCTGGATACTGCCCGGCATTGACAGCCAGGTTTTCAGGGGAGTTCCGAATTTTTATACCTGGATTACCCTGTGGAATTGCCATAGCCTGGAGACCCTGGACTTCACTCACTACTGGACGGGTAATGCCATGTATCCCTACCCGGATTCACTGGCATTTTCCGAAAACATGATGGGGTTGACCCCATTCAGCGCACCCATCTGGCTCCTCAGCGGGAATCCCATATTGACGGCCAACCTGCTGTCGCTTCTGCTGCTCTGGCTGACGGCAATCATGACATTTATTGTGGTCAGGAAGATGATTGGCGACACGCTTCCGGCAATGCTGGCGGCAATGATTTTTTCGCTTTATCCCTGGACCTTGAAAGCGTTTTCCCTGGGCAGGCTTCATATGCTGGCATTGATGTGGATCCCGGTGGTGATGTTTGCCAACTGGAAATTCTGGGAGACCCATCTGAAAAGATATTTGTTTATTCTAACATTTTTCTGGTGGTGGACATTCCTGATGAATATCTATCTCGGGATTTTTATGGGGGTATTCCTGGGTATCTGGAACCTGTCATGGTTTTTTTATCAGAAACAATCGTTTTCACTGAAAAAAATAATCCAGTGGCTGGTTGCGGTTTTTTGTGTCTGGCTGTTGATGGTTCCTTTCTTCCTGCGTTATCAAAAAGTTGCCAAAAGTATGGGCATGGCCAGAACCCTGCAAAACCAGGTCCAGTATACCGGCCCGGTCTGGAGCTGGTTTACGGTCAGTGACGAGAACTGGCTCTGGGGCAGGACCCTGAAGTTTCTGCCAACAGGCCAGCGGGATGGAATTGTCGAAAATTACATGTTTCCAGGCTTCCTGGTAATGGGTTTTTTCCTGATCAGCTTCTTCGCCAGGAACCTCCCCCGGTGGCTGAAAAGCCTGAGGTTGACCGGCCTGATCATGTTTCTGCTGGCCATGGGCCCTTTCGCACTGGGTATTCCCGGGAAAATACCGCTTCCTTTCACCCTGTTGTGGTATCTGTATCCACCGCTCCAGGCCACCCGGAATCCGCACCGCCTGTCGCTGTTTGTGGTTTTGATCATGGCGGTACTGGCTGCCTACCTGGTCGGCTCATTTCTGAAAAACAGGCGGAAAAGGATGTTGCCGATCGTGTTGATCTCCCTGGTTATTTTTGCGGAATCAATGGGACTGGTCAAACCCGGCCCTGCCCTTTTCCGGAATGCCAGGGAATTTTATGAACCCCTGAAAAACAGCCGGCAAATCCATACGCTTATCGAACTGCCGGTCAATATCCATACCGATTTGCGGGCCATGGTGAGTTCCGCTTTTCACTGGAACCGCCTGGTAAACGGTGTGTCCGGCTTATGGCCCCCGCTGCAAAATCAGCTTGAAGGGGAACTGAGGGAATTCCCTTCACCCCATACCGTCGGCCTGTTGCAGTCACTTGAAGTGGACCGGATCGTGATTCACGAAACCGGGTACGGGAAGAGAAGGCGCCGGCTCCTGAAACAGGTACGGATGTTCCCGGAAATAAAATTTATAAGCAGAACCGGTTCCGTATCGCTCTGGTCTCTTGAAAAGGGAAAGAAAAGGCAGGTGTTTAACGGAAAGAAAGATCTGGTGTTGTCTTCTCCTTCAACCTGGGTGCCGGGAGAAACCTTTGTCAGCCTGGATGTGGCTCCGGCGGAGAACTCCGTGGTATTCAACCCGCAGGCACCCTCAAAATTCAGTTTCACCCCCTCGAGGTTGTGGGAGATTGCCTGCGGATTCGGGGAGGGGTTGGCCGGTGAAACCCGAATTAACTGGAGAGCCCCGGCGCTGATTCATGCCTTCAACCGGGGGAAAAAAATACGGTTGCTCGCCCTTCCCGGACACCAACTGGTCAATATCCTGGTGGACATGATGGGTGAAGATGTCCGAATATCCGAACCGGTTGGTTTTATCTCCATGCAACCCCTGCCGGCCGGTGCCTCTCCCTATTTGAAATTGCCGGCGGGATATAAGGCCATTCCCCGGGAGGCATTGAGGGTTGATTTCACCGTCAGGCTGCTCGATGAGGCCAAAATCGGAAAAACCGGCGATGTTTACGGTCGGATAACGGTGGAAAATCCCGGGCCTTATTACTGGAGCTGCGGCCTCCGGGAGGGTATTTTCCTGGGCCTCAAGCTGGTAGCCGGCAACAGGGAAAAGACGTTTGAATATGA
>CAZOWT010000297.1:0-2567 GCA_964583345.1 uncultured Clostridia bacterium
CTCCCACGGTAAAATCAGCGGACAGCTCGGTAAAAATGGTATTTTTATAATAATGATTCAGGTCGACCGGTTTTCCGTATCCCTCGATGAGGTAATAGCGGATTTCCGTACCCAGATTAAAATAGTATGCTTCATCAGAGCCGTTGTCATCGACCGATACCGATTTGGGGCCGAAAAAAAGGCTAAACCGGGGCCGGGTTGATTGCAGAATATCGAGCTTGCTTTTGTTTTTATCCAGCAAATGGTTCAGCCCGACAACCGGGTTGAAGATGAAGCCAAGAATTTTATTGACAAAACCCTGTTTCTGGCTGAAGTAACTCCCGATCCAGTACAGCGGTTCGCCGATGGTGACCCCCCCTAAACCCGAGCAGATGTTGTCGTTGATTGAAATGACTTCTCTCCATTCGGTGATGTACTCCCAGTAAAAATTTGATCCCAGCATGAACAGTGTCGATTCCAGGGTATTGAGCATGTTGTAACGGGCAAAATTGTAATAAATCGCCCCCGATAGGATGTGCGTCCAGTTGGTTAGAAAAGGATTGGAATCGAATTTGTAGCCTTCGATGGAAAACCATCGCCGAGTCTGATCTTTCCAATTCAACTGGAATTGCCAGTCCTCTATCCACTGGGAATATTTGATCCAGTATTTTATTGAGTTTGCAATCACCAGCGAATAATTCAACAAAAAAGCGCGACCGATCCGCTTCCGGTTGGATTTTTTGGAATGAATTTCCTCATGGGTTGTTATTTCATAGTTCGGGAATGGTTGCGAATATCCATCCGAGGTCAGGGAATATTCAATATGTTTCTTTGAAGCTGGATTCCGGTCATTATGCCCGGCAGTATTCAGGTGAAAGCAGGATTTTATTTCTTCAACGGAAAATATATTATTTTTTTGCTGGTTTTCTCTTGCACAGCTCCCGGGTTGGATAAAAGATGCAACCGAGAAAATCAAAAGAATAAAAAAAAAGGTTTTCTTTAGCATGGGATTTGCGCTCAATTGAAAGACAATTAAGTATCACATCTCAAAGAACTTGTCAACATAATACCGGGTAAAGATGGAGACAACAGGACTGATGATTTATGGTTAAAATCTCGATCACAGGTTAGAGAGTTTGAAAGCGAGAGAGCGAAAAAGTAATTTGTCCTGACTACGATCCCCGATCTCCGGAACCTGAATTTGGCATATAAACCTTTAATTTTTTATCCTTTCCTCTGCTTTTCTTTTCCATGGTGACGGAAGCACAGAATCGTGTCGGTGCTGATTCCCAGCAGGGCATGCAGGAAAAAGGTATAGAAAAATGATCCGCTGGCCAGGGCGGCTAGCCCGTAGATATAACCCCCGGCCAGAGCGCCGAGTATTTCCTTATCCGGGTGCCCGATGTGATATAGGGTGGAAATGATAGTTTGAATGGATAGTGCCAAGGGCAGGCCGACCTGATTCAGGAGCGGGAAAAAAAGCAGCCCCCGGAAAACAAATTCCCAGGTAAAATAGTAAAATACCAGATATAGCAATTCATAAAGTATGAAGTGCTTTGGGTTCTGGCAGGCCAGCTTTGATAATGGGTAGAAGCGGGCCAATTCCGGATCTCTGCACCCCAAAACGGCAGCCAGGAGCGTCAGGGGAATGCCTGTGGCAATCAGGATCAGTCCAGCACTGGTGTTGCCCCAGGAAAAACCGACCAGGCCCAAGAACGGTTTCAGGCTGTTTCCGGAAAACAGGATGATGAGCAGCGGGATACCCAGTAATAGCAAAAAGAAAGTCAAAAAATAGGAAATTGCCGCCCGGAAGTCATCCGTTTTTTTTTTCAGTTTTTTGTAGTGGAGCAATGTATGCAAAAGCACAAAAGCGATGGGCAGATACAAATAAATTATGGTCATTTTCCGGTTTCACCCTATGGCCGAAACCATTAAAAAATTATACCAGATGGAATCTCGAAATGCACCATCAATCTCCTGAACGAAAAATCGATTACCCATCTACGCCAGAGAAGTCTGATTCATATTAATTTGCGGTCCCGGTACCAGGCAATGGTTTTTCGAATTGCCGCCGGCATGCCTGTTTTTGACTGAAATCCCAGTTCCTTTCTGATTTTAGAGTCATCAAAAAGCCAGTAACTGGTCATGGATTGTTGAATCATATCGCCATTGATTGACGCCGGTTTTTTCAATAGCACACACACGGCTCCGGATATAGAAACGATGATCTTTTGCATTGATAAGGGTATTTTGATGGATATCCGGCCGATGCCCAGTTGGATGGCTATCTGCCCTGTGATTTCACGCCAGGCGTATGTTTGGCCATCGGTAACAAAATAGATTTGCCCGTTGGCCTCTTTTTTTTCAGCCAGCAGTATCATGGCCTGCACAACATCTTCCACATAGCAGATACTGGTCTGTTTGTCCCCATTCCCGATTTGGGGGATTAACCGTTTTTTTATCAACCTGATGACATCATACAGTTCTTTTTGACGGGGACCGATAACGTTGGGCGGCCTGATAATGGCAACCGGAATCCGTTTACGATGCTCCAGGACAGCTGATTCAGCCATTAATTTGCTTCGTCC
>CAZOWT010000298.1:0-2563 GCA_964583345.1 uncultured Clostridia bacterium
TTTTCTCGATTTTAAGCTTTCGGATTTCAAGCGGATGCATGTTCTCCTTGCAACTGAGACGTTCAACCGGTTCAGCCAGGATGAAATCACCCTGGTTTATCCATTCCTTAAGCGTCTCGGCGATTTTTAAGGACCGAGAATAACTGGACAGGGATGATGCTTTCACCTGTTTTCCGTTCAGATCAACCAGCCCTGATTTCAGCTCGGCGTAACTTAAACGCTTCAAAACCGGTTTTTTCCGTTGCCGGCAGCCGTAGTCGATAAGATGGGTATGGATGTCCCTGTCGCTGATGGCAGTACTTCTGGCAATGTCGGCATTCAGGACCGGAATGGGAACCCCGATCCCCACATAAAGCGAACATCCGTATTTTTCAAAAACCCCTGCCCTCAGGTATTCGGCTGACATTTTTTTCAAATCTCCCAGAACCATCAGCGTCCCAAAGCCATTTTTCGGATCATGCTGAGTTCCGTTTCCGACGATATAACCGGCAGCTCCGCCCAGAAATATCCGGGTGCCGATACCGATGGTCCTGAATTCCGGATCATTCATCAGCGGTGAAAGTTCTCCGGAACCGGAAAAAGTTATGTTCTGAAATCGCGGTAACAGTTTTCCCATATAGGTGTATTTGATTTCAGAAGTGGAATTTATGGCGGCATTGTATCGCTGGTACGCGTTGCGGGGATTGCATAAAATGGCCTGATTCAAATCGGAAATCGTTATTGCGGTCCTGATTTTTTTTCGGGGATAACAATCCGTTCCCCTGGAAATGGCCTTCAACATTACACTTTTCTCCCGGACCAGATCTTCAATGACATGGGCGCCGCCATATCCAATTCCCTGGTCGGTTGATTCCTGTGCGGCGCCCAGGTAGGCGTCAACAGCGGCAATGCCGCCATATGCTTCCACTCCATTTAGCCAAACCCGGTTCATCCGGATCGGCGGATCAGAATGGCCGAAATTTAAAAATACCCCAGATGAACACATGGCCCCGAATGTCCCGGTGGTAACCACATCAACCTCCTGTGCCGCCCTTTCCGGCCCGAACCGCTTGACAATGCGGCTCATTTCATCGGCTCTGACAACGGTTACGGTTTTGTTTTTTATTTTTTTGTTGATAAATGCAATCGTTTTAGGCATGGTGAACCTCCCATTGAATGATTTTTTACTGTTGTTGTATTATTTTTGAAAAATTGAAATTCCCGAATCCGTGTTTCTAGATCAGAAACACAGCATTCGGGTCAGGCATTATCATGAAACATACCGAATGTGTGAAATTAAAATCGCCTTGTGAATTCATTGTTGAGATTTATACCGTAACTTCCCTATTCTGTCAAGTTTTTTTTTATTATGCATATTTTTTTCATAACAGCGGCAACCGGGCAGGCCGGTCAACCCCTGACATGATGGTTTCAATTCATGGTATCAATGTTCAATTTCTCCGGTAAATACCACTTCAAAATCTCTTCCCCGAACATTCTTCAGCTGGCTCAAATCCTCATCATCCCACCGGCTGTCCGGCGAACCGGAAATGAACCAGTTTCCGCCATTGTCGGCAACCATCATGCCATACTTTTTCAATGCCCGTAGAATAATTTTATTGGTTTCCGAAAACCCGGAAATATCAAAACCGGACTTTAACCTCAAGCGCAGTCCCATGGGCGGCAGGTTTGGATTGGTATTGCTGGATGCATAATGCCGGGCGGGATAAATGAAGCCCCGCTGTGTTCTTTCAACCGTAAACCGCAATGCATGATCAATTTCGCCGGTCAGTATCTCCCCGTATCTGACCAGGCCCGGGAATATAGGCAGCCCCGCCGCATCTGCGGAAGTCCAGTATTTTGGACGAACCTGGTTGGAGGTCAGATCCCATTTGGCACCGCTTTCGGCTTCCCAGCCCGGATCGATTTTAAAGGCTCGGTAAAGTTCGTAGAGCATCAGGTTATCGCGGTCAACCACGATCACATGCCGGTCTCCGTCGCTGCCGGGACCTCCTTCTATGGATGCATCATCGGGAATCGGATAAGGGCCCGGATCACTCTCACCGGCGTACAGGGTAAACTCAACCGGGACCAGGGGCTGATTGCCATCGACAACCGTGTAGGGAATGCCATTGGGCACTCCCTCCCAGGTGGTCCCGAAATCCGGGTGTATCCCTTCCGATTTTCCAATTGAATCAATGAATTTTACCGAATCCGGGTGGAGAGGATATTGGGAGATATCCGTATTCCAGGGGTTGTCGGCAGGGAAAACCTGCAAACTTTCTATATCGCTTTCTCCGGAATCCGGTTCCGTTGAATTGCAGCCGCATTGGAAGCATATCAGACCGGGAAGCACCAAAAAATAAATTATCGCAAATTTCATTTTTTTGCCCGGCGAATTGGATAATCAGGAACGGTTCTCAGCGGCTCACCCTGACCGGTTCCACCCTTCGCGCCCACACCCCCGAGGCCAAAGCGGAGATCGCGGAGAAGCTGGAAGCTGAGATCTGGCCGCTGATCGAATCAGACCGGATCAGGCCGGTCATGGCGGCCGTTTTCCCCCTGGAGAAGGCTGCGGATGCCC
>CAZOWT010000299.1:0-2560 GCA_964583345.1 uncultured Clostridia bacterium
ATTTTTAATTTCCTTTTGTTCATGGATTTTTTCCCATGCTTTTGGGCTAAACTGATTTTTTTACCTCGGCATAGAGAGTATCAATTAGTCTATCCAACGAATGATTTTTTTCCACCATACATCTCAATTCCTTTGTTAAATTCTTATTCTCTTGCATTCTATTTGATAAAAAATACTGGATTGTATCCGCAATCACCTGGGGTTCTTTTGAGACAACCAATCGAGGGAAACAATGCCCATACAGAGCTTTGAATGATTCATTGGAGGTGATGGGAATACAACCGCATGCCATGGATTCCAATATGACCTTATCCAATCCACAGGTATCGCTAACATTCACCAGTAATCTTCCCCGATGGTAAAATGGAATCAATTCATGTTGCGATTTGATTCCCAAAAAAGAAACTGAGCCGTTCAATTTTTTTTCGAGAACCATCCTTTTAAGGCAAGAAAAATATATTCTGTCCCTTTTTGAACCTGTGGGCTCTCCGATAATGAAAAACCGCAAGTTTTGTTTATTTTTTCTTAGAATTGGTAATCCAAATGCTTCAATTATAACATGAATATTTTTTACCGGGCTGATGCGGCCAACATGAAGCAAAATGTTATCCTGTTGATTTTTTTTTGCCGAGACAAATTTTTTTATGTCAATTCCATGACCAATCACAATTTTTTTCCTAGTTTTAACATTCATACCAATTGGAGTGCAGGTAAAGACAAATTTTGAAAAAAACACTGCTATTCTGAGTTTCAGGCTAACCGTTCCATGACAATACCATTGAAAAATCGGGATTTTCTTTAATCTTAAAAATATGCCGGCCATTGCAGTAAATAAAATGGCCATATGAGAAAAAACCAAATCAATTTTTTCTTCTCTCAACACTTTATACAGCAGTCGGAAAAAAACAAAAAATCTCCTAAATTCGGAATATCCTTTTTCTTTTCCGATTGAGTAGACCACAACATTATCATAAAGTTTATATTGCCCCTTCTCCATAGTAATGACCACAATTTTATTCACCTTTTTGGCCATTTTATTAATCCAATCCAAGTTGAAAGCCAGTACCTGATCGTCTTGGTCAACTTTTAAATTAAACCACAATATATTCATTTAAAAGATTATTCCTTTTTTAATAGATTATTAATATAAACCTCTTTCCAGCAATCGTAATCGAATTTTTTTACAGAATAATATCCTCGAATCCCCATTTTCATTCTAAGTTTTTCATCCATAACAAGTTGTTTTAAATATTTATAAAAATCATCGGGAGATTCAGCCAAAAAACCATTTTCACCCTGCTCAATAATGTTTTTATTAAATCCAACTGAAGAAGCAACTACCGGAATCCCGCATGCCATGGATTGAATAATTTTAAAACCCGCTTTGGATTTTGCACGTTTTGAATGATCCAATGGCATTATCGATATATCAAGAATAAAAAAATATTGATACTCGTCTTGCAATGACCATTTAATATTTTTGACCTTGAAAGTGAATTTCTTGGGAATAAAAGGTTTATCAGAAATCACAAAGATCTCGATTTTTTTGGGAAATTCGGTTATCAATTTATAAATCGTTTCTTCCAAAAGTGCCAGATATCTAAAACCACCACTGGTTCCGACCCAGCCTATATTCACAACTGATTTTTTTCGTGCAGTATTTTCATTTTTCCTGGCAGTTGTAATTTTTTTTAAATCAACCAGGGTAGGAATAACCATGATTTTATTTTTCAACACCGGCATATAAAACAGAACTTCATCCCTTAAAAAAACAGTTGAAACGACAATATGACGGGATAACAACAAAAATGAAAAAAATCGTGATTTCCTGTTTAGAAGCCATTTCTCCGAATATATTCGGTCATCAAATTCAAAAATAATATTTTTATTTCGTAAAATCCTCTGTACAAATAGAGGAGGAAAATATTTATGAAAAATCAAAGTTTCCGCACGTCTCGATGCCCAAATGATTTTTATTATAAAAAAAAGTTTTTTGCATGACCTGCTTTTTTGGATTTCATCCTTATGCTGGAAGAGAATCCTAGAATCATAACCTTGTTGTGAAATTTTTTCAGCCCAATTGTACACCCGATACCTGGATGAAGCCATAACATAGGAGTATTTACAGATATAAAGAATCATTTTTCTCTGGTTTTCAAATAAATCCCCAAACCTAAAATGGGAATTTCTTTATTTTTTGAATTTCAATTGATACCGCCCTAACCAGATGTTAGAGAATACATCTCGTCTGAATAAAATTTTCAAACCACTTTAAATGGAAATTAATATTCAATTCCTCAGAACGAAATCAAACATGGAAAAATAATTCGCGATAAAATTGGAAGTGGAAAAAATATTTTTAACCCATTTTTTCGCCTGAACACCCATTTTTCTGACTTTATCAGGATGCTGTAAAATAAAAAGAAATTTTTCGGCCAACATTCCTGAATCTCCCGGTTCGAGCAAAAAACCGGTCTCGCCATCCTTTACCTGTTCGGGGATTCCACCAACCGCGCTGGCAATAACCGGCCGGGAGCAGGCAAATGCTTCAATGATGACC
>CAZOWT010000300.1:0-2542 GCA_964583345.1 uncultured Clostridia bacterium
TCTCCTCCACTTTACCCGAAAATGCGCTCATTTTCGGGAGCCTTCCGCCAATTTTCGACATTCGAGAAATTGGCTTCAGAAGCCGTTCCGGAGATTGTTTGCTCCGCCCGCCAAAATGATCTACACTTCAAAGATGGATTCATACAGTCGCGCGAGGGAATTTCTCCGGAGCGTGCCCCGGAGCGAGTGTGGAATGTCCACGCGAGTGAGGACCGGAGGCGGAAATTGAGCACAATTTCTGGCGTTAGCGAAGGAGATATTCCCGGAAGCGACAGGAAATTGTTTGCTCCACCCGCCACCTACCCGGGAATAGGGAAAAACGATTACCCGTATCCACGCCTTTTCTGATATAATGGGTGGGTGAAAAAAGAGATTTTTGTGGGGAAGGTGGGTATCGGGAGCAACCATCCGGTCTCTATTCAATCCATGACCTCCACGCCAACAAACGATATCGAGTCAACGCTTTCCCAAATCAATTCCCTGGAAGAAGCAGGCTGTGATATTGTCAGAATCGCGGTTCCGGATCAATCCGCCATTTTGCCTTTTAAAGAAATAATCAAAAGATCTCCGCTGCCGGTCATTGCCGATATTCATTTTGATGCCAATTTGGCCCTGAAATCGATAGAATCGGGAGCACACGGAATCCGCATCAATCCCGGAAATATCGGAAGCAAAACAAAATTAAGGGAAATACTGAAACTGGCAAAACAATACCATGTGGTAATCCGGATCGGTGTCAATGCCGGGTCACTTGAAAAAAAATACCGCAATAACCGTCATTCAAAAGCCGAATCCATGGTTAACTCCGCTCTGGATTTCATCAGTTTTTTCGAAGAAAACGAATTTTCAAACCTAAAAATTTCATTGAAATCATCCGATGTACGGGAAACCATATTGGCCTACCGTCTCCTGGATAAAAAGTGCCAGTACCCCCTTCACTTGGGTATTACCGAGGCAGGTACTTTTTTCCGGGGGACCGTCAAATCAGCCATCGGCATCGGCAGTTTGCTGACCGATGGAATCGGAAATACCATCCGGGTTTCCCTGACCGACAGCCCGGTTCAGGAAGTCCGGGTGGCCAGAGAGATATTGTATGCCCTGGGATTACGGGGGAATCATATCGAAGTGATTTCCTGCCCCACCTGCTCCCGGACCACCGTCAATCTGGTTTCGGTAGTCGAAGACGTGGAAAAAAAAATAGAAAACCTAAAACCGAAAAAAAAAATAAAAGTTGCCATCATGGGATGTGAGGTGAACGGGCCGGGGGAGGCCATGGATGCCGATATCGGCCTGGCCTTTTCCAAAAACCATGGCTTTATCTTTAAAGATGGAAAATTAATGGAAAAAATTCCCCCGGATGAAGCCGCCAATCGGCTACTGGCATTAATTCATCAACTCCTTGAATCCTGAAACCGGCGTCGCCACTCCATTGATTTGTTTCCCCAATTCCAAACTCCCGTCTCTTTTTCCGGGACGGACTGCCATGAAAGCCAATATCCGCTCTTTTCAGATCACAAAGGGAATGAACATCCGGGTCTGTTTCATGTACTCCCGATAGGAATCACCAAAATAACGGATATTTTCTTCTTCTTCCATCCGGGCAGTGACAGCCAGAAATACCGTGTTAGCTACTGCCATCAGGATTCCAATCCAGGTAATATTCTTCAGGAGAATGCCCCAGCCCAGAAACAGCAATGAACTGTAGAAGGGATGCCGGATGTAACGGTAAAGCCCGGTGGTGACCAGATCGGTTGTTTTCTCCACTCCCACCAGAGCCGGATCTTCCCGGGTTTGATCGATATTCCCTTTTTGGCGAAACAACCGGACACCCTGAATGATTAGGACCAGCGAAATTATCAAGAACAACCAGGCGATGATTTGTCTGATGCTGAACGGATTCACAAACCAATAATCCATATTCATCAGAAACAGGATCAAAATGATTTCCCAGGAAAAAAACCGGTAGAATCCATGGTTTCGAAAATCGCGCAGCGACGGCCACGACACACCGGTAATGCCGATTGTGGCCAGCACGAACAGGATTATTTTATATGAGACAGCCATCGCAGCTCCTTTTTAAACCTTTGTATTAATATTTTCCGTTTTTAGTTAGTAAACAAATGGAACCAGCCGTCTAACCTTCTTTCTATAGGAACGGTACTCTTCACCCAATGCTTCGGATAGCTGGTTTTCCTCTATGGAAAGCACACGTAAGACCAGTATGAGGTAGATGATAAACAGGGCAATTACGAAAAGCGACTGTATCATAAGCGCAAGGCCCAATGTCATAGACAATACACCGGCACTTAGCGGATTCCTCACCAAAGAGTATATGCCCCAGGTAACCAGCCGGTCCTGGGAGCGTGGAGCAAAGCCCCCAGGCTGAAAGGTGTTGCGCAGAGCCAGGAAGCCAAATACGATCAGCGCGGTACCGCAAATTATTAAAGCCATGCCAATAGCCTCTAACCCATAGATTAGCCAAGGCACGGCTATAGCCAAGTGAGTCAGATCTAAGATCTGATACCAACCTATAATCAGGGAA
>CAZOWT010000301.1:0-2499 GCA_964583345.1 uncultured Clostridia bacterium
AGGGTTCGGCTGTTCGCCGATTAAAGTGGTACGTGAGCTGGGTTCAGAACGTCGCGAGACAGTTCGGTCCTTATCCACAGTGGGCGTAGGAGATTTGAGGGATTCTGTCCCTAGTACGAAAGGACCGGGATGGGTAAACCTCTTGTGATCCAGTTGTTCCGCCAGGAGCATAGCTGGGTAGCTACGTTTATTCAGGATAACCGCTGAAAGCATCTAAGCGGGAAACCTCTCCCGAGATAAGATCTCCCTCCCCCTTCGGGGGGCTAAAGACCACTCGAAGACGACGAGTTTGATAGGCTGGATGTGTAA
This sequence comes from uncultured Clostridia bacterium, assembly GCA_964583345.1. GTDB lineage: Bacteria > Acidobacteriota > Aminicenantia > UBA2199 > UBA2199 > CAZOWT01. Next base: position 310 of record CAZOWT010000301.1, read on the forward strand.
GTCCCGTAAGGGATTGAGCTAACCAGTACTAATAGGTCGTGAGCCTTAATCATAAAGTTTATTTAACTTTACACCCGACAGATCTAATAGAGTAACATCGATAAAAAAACGCAATATTCCCGGTGACCATAACAAAGAGGAAACACCCGGCTCCATTCCGAACCCGGAAGTTAAGCTCTTTAGTGCCGATGATACTACTCTGGAAACGGAGTGGGAAAGTAGGTCGTCACCGGGTTTTTTATTTTTTAAAAACTTTTTCAATTTTTAAGGTCTCATAAATCCCCTATTATTTCCCAGATAAAACCGAAATATTGACTATAAGAGCATTTTATGGTATAAGATTAAATCTTTCGGTTTTTTTAAAATCCCAAAAAAAATCTGAAAAATTTAAAGGAGGTTTTTTTGCCTACAATAAATCAATTAGTCAGGTTTGGAAGAAAAAAGTTGAAGGTGAAAAGCAAATCACCCGCACTTGACAACTGTCCGTTGAAGCGGGGAGTCTGCACCAGGGTTTTTACCACCAATCCCAAGAAGCCAAATTCGGCGATGCGGAAGGTCGCCAGGGTGCGTCTCACCAATGGCGTGGAGGTAACGGCTTATATCCCCGGAGAAGGGCACTCGCTACAGGAGCATTCCATTGTTCTGGTCAGAGGCGGCAGGGTAAAAGATTTGCCCGGTGTCAGGTACCATATTGTCCGGGGTGCCAAAGATACCACCGGGGTGGAAAACAGAAAACGCAGCCGGTCAAAATATGGAACCCGGAGACAGAAAAAGGTATAACCTTCCGAGGAGTAAATCATGCCAAGAAGAAAGATTACGAAACGCAAAGTTATTCAATATGACTCGGTGTACAATTCTTCCCTGATTGCCAAACTCATTAATAGCGTAATGAAGGCTGGGAAAAAGGCACTGGCTGAGAAAATTGTCTATGCCACCATGGAGACCATTAAAGATAAACTGAAGGAAGATCCTCTGAAAGTGATTACCAAGACCATCGAGAATGTTAGGCCCCAGGTGGAAACCCGATCCAGGAGGGTTGGAGGCGCTACCTATCAGGTCCCCATGGAAGTGAGAAGAGAAAGGTCCTTTTCTCTGGGTATCCGCTGGTTGGTCGAAAATGCCCGGGAACGAAGCGGGAAATCATTCCAGGAGAAGTTGATGGGTGAGATCATGGATGCGTACAACAATAAAGGCGGCGCCATAAAGAAACGGGAAACCGTTCAGAAAATGGCCGAATCCAACCGGGCTTTCGCCCATTACCGGTGGTAGATAAAAGGTATTTTTATGACTGAAAATTCGAATATCGAAATTCAAAATTCGAAACAATTTCAAAACCCGAATGTCCAAAATGCCAAACCAAAATTTTCAATTGAGTTTTTCTTGATTTTTTTATTTTGGTCATTTGGATTTGTTTCGCATTTCGTGCTTCGATTTTTGGATTTTTCAACCAGGTGGAGTTTATAATGGATGCCGGTTACATTCGGAATATCGGATTGATGGCCCACATCGATGCCGGTAAAACCACCACCACCGAGCGGATGCTCTACTACACCGGTGTGACCTATAAAATGGGTGAAGTTCATGATGGGACTGCTGTCATGGACTGGATGGATCAGGAACAGGAACGGGGAATCACCATTACCGCCGCAGCCACCACCTGCTATTGGAAAAATTACCGGATCAATATTATCGATACCCCGGGGCATGTCGATTTTACCGCTGAAGTGGAAAGATCGTTGCGGGTTCTGGATGGCGCCATCATCGTGATGTGTGCGGTCGGCGGCGTTGAACCCCAGACCGAAAAAGTATGGTTTCAGTCGGTGAAGTATAAAACCCCTTTGATTGTTTATATCAATAAAATGGATCGTATCGGATCGGATTTTGAAGATGTGGTCAATCAGATAGAGGAAAAATTCAGGGTAAAAACCCTTTTGCTTCAACTTCCTCTGGGCATCGAGGAAAACTTCCAGGGTGTTATCGATCTGATAACCATGAAGGCATACCGATACAAGAGTGAAGTCCTGGGAGCTGCTTTTGATATTATCGATATCCCCGAGGAATATCTGGACGAAGCAATGGTTCACCGGGAAGATCTCATCGAGAAACTGGCGGATATTGATCTGGAAGTCATGGAATCTTTTCTGGAGAAAAAACCGGTTCCGGTTGAGTTGATTAAGGAAGCGGTCAGAA
>CAZOWT010000302.1:0-2486 GCA_964583345.1 uncultured Clostridia bacterium
GCACTGGTAGTGATAGAGGACGAAGATGGAACGATCAGGTTATCCAGGTATTCGATAAAACTGCCTTTATAGAGGCAACTTTTTGAAATTCGGATATTTTGTTTTTTCCCAAAGGAACAGGAAGCCGGGGTGGAAGCAATGGACAATTCCAAATTTTGAAGATCATTTACCATAAGCGGAGCTGTTTAAATCGATGGTTGACATTAAAAACCGATTGGCTCAAAATATTATATTATGGGGAAAAAGGCGACTGGATATTTTTCCTTTTGCCGGGTGGCGTTTGTGTCCAATCGGGGAATAAGAAAAATAGTGATAAAGAAACCGGTGCCGGCGTCAGCATTCAAATGACCAAAAATATCAATTTTTTCCGGAATTCAAGGGGAGGTACTCTATGTCATGGATACCCGTTTTTAAAATCGGATTGTGGAATGCCTGGCTTTTTATGATTATATATCCGCTGCAGTGGCTGGCGGTGATCATCCTGCCGAAACACATCGCTGAGCGTACCGGCCATGCTGACGAAATTATCAGGAACCGTAAGGACCGTGTCCTGGCGACTCTCACCCAGGTATTCTGGATCGGCGCGACCCTGTATTCCATTTTTCTGCCTTTCCGAACCGGAACCATCTGGTTCTGGGTCGGATTGGGATTGTTCGTTATCGGGGTGACAGTGCTGGTGCTGGCTTCCGTCAATGTCGCCTCGACTCCTCCCGGAGAACCGTTTTCAAAAGGTGTGTATCGTTTTTCCCGTCACCCCATGTACCTCTCCATGCTGATCGTCTATCTGGCTGTCTGCCTGGCTGCCCTGTCCTGGTTGTTTGCCCTGATTACCATCATCACCTTTTTTTTGCAGCGCCAGCAATCGATCCGGGAGGAAGGTTACTGCCTGAAAACATATGGAAAGGCTTATCGGGATTACATGGAGAGGACGGCTCGATGGTTCGGCATCCCCAAGAAATAGGGATGAGGACGGTAGCTTAAAACTTGGAAATTAAAAAAAATGACCTCTATGGGAACCATACTTTTATCTGATTTGCTGCGTCAACCAACATTTCAACATTTATGCGCACCGTCTCCAGTCCCAGTCTCAAATGGGAGCCTGACAGCAGGAGTAAATAAGACCGGAAGATCAGGGCTTAAGCGAACCCATGATCTGCATACGGTTATCTATCCTTTTCACGTCAAGTATATAGGCCATGAAGATAGGCCAACAGGCTCCGAATCCAAATGCCCAGACAAATTCTTCACCAGGCACATTAAATATCAATATGCCGGATAGATTAGCCAGATTCCACTGTGTTAAAAAATGCGGGAAAAACATGGTGACCATACTTATCAAAATGCCATAACCAAGCATAAAACCTATGGCGCCCCAGATACATAAAATTTTAAAATCGCGGCATAGCCAGAAGAAAAGCAGCGCTATGGTAATGCTCAGGCTTAAGACCACAGCCATCATTATCTTAAGCCCAAAAAACCATAATGATATGGTTATATCAAAACCCAAAAATGAAATTAAAAAAAACCTTTTCAGCATAAGGCGTATGTTTATGTTTATTGTGATCCTGTCTCTCAAAGGTAAAACCGATATCGCCCAGACAATCATACCGTTTGCGAAAGAGAAAATAATATCTTCCGGACCCGTCAGAAAACAGGTGATTCTTACCGGATTCCAATAATTTGGGACAAATACAATTGAGGCCAGCGCCCAGGGTGCGGACATAAGCGCGGAAATCATCATTGCGCGCCGCTGATCTGCCAGGAGGCAATATCCTGCTGCCGCCGTCAACAGCAACACCATGCTTAAGGTTAAATAAGGATAGCGGGTTATGAACTGAACCATTATGAGCTTAATGCCGCTTTCTCTCTTCGTTGATTAATCAGCCATCTGGGGATTACCCTCATGGCCACCTTGGCATCTGTGGGGGGGAAATTGCTTATCTCCTTCCAGGCGTCCTCAATCATCTCTTCTGCAAAGGTTATACATTTGGGTATGGCATCCGTGGCATGAATAATCTTTGAGACACGATCATAGTCTTTCTTTTGATCTGCATTTGAAATGAGTTCTATGAATGATGCGCGTCTGGGGCCGCTCATTTCCGATAAGGCGTATAGAAGCACCATATTAACCTTACTGTTTCGTATATCCTCGTTCTCTTCTTTTCCTAACCTGTCCTTGCCTTCCTGAATATCGATGAGGTCATCCACAATCTGGAAAACAACGCCAAAGGCAGATGAATATGCGGTCAGAGGTTCGACAAGGGATTTCGAGGAGTGGGTAATGACTCCAGCCATTTCCGCGATCGCATGGAGTTGACACCCGGTTTTAAGCCTGTACTGCTCTACCAGCTCTTCCCGCGCTTTATCAAACATGTTGGCCTTTTTTTCAAAATCATAACGCCCTTTAGCGGACATCAAATCCATGGCCTGTCCGATATGCCCCTGGCGCATGGCATTGGTTATAATGTTATATATCTCTAATTTCT
>CAZOWT010000303.1:0-2417 GCA_964583345.1 uncultured Clostridia bacterium
CCTGATGTTTTTATGGGGATTGTGTGCATTTTTGTTTTTCGATTATTTCAGGGAAAAGAAAAAGGCCGGAACTTTGTTCGCTTCGATTGTTTTTTTCGCCCTGGGTGTTTTTTCCAAGGAAACTTTCATTTTCTTCTGGCCGGTGCTGGTGGCTTATGAACTGATTAAATCAAAAAAAATCACCTGGATTTATCATTCGGCCAATGCGCTGATCATCTTTTTTTTCTTTTTTATAAAAAATGTAATTTTGGGAATCGGAAATTTAGGGTTGATCGTAGGGCCCGGTATTTTTGAGTATATGAAAACCGGGATCGCAGTCTTTGGCTATTATTGCCGGTTATTGGCGTTCCCGTTTTTTTTCGATAACTTCAATTTCGTAAACAAGGTGAGCAATTCCTTTTATATTTTACTGGGGATTTTATCCATTTTGATTTTCATTTTTGTTGCGGTGTTTTCCCGTAAGGAGCGGAAAAATTGGTTCCCGCTGGCACTGTTCGGTTTTTTTATTTTACCCTATGTCGCCCTGGCTTTTTCAACACTGTGGCCTTTTCGAATCTCTTCCCGATATATGATGATTCCCTTTCTGGGGGTTATCTGGCTGGCAGCCCGGTATCTCTGCCGCCTCCGCCTGAAACTCCAGAATATTGCGGTAATCGCTTTTATTGTTCTGTTCGGAGCGGCAATCATTTCCGGTTCCAATCGGTACCGGAGCGAAAAATATTTCTGGAACGATGCCCTGAAATCACATCCGGACAGCAGTTTTGTTCTCCTTCAACTGGGAGATTTATATTTTAAGGAAGGTGACGATTTTTCTTCGCTTCAATATTATATCGAAGCCCTGAGACATCCCATGGGAAAAACAACTGCTATCGGAATTTCACTGGGAATGGCAAAAATTTTTTTCCAGAGGTCGGATTATTCCCAGGCCCAGGCTTGGCTGGATCGAATGCAATTCGAAATTCTTCCCTACACCCAATTTCACATCTGCAAATTGCGGGCCCGCATATTGATCGCACAGGGGAACACCGCAGAAGCGGAAAAAATATTAAAAGATGGCCAAAAAAAATACGGAAACAGAAAAGACCTGTATTCTCTCTTATATAACATGTATATCGGTTTTTCAAGGTGGGAGGAGGCCGAAAAACTGGAAAAAATAATGAGGAAGATTTTTCCTTCCGGGGAAAATCCGGATACCGAAAAAATAAAACGTGAATTCCATGAATATCAGCCGGAGAAAAAAGTTCAATTTTATTTTAAATACAACAATTATCGGAAAGCCCTTGATGTGTTAAACGAACTCGGTTCGTCCGGTTTTAATCGCCTGCTTCTGCGGGTCGAACTTCTCTACCGGAGTGGGAATTCGGGAGAGGCTTTAAACATCGTCAATCGCTTGCTCGGGGATAACCCCGGCGACTTCCAGTTGTTCAACAGTGTTGGTTTTTTTTATTTGAAAAAAATGAATCGGATGCACGAGGCAATCTCTATGTTTCAGGCTTCCCTGAAGATTAATCCGGATCAGGCGGGGATAATGAAATTGCTGGCATATCTCTTGCAGGAACAGAGAAAACTGGGCACTTACGTTTTGTGATGAAAAGGCTCGAATGGAGATGAGAAGATTTTAATCCATGAAAAAATTTTCGGTAAATCTTATTGAAAATAACCGGGTTGATATTTTTTCCATAGACTCAAAGGAATGCCGGGAATTTACCTGCCGGGGAAAAAGTGGGATTCTCAGAAGGTTCTATGACGGGAGTTGGACCAGCAGTGCCATCGAATTGGGGTCGATCAGAAATGCCTCGGATTTGATTACCAAAGAAGCCGTTCCCAAATTTAGCAGGGAAAGGAATCCGGGAACTTTTTTTGATCCCGGGAAAATCATCCGGGAAAACTGGCACCTGATACAATTTTTATCCGGTTTAAAAATAGCAGCCTGGAAAGTCAGGTTTCGATCGAATTCGATTGACCGTATTGTTATCAATAATAAAAATAAGATTTTTTACACCAATTTTCTCCATTACAGTATCCTGGTAAAAGTGAAACCGGCAGGAAATCACCAGTTTGTGGAAATAGGAGAGGGAAATATCCAGGGTGCAAAATTCAACCAAACCGGGCTTATTTCAAGAATGGTTGACATACTTGAAAATTACCGCGGGGTAAAAAAGAATGGCCCGGATGTCATCGGTGAAAAAATTCCGATCGTGCTGGGTCCCGGAGATGGCGGAATTGTTTTTCATGAAATCCTCGGGCATTCCCTGGAAGCGGATCATATTTATCAGAACCTGTCTGTCGTGACCAGAGATGATTTGGGAAAAAAAATCGTTTCTCCCTTGGTCAATATCAGTATCGAAGACCGGAATGATCCTTTTTTTAAAAACCGGATTTGCGACGATGAGGGAGAAAATGCCGGGAGCCCGGTT
>CAZOWT010000304.1:0-1860 GCA_964583345.1 uncultured Clostridia bacterium
CCGAGGCGCAGTAGAGATAGACATTCTGGGCGATGAAACCGGCATTGGCAGCCGAATAAAAATCTCTGCTTTCCATTGGGGCATCACCCCACTTCTGGAAATCGGACACATAGACCAGGTTTACCGGGGCATCCTTCACGAAGTCCTGGACTCCGGTCGCTCCGCGGATATCCCCGGCCAGAATTTCAACCAGGGTATTCTTCAGGGCATCGTACCGGAACAGCCCGTCTTTTTTGGCCACATATATATCGATATCCTGCCGGTTCATGGCCGAGGGGGCGGTCCGTTTGCTCGTTTCGGTCCGGTTTACCCCGAAAGCCGCCCAAAGCAGGTTGGACAACTCCTGAAGGGACAATTCCCTGTCGGAAAAAGAACGTGAGGTTTTCCGCTCTTTAAGCACTTCCATCAAGGGCTTTCCGCCTTCCATCTTCGGGGTGGGAAGTTTTATTTCTATGGTCCCTTCAGCCAGAACCCCAAATGGAAGGATGGATGCGATCAGCAAAAGAACCATCCAGGCATTTTTCAATTTAATCATCAAATCCTCCTGTTTTTCAAAAATAATTTTTTAAAAATCAAAGGCATTGCTTTTTGTCAAAATACAAAATCGAATCCTGACTCCGGCTGCTGGTTATTCTATAACTTTTTTAATGAAGCCGTCAAATCTTTTTTCAATGTCTCCGGAAAAATTATCATCGGACAATCGGGTTTTCATGATGGCGTCGCCATCCTTCTGTTTGTCCTCGGGAACTACCAGACCAATGGGAAAAGCTTGGCAGTCGACACACCGGTCTCCGAGCATTTCTTTTACCAGTTTAAAAACGGTGGCGTGTCCGAACTTGTCGTTTTTTACGGCGTCTCCGCTTCCGCAGCAGGTGACAAAAACCAACTTGTTGATGTGCTTTTGATAGCGGTTGATAAAGTTGCGCAGCGGTGAAATAAACTTGCCCATCCAGATGGGGCCGCATAAAATAACGCCATCGTATTCATTTAAATTATGATGGAGGGACTTGATCCCCGGACTCATTTTTATTGACGAAAAAAGAAGCTGAAACGGAAAAATATTCAGCCTCGGCCTTATTGCCTCGATATCGGATCCGATACGATTGGCGATCTTTTCGGCCAGGTATTTGTTATTGCCGGTGTTCGAATAATACACAACAATGGTTTTCTTCATTTTCGATATCTCCGGAACCATGGGAATTGTATTCTTTTCAACCAGTAAATATAAGGGAATCCGGTTTCACAGTCAACTGAAAATTGAAAAATTTCCCGAATATTAACCAACCCGGAGCCGTCTCCTCCTTTCGACCATGCCCAGAGGTTAAGGTTCAGGAAATATTTTACTTCGGGATTCGATATTCGGTGTTCTTTATTCGATATTCAAAATTCCTTTCTTGATCATATCAGCGCTTCGTAAATCGTAAAGTATAAAAAGTGGAGATGGTAATTCAGTAGTAATTCAATTGTGATTCATGATTGGTGATTAGTGACTAGTGACTGGTGATTCGGGACTAGTGATTGGTGATTAGAGAAAAAAGAGATTTGAAAGAACCTCTTTTGCCAATTACTACTTACTAATTACGACTTACTGCTTCTTATCTTCTCAACTTCTGAATTTCGTAAGTCGTAAATCGTAAGACGTAAGTGGTAAGGAAGATTTACTACCACCAAACACGATCATTAACACTAAGGTTCTTTGTTTCAAATTTTGTTACTACCTACTACCTACTTCTTACTACTTACTGTTCTCTACTTACACCCTACTACTTACTGCCTCCTACTCACTGCTTTTTTATTTCTTAAATCTTTAGACCCGACTCCGGTGACGGTTACAAGTTCTTATATTTATCAATGGCATCC
>CAZOWT010000304.1:1870-2413 GCA_964583345.1 uncultured Clostridia bacterium
AATCCCGTTTTCCCTGGCAATGGAAGCCGCGGTATAGTTGTTGTTGGATACGATGGTATGGTCGGCTCCTTTTTCCAGAAGAAACTTGACGATCGAGAGATGGCCCCCGTTGGCAGCCCAGATCAGCGGCGTTATGTTGTGGTCCGTGTTTCTGGCGTTGATATCCGCACCTTTCGAAACCAGCAGCTCAACAATATCCGGATGGCCGATTTTAGCCGCGGCCATCAGGGCGGTCGATCCCCTGCCGCTCCTGGCATTCACATCGGCACCTTTCTCAATCAGTCTTTTTACCAGATTGATACTGGCTTTTGAGCATTCGCAGGCCACCATCAGGGCATTGAAGCCTCCCTTATCCCTCCGGTTGATATCAATGTCCTTGTCAACGAGAAAATCGCTGACCTTCTCAAAACCGTTAAAAGCGGAAAGCATCAGGGCGGTTGTGCCGTTCTGGTTGCAGGTGTTGATGTCCGCTCCCAGTTCAAGATAATCCTGTACCAGCTGAAGATAACCTTTTTCGGAATATTCAAGAAAACGCTGATTGAT
>CAZOWT010000305.1:0-2413 GCA_964583345.1 uncultured Clostridia bacterium
TTCTTTTTTGAATATTATATATATTGAATAAGATTAAAAAGGAGATATATCATGAAAATTGAGAAGCGAACAAAAAACGGGGTGGTGATTTTGGATTTAAAGGGAAAAATCCTGATCGGTGATGACATAACGGTTTTAAGAGAGTCTATAAACAATTTGGTAAAAGAAAATGAAACCAAAGTGCTGATTAATTTCGAACAGGTGCCTTACCTGGATTCAACCGGACTGGGTGAAATCGTCAGAACCTACACCTCGATCAAAAAAAATAGCGGCGAGGTAAAAATCCTGAACCTGGGAGTAAAAGTCAAAGATCTGATGACCATTACAAAACTCATTACCGTTTTCGAAACTTTTGATGAAGAAGACCGCGCCATAAAAAGTTTCCGTTAGTATACCGGATCTCCAGACTCCTATTCCAAAAGAGCAATAAATCGTTTACATGGGGTGCAGTCTGCTTTGCCGTTAAATAAAGAAATGGGGGATTTTATTTTTCCCGTTTTATAATGATCAGTGTAATATCGTCCATCTGAGGGGATTCACCGGCATGAATTCGTACGGCATCCAAAATATTATTCATGATATTTTGAGCAGAATTCTCCCAATTCGCATGAACCACATCAACCAGTCTCTCCTCGCCGAATTCCTCTTCCCGGTTATTGACGGCTTCGGTAATTCCATCGGAATAGAGTACAAAAAGATCACCCGGAAGAAATGGTGTCTTTCGCTCGTCGAAAGAAAATGATTCCAGACAACCCAAGACGATTCCATCGGATTGTAATCGGTTGATTTCCTTTCCCTCTGATAATAGCAGGGGATAATTGTGGCCGGCATTTGAATAACAGAGTTGGTGGTTACGGATATCCAAAACACCAAAAAACAATGAGGCGAATTTTTCCGGGCCTGAATTCTGGAACATATGGGTATTGGAAATATTCAAACAATTTGCCGGCGTTGAATTGATTAAAACCTGACTCCTGATGGTGGCTTGAAGGTTCGCCATTAGAAGTGCGGCAGGCATCCCCTTACCAGACACATCTCCCAAACAAAAAGTCAAGTAATCATTATTTTTGGGAAAAAAATCAAAATAATCACCACCCACTTCTTTGGCAGGAATGCTTTTTCCGGCAACATCATACCCTATCATTTTTGGATTTTCTTTGGGAAGCAAATTCATCTGAATGTCATAGGCCAACCGCAATTCTTCCTGCATATGCATCAACGCTTTCTCCTCTTCCAAAAGCCGAGCATTCTCTATCACCTGGGCAGATTGGGTGGCAATAATCGAGAGTAAGCGACTGTTTTCCTGAGGAAAGCCCCCTTTTGATTGGGAATTAAAAAGTGCGATCAGTCCAATCATCCTGCCCTTGGACTTTAAAGGTACACACAGCAACGAATGAATCGGAAATGTCTCTTTGCCTCTTTTCAAAAAGCGGTTATCTTTTTGAAAATCGTTTATTATGAGTGCGGACTGGTTTTTCAACATCCAGCCTGAAAGTTGGGAATCAAGCCGGTACGGGAGATGAAGAGAAATGGTATCTCCTCGTCGGGCAACCGTTTGGAAAGGTTTTTCCTCCGTTTTCTCATCCAGCAGCATAATGGCACCTTGTTCCACACTCATATGCTTCAAACATTTCTGAATAATCAAATCCAGGATCCGATCAAGAGCTAGGGTGGAACTTATCGCCACTGCAATCTCATTGAGCATGGACAATTCTTCAACCGCCCGTTTTAACAGCCTGATCTCTTCCTCAAGCTCCCGGATTGACCTTCTGTTTTGACTTAAAGGCATCTCAACTCCCCATTTCAATGATGCTTAAAATCCTCATATTCATAACATCCAGCAATTTTAAAGTCAAATTCGGTGTTCACCTCACTGTAGAATCGGTTTTTCGCTGTAGTGGATGAACGTTTAAATATTTATTCTTGGTGTTTGATGCGGTATATCTTTCCAGCATGTGAATCTGCCACAAATCTTGACTTTTGACATGCAGAAAAGGGGATAAAATCCTTTTTCCAGTCTTGCCAATGCTTTTTTCTAGATTTTTTAACTCAAGCAATTTACTTAAGGTTTCTTTTTCCGGTTGGGTTTTAAAACCCGCCTCATGCATCAATAGCGTGCCCTTGGCTTTCAGAGCCAGTTCAACCGAGATCTGTAAATAGCACATCATATCAGCCAGGACTTCATTTGAAACACTGCTTTTTAAGGAAAGCAGATATTCACCAATTCGTGATGAGAGTACTTTGCCCGATCGAATCATTTCCAGCAATTCAATGTCTGAAATAAAACCCACATCAAGCCATTTCCGTAATAACTTTTCACTTCTTCCAAAGACAACAATGAAGATCAGTGGAAGCAGGATTAAAATTCCAATTGTCGAAAACATAGGCTGAACAATGAAATGGTTGAAAAAGG
>CAZOWT010000306.1:0-2410 GCA_964583345.1 uncultured Clostridia bacterium
TACCACCACAATTTACGATTGGGTATCTAAAGGGTGTCCGCATCATGTCAAAAGCAAAAGAAAGCTGTTTGATACGGCAAAGGTATACGATTGGAGGGTAAAAAGGGCTGAGGATATTGTACGGGATTCTTTTAACATTGACGGTGATCTGAGCGGTGTGAGTAGTCCGGCTTTGGAAGCTTACCGGCGTGAAAAGGCAAGGGCGGAAAAACGGAAAAATGATATGGTGGAAGGAAACCTGATCGACCGTGGTGATCTCGAGTTGGTATTAAAGCAAACTGCCGAGGCATTTCAGATTGAAGCCGAGGCGATTGAGCGGACTTTAGGATCGGATGTTGGAACTGCTATTCGTAAAATGGTTGACCGGATCGAAAAAAGTCTTATGGATTCTTTACCAGAATTGATTACCGAGGAAACTCAGCTTTCGTTAGGTTTCGAGGATAATGGAAAAAATAAAGACGATTGATATAAGACGCAATATTTTGTATAAACTGATGCGCTATTTTTTTAGTGCATTGCGCGTTCAAGCTGTGCGATCTATACGCCAGTTTGCAGAAGAGGAAATTGTTTTGTCTACAGGACCGCGAAGGGGGCTAAACTTTAGTTGCGACTTCGCCCCGTGGACGCGTCTTGTGTTTGATGCTATATCATCAGGGAAATGGCGGCGTTTTTTCGCTTTTGGTCCGGTGCAGGATGGAAAATCGCTATTGTTTTTTGTTATTATCATTCTGTATTATCTGTTTGAAATGAAAGAAAATGTTATTATCGGTGTTCCCAAGATCGATATTGCACAGGGAAAATGGGATAATGACCTGCTGCCGATTATTCAAAAAACACGGTATGCAAAATATTTACCGAAAAAAGGGTCCGGATCTAAAGGGGGTAAATTTCTTTCAATCAAATTTACACATGGTCCTGAATTAAGGTTTATGGCTGCTGGCGGCGGGGATGAACAGCGTTCATCTTTTACAGCCAGGATTGTTGTGTTGACAGAGGTTGATAAGATGGATGCCCCCGGAAAGGCGAGTAAGGAATCCAACCCCATAAACCAGTTTGAAGCACGGACCGCGGCGTTTGGTGACCGGGCTATGATTTTTGGTGAATGCACCCCGTCAGACGAAGACGGGCGTATCCATCGGGAGGTAACGAAATACGGTACCGGATCGCGCATTTATTTGCCATGTCCGCATTGTGGCGAATATTCGGATCCGGTCAGGGAACAATTTACCGGATGGCAAGGTGCAAAAAACGAACTTGAAGCCAGGAAGCTGGCAAGGTGGGCATGCCCCCATTGCGGTGCATTGTGGTCAGAACAAGACCGCATAAACGCTAACAAAAAACCTGTATTACTGGCAAAGGATCAAACAGTCAGGAAAGATGGTACTGTTGATGGTGATTTACCGGAAACCATTACTTTTGGGTTTTCCTGGAATGCTATGATCAGCCCCATGAAGACCATGGGAGATATTGGAGAAAAAGAATATAGGGCCGATTTATCAGAAGACGAAGACGATAAAAAAATGTTATACCAGTTTTATTGGGGGTTACCATACGAAAAGAAGATCGTAAACCTTTCCGGCATCAGCCAAACGATTATTATGAGTAAAATGACGAAAAACCCAAAGGGAGTGCTGCCGGTAGGTACTTCAAAGATCACCGGATTTATCGATTTGGGAATGTACCAGTGTTGGTGGACCGCATGGGCGTGGAAAGAGAACGCAGAAGGGTATCTGATTGATTATGGTTGTATTACAGTGCATCAGGAACGATCACATAATGACATTTATAATGTGCTGGCGGCGATACGATCTTTTAGGGATGATTATCTTTCTCATGGATGGTCCCTGGACGGGAAAGGGCGGGCCGTAGACTTATGCATGCTGGATAACAGCTGGGAGCCCAAAATATCAAATGAATTTGTGATGGAATCCGGGCAGGGACGTTATTTTGTTGCACAGGGATTGGGAACCAGCAGGAAGACTTTGGCCGGTGCATGGAAAAATCCTGGGGACCCAAACAGCAAAAACAAATCATACAGCAAAATTGGCCGGAATTGGTTTATGAAACAGCAGGACAACGGTCTGCACCTGGTTAGCATGAATTCTGATTACTGGAAAACAGAAGTCCATAAGGGATTTGCCGCGCCACCATCGAAGCCCGGCAGTCTACATGTATATCAGGCACACCCCAGGGATCATCTAACATTTGCCCGACATATTGTCGCAGAAGTAGAACGACAAGAATACAAGCCAGGTAAGGGTATGGTGCCCTATTGGGAAGTGAAAAGCAACGAGAATCATTATCTCGACTGTACATATGGCAGCCGTTGTGCTGCTGAAATGTTGGATATTCGGGTGCCGGTTGGTAAGCCTACGCCAAAATCAAATCCCAGAAAGGCGGTTGGTAATTT
>CAZOWT010000307.1:0-2409 GCA_964583345.1 uncultured Clostridia bacterium
CGATGCAAACCGTGTCTCCCTTTTCAACCGTATCCCCTTCCTTGACAAAAGGGGGTTCACCGGCCTTGGGTGATCCGTAAAAGGTTCCGGTAATGACCGAATTTATGGTGAGCGTCAATTGGGGTAAATCCCCGGTTTCGACAGGGATTTTATTGTTCGTGACCGTTTCAGGCTTTTTTTGCGGGGGCATCTCTTTCTGCACCGGCTGGACAGGCCCCGGTCGGGGGGGGGCTTTCGAAGTTGAAGAAACGGATCCGTCCGACCGGATGGTGACACTCAAATCACCTTTGCTGAATGACAATTCATTAAGTTTTATCAATGAGGCTTTTTCAAGGATATTTCCGATTCCGGCATAATCTTCCGGGGTTAAAAGCGGAACCGGGTCTGCCGCTTTTTCCTGCGGAATGATCCGGTTTTTTTTAACCGGGACCGAATTGGCATTCTGGATATTTTCAGCTTCAATCTCAACCGGGATCCGGGGCCGGCTTTCCGGCGGCAGACTCCGCCACTTAAAATATTCCAAGGAGGGCTCGGGGAAGAGGCAGTACGACAGAATATCTTCTTCGTTTTCGATCAGTTTTGGATCCAGGGTATCCGTGGCTTTGGGCAGGATGGGTTCCAGGTCATCGGCCGGCCGGTGGTCGATTGGCTTTTCCTTCCCCAGGATTTTCTTCAGAAATGCCGGATCAATGGGCCCTGGAGGCCGGCCATAGAATCCCCGGAGGTAATTTTTAACCTCATTGGGAACCATTTTATAACGTTCACCGGCGATGACATTCAATACCGCCTGGGTTCCGACGATCTGACTGGTCGGGGTTACCAGGGGCGGATATCCCAGGTCCTTTCTGACCTTGGTAATCTCCTTCATGGCTTCGGGCAATTTGTCCAGCGCACCCTGCTGTTCCAGTTGGGACCTGAAATTGGAAATCATCCCGCCGGGTATCTGGTGCACCAAAATTTCCGAATCGATCGGGGGCTGGTATTCGGTAAATTTAATCCGGCTGGGAATCAGCTTTAGAAAATACTGGTTTATTTTTCGCAGGGCATCGATATCAAGATTAATTTTATAATCGGTTTCCTTGAAAATGGCGTATATGGTTTCAACCGGTGGCTGGGATGAAAAACCGGCCATGGAGGAAATGGCGCAATCAATGGCCCCGGCGCCGGCATTGACACCTGATATATAAGTTGAAGGCGCCATTCCGCTGGTGGCATGGCAGTGTATTTGAATGGGGATATCGATTTCATCGGTAAGGGCGCCGACCAGCTCCTGGGCTGACCGGGGAGAAAGTATGCCGGCCATATCCTTGATGCAAATGGAGTCGATTCCCAGTGCCAGCTGTTCTTTGGCATAGGTTACATATTTTTTTATGGTATGGGCCGGGCTAATGGTATAGGAGAGTGTCCCCTGGGCATGGGCACCGTATTTTTTAACCGCACAAATAGCGGCTTCCAGGTTTCGGGTATCATTCAGGGCGTCGAAAATCCTGAAAATTTCAACGCCGTTTTCCACAGCCCAGGCCACGAAACGGTCAACCAGGTCATCCGGAAAATTTTTATAACCGACCAGGTTTTGACCCCTCAACAGCATCTGCAGGGGCGTCTTCTTGGCCCGAGATTTAATCATTCGCAGACGTTCCCAGGGATTTTCCCGAAGGAATCTGAGGCAGACATCGAATGTAGCCCCGCCCCATACCTCGAGTGAATAATAACCTGCGGCATCGATGGTATCGATGATTTTCATGATGTCTTCGCTTCTCATCCTGGTAGCCCATAGTGATTGATGGGCATCCCTGAGTGTGGTGTCGGTTATTCTGATTTCTTTTTTTGATTTTTGAACGGGTTTCCCCCTTTTTGGTGTGGTCATTTTGGATTCCTCTTGTCGGATTTCGGGGTCCCCATCCCGGCATACCAGTCAAGACGTCTTTTTAGCAGTTTTTTAATCGGAAGGGGTTTCAGGAGGTGCAGATGCCGGAGCAACGCTTGCTTGATGATTCCGGCTGTCTCAGCCGGGTGGCGGTGGGCCCCGCCGATGGGTTCCTTGATTACCTCATTGATGACACCCAGTTTGAGCAGGGCGGGCGCGGTGAGTTTGAGGGCTTCAGCTGCTTCCGGGGCAAATTTGGCGTCCCGCCAGAGGATTGAAGCGCAGCCCTCGGGTGAAATGACCGAATAGACCGCAAAAGACAGCATCATGACCACATCGCCCACCCCGATTCCGATAGCGCCGCCGCTTCCGCCTTCTCCGGTGACCAGGACGATAATGGGGACTTCTGTGGATGCCATTTCGGTCAGGTTCCGGGCAATGGCTTCCGCCTGCCCATGTTTCTCTGCTTCCAGCCCGGGGTACGCGCCCTGGGTATCGATGAAGGCGATTATGGGGAGATTGAATTTTTCGGCTATCTTCAT
>CAZOWT010000308.1:0-2399 GCA_964583345.1 uncultured Clostridia bacterium
ACCAGGCTGATATGGTTGATGCCGTGGGAAACGCTGAAATAGTCCAGATAATTTTTGATGGCCTCGGTTTGGTCGATTTCCAGGCCCCGGTCAATGCCGGCTACCCTGACCTGCTGTTCATGGTCATCCAGAAAGATTTTGTGGTGGATGAACTCGATGCCCACGCCCAGACGGGGATTTTTTTTGAAAAAATGAATGAAGCGAAACCCGTAGTACGGTTCGGTGAAGGCGTCCGACGCGTTATCCAGTTTCAACTGGAGCAGGGGCTTGATAAAGGCATTGGGAATGATGGAATTGTCCGGATAGAATGAATCGTCCTCAAAGTGGAGGTGATAGAAGGTCAATTGCCGGTCAGGGGTGGTGATTGACAGATCCGCGGTCACCGGGAAAGATTTTCCCCGGTTGTATTCAATATAATTCAGGGTCATTTTTCCCTGGCCGCCGGTACCGGTGGTGGCGCAGCCGGTCCAGAATAATGCCCCGAACAACAGGAAAAGACGCCAGGAGTTTCGCATAAGCCATTCATGATAGCATGAATGTGGCGAATTGACAAAACAAAATCAAAAAAATCATCCGGGTTTTATGGAGTTTGACGGGGGGGCGATGGGGGTCTTGCCGGTGAAAGGGAAATTTAAACTTGACAAGCTTCGGCCCGAAAATATATCATGTATTCAGCTGGAAAAAGGAGGTTTAAATTGGTATTGATACTCAATCGCGAAGATGTGAAATCGGTTTTAAATATGAAGGACTGCATGGACGCGGTGGAATCGGCTTTTGCCGAACTGGCCCGGGGAACAGCCGACCTGCCCCTGCGGATCAACATCAAGCCGCCCGATGGGTTGTCTCTCTATATGCCCGCTTACCTGAAAAAAATGGAGGCCCTGGCCTGCAAGGTGGTGACGGTTTACAAGAAAAATCCTGAAAATTTCAACCTGCCGGTCATTTTCGGCAAGGTCCTGCTTCAGGACCCCCGCACCGGTGATGTGACCTGTATCATGGACGGCGGTTACCTGACCGCGGTCAGGACCGGGGCGGCCTCGGGTGTGGCCACCAGGTATCTGGCCCGGAAGGAAAAAAACATGACGGCCGGCATTTTCGGGGCCGGGGTTCAGGCCCGTACCCAGTTGCTGGCAATAGCGGCGGCCAGGGATATTTCCCGGGCGTTCATTTTTGATTCCGCTGCCGGGGCAGCCGACCGCCTGGTCAATGAGTTGCGGTCCCAGGTGGATTTTGACATCATCAAGGCGGATTCTCCGGAAACCCTGCTGGAAAGCGATATCATCTGCACGGCCACCTCTTCTCCGGACCCGCTGTTTGACGGCCGGGCTGTCCGGCCCGGCACCCACATCAACGGAATCGGGAGCCATACCCCGAATGCCCGGGAGCTGGATACGGCAATCATCAAGCGCTCGAAACTGGTGGGGGATTCCCGGGAGGCCTGTTTCCAGGAGGCCGGGGATGTAATCATTCCCCTGCGGGAAGGCGCCATAGAGGAATCTCATTTTTATGCCGAACTGGGTGAAATCATCATCGGGGAAAAACCGGGAAGGACCGATGACGGCGAAATTACGGTATTCAAGTCCAACGGCCTGGCCATTCAGGACGCGGCCGCGGCCCACCTGGTTTACCAACAGGCCATGAAGGCCGGCATCGGCACCCAAGTCGAGATGTAAACCAAAGGAGAAAACCATGCAGATAGATCTTTCCGGAATGACCATCGGCCTGACCGGCGCCAGCCGGGGAATCGGTTTTGCTATTGCCCGGCACCTGGGCCAGGCCGGCGCCGGGCTGGCCCTGCACTGCAACCGGAACCGGGAACCCCTGGAAAAACTTATGGGGCAACTGGATTCGCCCTCGGCCATTTTCCAGGCCAACCTGGAGGATGTCGGGGCCGGGGTGCGGTTGTTTGCCGATATCGAAAAAAAATTCGGGCGTATCGATGTGTGGATCAACAATGCCGGCGTGGCCCTGAAATCGCCGGTGGACCTGGCTGCCGAAAACTGGATCAGCGACTGGGACGAGACCATGAAAGTTAACCTGAGGGCCACGGCCCTGCTCTGCAAACTGGCTGTCAACCACTTCCTCCAGCACGGGGGAGGCCGGATTATCAATATCGCGTCCCGGGCGGCTTTCCGGGGCGACACCATCGATTATCTGGCCTACGCGGCTTCCAAGGGCGGAATCGTATCGCTGACCCGGTCCATTGCCCGCGGTTTTGGCAAGCAGGATATCAAGGCCTTCATTATCGCCCCGGGTTTTGTCCGGACCGACATGGCCCAGGAGTTCATCGATTTTTACGGGGAGGAAAAAACCATTTCCGATCTGGCCCTGAACCGGCTGACCGAACCGGATGACGTAGCGCCCCTGGTGGCGTTCCTGGCCAGCGGGCTGGGGGACCA
>CAZOWT010000309.1:0-2382 GCA_964583345.1 uncultured Clostridia bacterium
TTCGGAAAAGGACCCGGCTTCCCATTCAGAACCTTATTCAAAGCAACTTGTTGAACCTGAATTCCGAAAACCTGAAGATGCTCAAAAAACTGCTGCGGGATGAAAACGGCGAAATGGGCAGGATCGGGACATCCTATGACCCTTTTCCAGGGATTCGAATGGCGAAAAACGGCGATTATAATTCCATATGGGAAAAATCAATCTCCAGATTGAAAGAAGAAGGCTTCCCCTTCGGGATCCTTTTCGTGGTTCATAAAAGAGCATTGGGAGATTTCGATTTTGTGAAGGATGTATTTGCCAATCGCTTTTCCGGGATCGGTATTCGGTTCAACCCCCTGTACCGGGAAGGAAGAGCCCGGAAAGGGGATATCTGCCACGACCTTTACGTCACCCCGGCCGAGTGGGGGCATTTTTTGATTAACCTGTACCGCGCATGGGAATCTCTGGGGAAAAAACCCCAGTGGGTACCCTTGAAGGAATTTGACGATTATCATTTCCATGGTCATTTCAGACTGAGCTGTGATGCATCCGGACAGTGCGCTTCCACCCATCTTGGAATTGATACCGATGGCAGCATATACAGCTGCGGGAGGGGTATAGACAGAAAATATGAAAAATACGGAGATATCTATCACAACAGTTTCAAGGATATTATCTTGAACCCGGGGCGCCAGAAGATGCTCAACCGGACCACTTTTTTAAACAACACCTTTTGCCGGAATTGTCAGTGGTGGAATTACTGCCATGGCGGTTGCCCCATGGATGCCGCTATTTACCATAACAACATTTACCAAAAAACCAATTTCTGCACATCGAGAAGAATATTTTTCAATACGATTTACCGGGAGCCCCGAAATGCCTGATATCAAAAATTTCCTGCAGGATAAATTTGTCGTTCTGGGTGATGAAAAGCTGTTTGAATTCACAGATATTAAAAAGTTTATTTTTATCAACGATAATATCGATATGGTTATCGGAATCAACAGAACCTATGGCAGCAAAATCAACCAGATTAATTTTACCGGCAGCCTAAAAGAGGCTTTACGGATCGAACAGCAGGGAAAACAAATCATAAAGATTTTCCCTGACTCTGAAAGAGAAATCATCCGGCAGGCAAAAAGTTTGAAAACAAAAAACTTTATCTTTTGTCCGGAATATCCCATTAAAAAAGTCGAACATGTTTCTCTCCTGTCTTCCATGGGTTTTGTGGTTGACCTGATTTCAATCATCGAAAGCCTGGATACTTCCCTAATACTTGAAATACTGGATTATTATCTGCACAGCCGGTCCCTATCGGTACCCATCGAGCCGTTCCATACCATCCTTCTTTCCAAAATCCAGCAAGTAAAAACCACACTATGGAACATGAACCTCATGAATCCGAACCAGTTTATACACAGCGACGGAGTCGGCTTATCCGAGAGTCCCGGAGACCTGGCAATAAAAGAATATCAATTTCTTATCGATTATCAAGGTCAAACTTTAAGCCGAACCAACCGGAAATCGAGCCTGGAAAATTTTTACAAATCTCTTCCCCAGAACCATCCGGACTGCATGGCCTGTCCCCATTTTCATCTGTGCTTTTCCTGGGCCGTATACAAAAAAAACAGCTGTAAAAAATGGAAAAAAATATTGGCCCGGCTACAGGAGGCCAGCCGGGAAATCCAGGCACTGGAAAAATTCGACCGCGAACATGCGGCCCAGAAAGATTATCCGATAACCTGATTTGCCATTTTAAAATAACCGGGTTATTCAATCAACTTCAAAGTTGCCCGGGCAAAACCGCCCATTCCGTTTTTATCTCTGACTTCCAGGTGTATCGAATCCTCGACCAGGGTATGATCAAGGGGGTTGAGTTTTATGTTTCGATAAAAATCCTTTATGCTGAACCGTCTCCAAACCTTAATGTCCGGATGAGATTCGCCAATGATTTCAATACCCGAATCATCAGCCCGTTTTATCCGGTAACCCAGGCGGAAAGGTTGTTTTTGTCTGAAGGTCACATACCTGCGGATAATTTTTGCCACCTGCCAGGCGACCCCGTTCAGGTTGCCCGAAAAATCCAGTGGCTGGCTCTGCCAGGCACGGCCTGCATATAATTTTTCGCCTGCGGGAACCGGCAAGAAAGAATGGTTGTATGCTTTCAGGAACTCCATCATGATTTTAAAGGGATTAAAAAAAATATCAACCGTTTTTTGATTATAAACGGGTTTCAATATCAAATGAAGAGAATGTCTTTTTACGATTCCATCCGAACTTCTGTCAAATTGGATTGAACCCTGTTGATCCGGCGGGATTTGAACAAGTAATTTTCTGAATTCCCGGCTGCTTTTTGCGTAATCGGGGTGCCTCTGTTTAAAATCTTTGATCCGGTTGGCCATG
>CAZOWT010000310.1:0-2353 GCA_964583345.1 uncultured Clostridia bacterium
TATTCGGTCAGCCTGGCCATGGTCAATACCGGCCTGGCCCAACTGATAGGGGAACGGTTGCTTTCATTTGTCATTCCCCTCGGTCCGCTGGGATTGGCGGGGGGAGCCTTTCTGCTGACATCTTTGCTTACCCAGGTGATCGGGGGCCAGGTCGCCGCCCTGGTTACCGGGCCCATTACCATCAGCGCTGCCCTCAGCCTGCAAACCAATCCCCAGGCAATAGCCGTTGCCACGGCTATTGGCTGCTCGGCCTCCTTCCTCACACCCATATCCCATCCTGTAAACCTCCTGATGATCGGCCCGGCAAATTACCGTTTCGGTGATTTCTTCCGTGTCGGGTGGAGGCTGACCGTGGTGAGCTTTATCAGCTTAATCGCCGGATTAATGCTGTTCTGGAAACTATAGCCCGTGCAGTTGACTTGAAATCGCATTTGTGATATATATGGTAAGAATTTTCAGTTGGAGTGATAATATGTTTGCAATTCTTGAAACAGGTGGAAAACAGTATAAAGTTGAAGCCGGCGATATCATTGAAGTGGAAACCATTGAGAAGAGCCGGATATCCAAGGACAATGTGGTTAATTTCGACCATGTTTTGTTGATCAAGGACAAGGAACTGATCCTGGGCCAGCCCTTTATCAAAAACGGAAATATCGAGGCCAGGATCCTCGAGGAATCCAAATCTCCCAAGGTCATCATATTTAAGAAAAAATCCAAGAAAGGGTACCGGCGGACCCGGGGGCACCGGCAGCATCTGCACCGGATTCAGATTGAGAAGATCGAAATCAGGACAGCGGACAAGGCTGAGAAAAAAGATCAACCGGCGCCGAAACCGGCCATAAAAGCCGAAGCCAAACCCGAGAAGAAAACGGCCGCACCCAAAACCGTCAAGAAAACGGTTGCTCCCAGAAAGAAACCGGAGGCCAGAACCACCAAGAAGGCCACGGAAAAAGAGAAAAAAACCGCGGCTGCTTCCACGCGGAAAACGGCTGCCGCCAAGAAAAAGGAGAAATAGTCATGGCACATAAAAAATCTGCCGGAAGTGCGCGGAATGGACGGGACAGTGTTTCAAAAAGGCTCGGAGTCAAGAAGTACGGTGGTGAAAAGATAAATGCCGGTGCGATTATTCTCCGCCAGCGGGGTACCAAATTCAATCCCGGCAGGAATGTCGGCATGGGGAAGGACAATACCCTGTTTGCGCTGGTATCGGGAAATGTGGTATTTTTAAACCGAAAGAACAGGCGATACGTGGAGGTTGAGCCCAATTAGTTTGAATTTTCTATATCCTTCGGATTTCTGTTTTCCGAGGTATAACCCATCTTTATTATCCGTATTTTATCTATCCGGAAATCACCTGGTCAGGGCCGGTGTGTGATCATTTATGTTCGTTGACAAAGCTGTGGTGACGTTTATTGCCGGAGACGGAGGAAATGGGTGTGTCAGTTTTCGCCGGGAAAAATTTGTCCCCCGGGGAGGGCCGAATGGCGGTGACGGCGGCAGGGGCGGACATATCATTCTGTGCAGCCGTTCAGCCAAAAATTCTCTGGTGGATTTCAAATTTCGCAATATCATCAAATCGGAAAAGGGTGAACACGGGAAAGGATCAAACCGGTTCGGGAAGAACGGAGCGGACGAGATCCTTTCTTTGCCGGCGGGGACAGTGGTGAAAACCTATCCCGAAGAGAAAGTCATTTTTGATTTTGACCGGGAAAACATGGAATTTGTAATTGCCAAGGGAGGTAAGGGCGGCCGTGGGAATGCCCATTTTAAATCTTCGGTCAGGCAGGCTCCCCGGATTGCCGAACGTGGGGGAAAGGGAGAATCCATCAAGGTGATTCTGGAACTGAAATTAATCGCATTTGCCGGAATTGTCGGACTGCCCAATGCCGGAAAATCCACATTGATTTCCAAGATAAGTGCCGCAAAACCAAAAATTGCCGACTATCCTTTCACCACCCTGACGCCCCATCTGGGGGTCATCTACAGTAATGATGACAGTCTGGTGGTAGCGGATATTCCGGGAATCATCGAAGGCGCTCACCAGGGTGAAGGCATGGGACTTGATTTTCTCAAGCATATCGAAAGAAACGAGGTGCTCATATTTTTGATCGATATTTCCCTGAATCAGCCTTCTTCGCCGCTTGAGGTGTTATTCATGCTCAGGAATGAGCTGAAATCCTACAAGCCCGCCCTGCTGGCCAAAAAATTTCTGGTGGTGGGAAACAAGGCGGATTTGATCGCCGGTGAATGCCGGGAAACGGCTGACGGCCTGTGGGCCTATTGCCGCCAAAATAAAATCGCCTACCTGGAAATTTCGGCCCTGAAAGGCCTGAACCTTAACCAATTTAAAAAA
>CAZOWT010000311.1:0-2337 GCA_964583345.1 uncultured Clostridia bacterium
GGGGGTTTGGACTTGATATAGACCTTTCTCTCCTTATTGATATATTTCATTTTCATTTGGTTGTAGTTTTCACCGGTTTTGACGTTCATAACCATGATGGCCTGTAGCGATTTCAGCTTTTTCATATTCTCTTTATATTTGGCCATAATATCCTCAATAGAAACCGGAAAAAGCAAACGAATCGAACAAATAAAAAACAAACAAACTATCCAAATCTTTTTCATATTTCCACCCTCATGATACGAAAGGAACCGTTTTCCCTGACATAAACAATTCCATGGAAACGATTCTCAGTTCTGCCATTCATTTGAAAACGGACCACCATTTCCGCCCGGTAATATCCGGATTCGAGCCGGTTCACTGAAATATCAGAAAACTTCAAAAGAAGTGGCGAATCAAAGAATTGAGCCTGCCAGTCCGGGAATGTCAGCCGGTCAGGGTTTTCAGGAGTCAGGTCAATGCAATTCACAAATTCCTGATACTGATGGTTGTTCTGATACCCCTGCCAGTTCATCAGAAACCGTTTGACCTGATGATTTTTATAATAAACATATCCGGTATTGACCAGCAACATTCCGATTACAACCAGTATAATAACCCGGCCGATTCGGTTTCTCCACAACTGTTTCCCCCATTTGTAAAGGTAGGAATTACGATATAGATAACGGTCAATTTTTTGCAGCCGGTTCAGCTTTTTTTTTTTCATCAGCATCTATTATAACTAGGCCAGAGGTAATTATCAATGAGAAAACTGTGACAAGTCTTTGCGAATCAAAAAGAAACCCGGGTTCCAGCCGAGAGATAAAATTTGCCCTCCTGAATCCATCCGGTAACACGCAGGGGAAAACCCTTTATAGTAACGTGTGAAACCAAGCCGAAACCAAATTCGGTTTCATCCCTATCAAAGACCTGTGCCAGCATTCCCAGTCTTAAAGGTCCCCATATCGGCCTGCTGAGAAATTCAGCACACAGATATTTAAAATTCCGAGTAAAAAGCTGATCGGGTTTAACTGCGGCCATTTTTTCAAACCGGATAAAACCGTAATTGAAGGGGAGATCATCACCGGAACAGTTATTGTACTGGCCATAAATGCCGAAATCCCCCCAGATAAAATGCCGATCAAAATCAATCCAAAATGACTGCCGATTATACCGGTGCATGATAGAAATCACCCATTCTAGTCCGGCGTACCATTCGGTACGGTTGAGCGGAGAGCGGTATTGGTATTCGAGACCGCCCCTGGTTTCGGCAATCAGTTGATTATCCTGGCCGTTGAAATTTTTGTGAATTCCGGCGGCAAAAGACAGGGAGAGCTGTAAATTTTTAAGCAGCGGAACCGCAAAGGATGGCACGGTCTCAAAAAAAAAGTTATCATCCCCGACAAATGAGGTATAAAAAAAATCCAGACGATTCGAGAAAAAACTTTTTGACAGATTCCGCCGGAAATTGTATTGTTCCAGGCTCAACTGGACAAATTTACTGTCCCCGTCATCGATGAACCGGGTTTCAATATCCAGAAATTCAAGCCGATTGTTCTTCTTAACCGTACTGATTTGGTTAAACACCCGGAATCCTCCGAAGCCGGAATATTCGACAATAGACTTCAATGCTCTTAACCTTTTCTTATCCGGAACGATTTTCAAGATGACCCTGTCTCCACTGTGCAACACTTCAGAATCGATGGTATAAAAGGCTCCGGTAAAAAGCAGCTCTTCAAGCAAATATTTGACTTTGAGGGCATTGAAGGGTTTCCCCACCAACTGAGAAAACACTTTGCGGATAATTGCGGGGTCAATAACATCTTCCGGCACCATCACTTCCCGCAGTATCCCCTCATCCACCTCAATCGACAATCGGCCATCTTCTTCTATTTTTATCCCCTTTACCTGCCAGTGTGTATAACCGTCTTCCCGGCATTTCCGGTAGAAGGCCTGCAGGTTTCCGGTCAGTATTCGGGAATTAAACTGAATGCCGGATTGTATTCCCAGGGCTTGCGATATTTGCCGGTCATTATAAACCGAATTGCCGGTAATGGAAATAACCTTGATGACCGGAAATTCAACTACAGAGAGGATAATGGTATCATATTCCTCACTCACCGATACTGAGCGAAAGAAACCGGATAGTTCAAAAATCTCTTTTATTTGGGCGGATGATAGGCCATCTGCCGATTCTTTCAGAAAAGTATAAGGGTTTTGTAACCTGAAACCCTTGAAAATATAGTCAGATGCACTTAAATTAAAACAGAAAAAAAGGATTAAAAATGCAAAAGGGAGAAAAACCCGTTTTCTCCCTTTTGGCATAAAAAATCTGAGTACTAAATACTATGTTTCCTA
>CAZOWT010000312.1:0-2281 GCA_964583345.1 uncultured Clostridia bacterium
AACAGTTACAAAATATACACCGGGTTGAGAATAATCATATGCCTTTAACCTTATGGAACGGCGATGGTGAATATCAGAATTAAATTTCATTAATTATCCGCCCCCTCCCCAATCTCATTCTCTTCCTTTGTAAATCCATAAAAGATCAAAAACCAGTTGATCAATCTGGTTATCTAAAATATCAATTTTTTCCCCTTGTACTGTTTGAGGTTGTGTTCGAATAAATTTATCAATTCTTTGAGCTTGGATAAATTTTTTTGATCCAATTTACTTTTCAATCTCCCCTGATTGGAATATTAAATGATAGAGAATGCAGGTTTTGCTGTCAATAAAAATTTCAGTATTTTTAATGCGCCTGGATTTTTTATGGTTTTATCCACGGACTAATTTTATTGGTAAGGTCAGTACCCCTGGCTTCGGGGGAATAGATTGACCACGGCTATGGTCCGGGTTTCGGTGATCAGAGAAAAAATGACCCTGCTCTCTCCGATTCTCATCCGGTAAAATCCTCTCAGATCTCCGGTAAGTAACCTGACATCTTTGTGAAGAAGTGGATTATTCAACTCTTTCAGCTCATTTAATTTGCCTTTAATACGGGATTTTTCTTTGGCGGATAACTTCAGATAATATTTTTCGAACTTGTTGGAAACCTCAATCTTCCAGGTCATCGAGGTTTTTTCCTTTACCGGATTTTATTTCCTCCAATCCTTTTTTGCTTTCCTCGACAAAACCGGGAATTTGTAATATTTCCATGGTTTCCTTATGGCGGTTGATATATTCCTCGGCCAGCTCTTCGAAAATTTTGCTCAAGGGCCGGTTTTCATATCCGGAAATGGCCCTCAATATTTTTAGCTGTTCATCCGGTAATCTCATGGTCGTGGCGCCCATTTATTTTCTCCTATTTCAATATTATAATATTATAATACCATGATATTGTCAACTGGATATTTGAAAAAATGGAAAAAGGTGGAAAGAGATATCACTATTTCGACCGAAGAAGGTTTTGTTATATCCGGTAGACCATGGCGTTGACATTCATTCCCGCGCCCACCGAGGCAAACACAATCACGTCGCCTTTTTCCAATTTGTGGTTATGCTTCCCTTTCATGATCAGATCGAGCAGGGTGGGCAGGGTGGCGACCGAACTGTTGCCCAGCCAGGAAATGGTCATGGGCATGATTTCATGAATGTCGATTTTCTCTCTGAATAAGTCGTTAATCCGGTTCAGGATGGATTCATCCATTTTTTCATTGGCCTGGTGAATCAACACTTTTTTGATTTCCCGCAACTTCAGTTTTGCTTTTTCGATGCTTTGCTTGACCACCAGGGGCACGGTTTTCAGGGCGTATTCGTACAGTCTATGCCCCATCATCTTCAGGTAGAGGTTGTCGTCATTGCCGTCGGGTTTGTATGATTCATCCATCCTGAGCATGTAGGCATGTTCAAGGGTATCGGAGCGGACAGCATGGGATAATATGCCGCTGTCTTGGGCGCCTGATTTCGGTCCGGATTCGAGGATGGTTGCCCCGGCCCCATCGGCGTATAGCATGCTGTCCCGGTCATGAGGATCCGATATTCTGGACAGGGTTTCGGTGCCGATGATCATGGCGCGTTGGGCATCGCCCGATTTCAAAAAGTAATCCGCCTGAATCATGCCCTGCAGCCATCCCGGGCATCCGAAGGCAAGATCGTAGCATACCGTGCCGGGACTTTTGATTCTCAATTTCTCCTTCACCCGGGCCGCCAGGCTGGGGACAAAATCAGATCTCCTGTTTTCCATTTTGACATCACCGAAATTGTGGGCGCAGATCAGGTAATCGAGGCTTTCGGGATCTATGGAGGAAGATTCCAGTGCATCCCGGGCAGCGTAATAGGCAATATCCGAGTTGACCTGATCTTCGGTGACATACCTCCTCTCACTAATGCCGGTTATTTTTTCGAATTTTTCGATGATCTCTTCATTGGTTTTATCAAACGGTTTTCGGTCAACATCAAAAAACTCGTTGTTTAAAAAATCCCGGTTAAGTACGATTTTCTCGGGAATAAAACTTCCGGTACCCACGATGATTGATTTTGTCATGTTTTTCCCCGTATTCATTTTTTATATATCATTATTTTCCATAATATCTTGTTTTTTGCACCTCGAACCACATTGACCTTCTCCTGCGATCAACAAATTTTGTGCCGCTCTCTGAAATATTTTATTATATATATTACACCAGTCTTATACCTCTGTAAAGTATTTTTAGATTAATTTTTTTCAGGTTTATTTCTTCACTTC
>CAZOWT010000313.1:0-2275 GCA_964583345.1 uncultured Clostridia bacterium
CAATCCGAAAAAGTACAAAAAATGGCTGTCCTGCCTGAAATGATACGGATTGGCCGCATAATTCATGGGACTTTCACCATTGCCCAGAAGAACAATCAATCCCGACCCCACCTGCTTCCGGAGTGTATTCCGCCTCTGTTCATAAATTTTTCGGTTAAACATGGGTCCACCTCCTCATATTAGAATTCATATTACACAATCGGAAAACGGAAATCAACACACGTTCCTTTTTTATCGATGATAGGGGATGCCCTTAATGATGGTAAAGGCCCGGTAAAGTTGCTCCAGAAAAACGATGCGAAAGATGTCATGGGAAAAGGTGAGGTCGGAAAAGGAAATTTTATCATTTATCCGTTCATCCAGAAGTCCGGACAATCCCGAGAACCCCCCGATTAAAAATACAATCCTGCCGGAATGATAAGAAATCCGTTCGGATAAAAAACGGGCGAATCCGTGCGAATCCATTTTCCGCCCCGTCTCATCCAATCCGATGACAAAATCATCCCGGCTCAGGTTTTTCAGGATCTTTTGCGCCTCTTTCTTTTTGACCAGATCGGGATCCTTCACGTTTATATCCTTGAATTTCCTGATTGAAAATGTCATGAAGGTGCTGATGCGGCCGGCATATATTTCTTCAATTATTCTCAATTCCCGGAATTTGAGTTCACCGATACAAAACAGCTCAATGGCCTTCATATTTTTTCAGTTTATTGTAAAGGGATTTCCGGGAAATCCTTAGAATGTCAGCCACCTTTACCTTACTGCGGTACTTTTTGAGCAAATAATAGATATACTCCCGCTCCAGTTCCATGAGGGATATATCCGCTTCCTTTTTGGTTTCCAGAAACTCCATGGCATTCCGGAGCAGTCCGATGACATGCTCATCATTCAAATCACGATGCAGCACCCCGGTGTTGGTGATAAAATTCTCAATTTCCCTGATATTTCCCCTCCAGCGGTACTCCCGGAGCGCTTTAAGTCCCCGCTGGCTGAGATCAACCGTCAGGCCCATTTTCCTGGCAAAGAACATGACCAGGGGCAGGATGTCGCTTTTCCGCTCCCTGAGCGGCGGAATATAAATTTTATAGGTGGAAATCCGGTAGTACAGATCACTGCGGAATTCTCCCCGACTCACCTTCTCTTCGATATCGCTATCAGCCGAAAACAGGAACCTCGCCCGGATATCAACTTCCCGGTTGGAGCCGAGGGGGAAAAATTTTTTCCTTTCAATGATTCTCAATAAACGGGCCTGCAAATTCAAACTCAGCAAATCGATCTGATTTAAAAACAATATCCCGTTTCCGGCCGTTTTCCATTTGCCTTCATAGTCCTTTACCGCCCCGGTGAAAGCGCCGCGTTTGAAGCCGAACCATTCGCTTTCCAACAGGGTTTCCGGCACATCCCCGCAGTTCAGGTTCAGCATGGTTTCAACCTGGCTGATCTGAAGCAGATAATTTGCCCAGAAATCCTTGCCCACTCCGGTTTCACCCACCAGGAGCACACTGGACTTCAGGTTTGCGATTTTCTCAATCCGCTCCTTGACCCGGAGGGAAAGCGGATCCCTGAGGTTGTTAATGCCGGTAAAAATTATATCGTTTTCCATCCATCCACAATTTTTCAAGACCATACCTTTCCCGGCTCTCCGGTGAAAAAATATGGACCACAAAATCAATATAATCCAGAAGAATCCATTCGGCGCTGTTTTCACCTTCGATGCCAAACACCTTTAAATGATACTCTTTGAATAATTTTTCCTGCACCTCGTCGGAAATAGCCCGGTTCTGTCTAAGCGAATTTCCGTTGCAGATAACCATAAAATCAGTGATGTCATTAACTTCCTTTAATTTCAGCACCGTTGCCCTTTCCCCTTTTTTATCCAGAATAACCGAAACCACCCTTTTGATGACCGGAGGAATTTTCCGCTTTTTCAGATCTTCAACCACCAGTTTATATTCTTTAATATCCATAAAGATTGTACTCCTGAATGATTTTTTCCACCTCTTCGGGAACCGTGCCGCGCAGAGATTTTGATTTCCGGGCCATTTTTCTAATGATGGTCGAAGACAGGTCCAGTCTTTCCGATTCATACGCATACACAAATACACAGGGCGGCTCAAGTCCCGGATCATACACCGGGTTGAGGGGGATATTTTCCTGTTTGAGCAGACTTTTCAATTTCCGGCTGTGGGAAGGTTTTCGCAACACCACGATAAAGAAAACCGCTGAAAACAGGTCACGGTAATTTTTCCAGGTTTTTATTTTCAGAAATCCCTCG
>CAZOWT010000314.1:0-2265 GCA_964583345.1 uncultured Clostridia bacterium
ATTCCACCCGGGTAGATGTGGTCATCATGGATTTAATGATTCCCGGCACATCCGGAATCGAAATTTTCAGGGAATTGAAGAAAACCGATCCGGATATAAAGGTCATTTTTCTTACCGCCTATGGAACCATAGAATCCGCTATCGAAGCCATAAAACTGGGAGCGCTGGATTATCTGCAAAAACCATTTAACAACCTGGAATTAAAACATAAAATAGAACGGGCTATCAAGGAAAAAGCAATCAACCGGGAAAACATCCAATTAAAAAAAGTGTTGAACCAGCGTTTCTCATTCGAGAGTATTATCGGTAAAAGCCGTCCGCTCCAAAAGATTCTGGATATCGTAGAAAGCGTGGCCCGGACCAATTCAACCATTCTGATTTCCGGTGAGAGTGGAACCGGAAAGGAATTGATTGCCAAAGCCATTTATAAAAATTCTGACCGCGTTGACAAACCATTCTTCTCTTTCAACTCCAGTAATCTCCCGGAAACCCTGTTTGAGAGTTTGTTATTCGGGTATAAAAAAGGTGCATTTACTGGCGCTTATGCCGATAAAAAGGGTATTTTTGAAGAAGCAGACACCGGAACGATTTTTTTTGATGAAATCGCCAATCTTACCCCGGAAACCCAGGCCAAGATTTTAAGGGTTATCCAGGAGAAGGAAATTCAACCGCTCGGGGATAACAAAGTCCTGAAAGTCGATGTCCGGATTCTGGCCGCGACCAATGTCATATTGAAAGATAAAGTGGACCGGAATGAATTTCGGGAAGATCTTTACTACCGGCTGAATGTCATTAATATAGAGCTGCCGCCCCTCCGGGAGCGTAAAGAAGACATTCCTCTGCTGGTTGACCATTTCACCCAGAAATATCTGAAAGAAAACAATAAAACGATCAATAAAATCGATAGCAAATTCATGGGGTACCTGATGGATTACAATTGGCCGGGAAATATCAGGGAATTGGAAAATACCATCCAGCGCGCCATCATTCTATCAAACTCCGATATCCTGACCGCCGATTATCTCTCACCTGAAATCAGGAACAACCGGTCAAAAGAAATAAAGAAAGGCAGCTTTCACCAGCAGGTAAATGAATTTAAAAAGCAGTTGATCATTGAGGCTCTGGGTAAAAACAACTGGCTGCAAAAAAATGCTGCCAAAGACCTGGGATTAAAGCCCACTACCCTGTCCGAACTCATGAAGCGAATGGATATTCAGAAATGAGCCGGTTTCTCCTTTTCCCCCGTACCCTGGCCCACCCCCCCCTTCCGGGTTACCGAATTTCCCGTCCAGGCACATGACCACTACCCTGCAAAAGTTTCTTCAATTCTCCGGATTTGACAGCCGCAGAAACATTCGCAAAATGATCGCCGATGGAAAACTGAAAATCAACGGCAAGGTCGTCACCGATCCCAACGCCCCGGTGGATGTAAACCGGGACAGCATCCGCTGTGAGGACCGAAGGCTGCATATCAAAATGGAAAAGAAAGTCTATTTTATTTTCAACAAGCCCGCCGGCGTCATCTCGACACTCAGCGATCCCCAAAACCGAATAACAATCAGTCATTTCCTCCGGAAAATAAGGGAAAGGGTATACCCGGTCGGAAGGCTGGATTATCATTCCGAAGGCCTGATTCTGCTGACCAATGACGGTGATTTGACCAATTTCATCATATCGGCGAAAAACCAGGTCCCCAAAACTTACCTCATTAAGGTCAAAGGAATTCTGAATCAAACCAAGATTGATAAAATGACGTCCCGGGGGGTATTTATCGAGAGACAGAAAATCAGGCCCCTGGAGATAAAATTCGTCCGCAAAACCGGGAGGGGCAATGCCTGGTATACGGTTTCCATCATAGAAGGAAAGAAGCATGTCATTCGGAAATTGTTTCAATTTTCAGGCCACCCGGTCGAACGCTTGAGAAGAATTTCCCTGGGTAATTTAAAATTGAAAAAATTACCCGGCGGACACTGGCGTGAACTGACACATGAGGAAATTGAGGCTTTTAAAAGGGACATCAATTACCCCCCAGTATAATTAAATGCCCAAGACATGTCTTTGGTTGACAAAAATAAAACCTGATATCATAATAATTCCGGAAACTGAAAAGCTCTGCCAAAAAAAGTTTTTTAAGGCTGATTGAACGAAATGTCAGGTTATAAACCTTATAAAAAGAATTACTTTTCCCAGCAAAAAAAAAGGATGTTTTTTTCTATTCTGATCCCGGTCATTCTGATCGCCATCACAGTCATTTTTTACCTGTCC
>CAZOWT010000315.1:0-2227 GCA_964583345.1 uncultured Clostridia bacterium
AAAAGTTCAAGGTTCAATGTTTACTTGAGCTCTTGCTTATTGACCACCTGGTAATGATCCACCTTCATGTCATCGCTGGTTTTGGCCTGGCGGTCGGAGTCGCTGGCCAGAGACATTTTCCACTGGAAGAGTTCCGAAAAGGTGTGTTTCACCCTGTCCACCAGTGAGTCGAATTTACCGCTTTTCTCATATTCCTCGGCTGCCAGCCGGCTGTCCCAGATGGTGACCGACACGATCTCTTCCCCGTTTTGCAGGTTTTCCATCAGGTAGGCGTAGCAGCATCCCGGGGTTTTCTCCAGAGCCGGGACAATATGGTGTTGGTACAGGTTCCTGAATTCATCCAGCTTCCCCTTCTGAAGCCGGTGGGACACGATGCGTACGAATATCGGTGACGAGTCACACGGTTTTATGGTTTTGAAGTTTGCCAGGGTGGAAACCGGCAGAGCCTGAATAACCGGTTCTTCGATTTCGGGTTTGTATTCGAGCTCCATTTTTTCTGACAACTGAATTTTCCATACCGAGGATTCAGCCAGGAAAGGTTTGAACTCAATCATGAGCTGTTCGAATACCGGACTGTTATGATAGAATTCGGCATCTTCCTTTTTCTTCCACAGGGTCATGGAAATCATTTCGGATTTTTTGGTATGGTTTTGAATCAACCGGGCAAAGAGACATCCCGGTACCGTGCGCAGCCGGGGTAAAACCGTGCTGTCGTAATAGGTGCGGGCCAGGCTAATACCTTCCGGTTGCAGGTTCAAATAGAGCAACCTCATGTACATGATTCCCCCTTCTTCAATCTTAAATGTCTATTATATATACTTATTGATCTTGTAAATGGGTGAATGGGTCGATGGGTCAATGGGGAGATTCCTTTGTCCCTCATTTTCTCATCCTCTTATCTTCCCATCTTCAAGTTAGAATGGGAGATTCCCTATTCACCATCCACCAGTCACGATCCACTTGTCACTTGCCATCAAATCCCAACTTTGAACCTTGAACGTTGAACATTGAACGATTATCCGATCCGCTTGACCACCATCAGGGTCATGTCATCGGTCTGGGGCAGGTTTCCGGCGTATTGCTCCGCCTCTCTGAGAATGATTTCAACAATGTCGCGGGCCGGCCGGGTTTGGTTTTTAAAAATCAGTTCCGATAATTGATCTTCCCCGAATTCATCGCCCTGTTCATTTACCGCTTCGGTGATGCCGTCGGAATACAGGACCAGGATTTCATTGATTTCAAAAGAAAGTTTACTTTCCGGAAAGGAGAAACTTTCCAGGCATCCCAGGACAATGCCGCCCTCTTTCACTGTTTCCAGGCGATTATTTTCCGTGATACGCAGGGGATAGTTATGGCCGGCATTGGAATAGGTCAGTTCATGATTTTTATGATCCAGGATGCCGAAGAACAGGGTGGCGAATTTTTCGCTGCTGGTGTTCTGGAACAGCAGCCGGTTGGCGTTTGCCAGTATTTCCGGAATAGCCAGGTCCAATACCGCCTGCCCGCGGATGGTGGCCTGGAGATTGGCCATCAGCAGCGCCGCCGGCATGCCCTTGCCGGACACATCACCCAGGCAGAAGGCCAGCCGGTTGTCATCGATCGGGATGAAATCGTAATAATCGCCGCCCACGGTTTTAGCCGGTATGCTTTTTCCGTATATGTCGTATCCTTTGACTTTCGGAGGATTTTCCGGCAGCAGATTGGTCTGGATTTCAAAGGCCAGCCTCAACTCCTCCTGCATCTTGATCAGCTGCTGTTCTTCTTTCAGCAGCCGGGCATTTTCGATGATCTGGGCTGACTGGGCGGCGATGATCGACATCAGGCGCTGATCTTCCTGGCTGAACCCCTCGGCGGATTTCTTGTTGAACAGGCTGACCAGCCCGATCATGCGGGCTTTCAGGATCAGGGGCACACAGAGCAGTGAACGTACGGGCAGCGGCTCATTGGATGCCGTGAAAAACCGGTTGTCCCGGGAGAAATCATTGCTCAGCAGGGGCTGGCGGTTTTTGAGCATCCAGCCGCTGAGCTGGGTATCCAGGCGAAATGGCAGGTTATGGGTGGAGGTATCCCAGCCCCGGATCATGGTCTGAAAAGGTTTGTCTTCTTTTTTTTCATCGAGCAGAAGCACCGCACCCTGTTCGGCTTTCAGGTGTTTCAGGCTCTTCTGAACCACCAGGTCCAGGATCCGGTCCAGCGACAGGGTGGAACTGACGGCCATGGCAATTTC
>CAZOWT010000316.1:0-2218 GCA_964583345.1 uncultured Clostridia bacterium
CCCCTCAGTGCCATGGAAACCAATATTATCGGTACCGAAAATGTCTTGAGGGGAGCGAAGGTATTTAAAAAGAAAATTATTATTGCCTCCTCCTCAGAGGTATATGGAGATCAGGTGAAGGCTCCTCTGGGTGAGGAAGATTCAGTTATTTTCGGACCATCCGTCAAGCTCAGATGGTCCTACGCGGCTTCCAAACTGGTCGATGAATTTTTGGCCCTCTCCTACTACCGAACCCTGAATATTCCGGTTGTGATTTGCCGGTTTTTTAATATAATCGGCCCAAATCAGACGGGTGAATACGGAATGGTGGTACCCAGATTCGTCAACCAGGCTTTAAAAAATGAGCCGTTGTCGGTTTATGGTGAGGGGGATCAATCCCGGACCTTTACGTTTATCGAGGATGCGATCGGAGCCATCCTGAACATGGTGGATAAAGATGATTGCATCGGAGAGATTATCAATATTGGCGGAACCGAGGAAATAAAAATAGTGGACCTGGCCAAAAAAATCATTAAAATTTCCGGTTCTCTATCAAGAATTGAATTTATTCCCTACAAGCGTGTATACGGAAAAGACTTCGATGATATGAAAAGGCGGGTTCCTTCTTTAAAAAAAGCCGGTAAACTGTTGAATTTCAAGCCCAAATATTCCCTGGATGAATCTTTGAAAATTATCATCGATTCGATGAAATAAATTTTCATGCCATCTAATTTTTATCATGAGAATCCTGAGTGTGAAAAAATAGGTCCTCCTTGCCTGAGAAAAGCTGGCCATGAGAGGATAACCCGGTTTCTACCGGATGATTGGCGCCATGAGGTGAAGGTATGAAAAATGATTTGATAAAGAAAATAGAGAAGCGGGAAAGTATAGTCGGGATTATTGGACTGGGATATGTGGGATTGCCGCTGGCCAGAGAGTTTTTAAAAAAGAAATTCAAGGTGACCGGATTTGATGTCGATCCGGAGAAGGTGAGAAAGATAAATAGCGGGGAAAGCTATATTCGTCACATCAAGGATGATTTTATTCGGGAATTTGTACTGGAAAAATCGATGTTTTATGCCACAGCGGATTTTTCAAAACTTGTGGACGTGGATGTCATTATTATTTGTGTGCCGACACCGCTCGGGAAACACCAGGATCCGGATCTTTCTTTTGTATTGAACACCACCCATAAAATTGCTGAATTTATAAGAAAAGGCCAGGTGGTCATTCTGGAGAGCACCACTTATCCCGGGACTACCGAGGATGAAATGCTGCCCCTATTTGAAAACAAGGGGCTTAAGGTTGGCAGGGATTTTTTTCTGGGGTATTCACCCGAGAGAGAGGACCCGGGCAACAGAGAATTTTCAACATCAGCGATTCCTAAAATCGTCAGCGGGATAACCCCCGGCTGCAGGGAGATTATCGAATTTCTGTATCGGCAGGTTGTGGTCAAGGTGGTTCCGGTGTCATCTCCCCGGATTGCCGAAGCTGCCAAAATACTGGAAAATACCTACCGGGCGGTTAACATTGCCCTGGTCAATGAATTGAAAACGGTTTTTGACAGAATGCAGATTGATGTCTGGGAAGTAATCGATGCGGCAGCCTCCAAGCCGTTTGGTTTTCATTCTTTTTATCCCGGTCCCGGATTGGGCGGGCATTGTATTCCCATCGATCCTTTTTATCTGACCTGGAAAGCCAAGGAGTTTGATATTCATACCCGTTTTATTGAGCTTGCCGGAGAAATTAACAACAACATGCCCTATTTCGTGGTTGACAAAGTCATCCGGGCATTAAATTCACTGGGTCAATCAATGGTTGGTTCCCGCATCCTTCTGGTCGGATTGGCCTATAAACCGGACATTGATGATTTGAGGGAAAGTCCCTCATTAAAAATTTTGGAATTGCTTCTGCTTGAGAAGGCGTCTGTCGACTATTTTGATCCCTATATTCCCTCTCTCCCCAAAACCAGAAAATATGAATTCGGCCTCACCTCGGTTGACTTGAATCAGTTGTCAGATGAAGCGTATGATGCGGTAATCATTGTTACCGATCACTCTAACATAGATTATGAAACGGTTGTAAAAAAGGGCCGGGTGGTTGTGGATACCCGGAATATTCTTCAAAAAAAGGGAATTAGTCATCCTAAAATATGGAAGGCTTGAAAAAGAAAATCGCACTGGTCGGAGCAGGACCCTGGGGGAAAGAGCCAGCGCCCGCGCCAGGGCGACACGCTGCT
>CAZOWT010000317.1:0-2184 GCA_964583345.1 uncultured Clostridia bacterium
AGACACATTGTCAATATTGCCAACAGGATATGGAAAAAGTTTAATTTATCAATTTATCGACTTCTTCTAACATCTCAATGGCGCTCTGATATCTTTTTTCAGGCTTCTTCTGAATTGCTTTTAACATGAAAATTTCCAATTTATTTTTTATCCCGGGCACATAAATTGAAGGTTTGGGCGGAAGATCAAAAAGGTGAGCTTTCTCAATATTGATGGAAGATTCTGTTTCGGAATTGAACGGGACTTTCCCGGTCACCATTTCATAGAATGTGATACCCAAAGAATACAAATCCGACCTGAAATCAAGTTCCTTACCCAAAATTTGTTCGGGTGATGTATAGGTAGGGGTCCCGAGTATCATGTCATTTTCAATTTTTGAATATAACCCGAATATTTTGGCGATGCCAAAATCCGAAATTTTTACTTTCTTCTCGTTTGTTATCATAATATTTCTGGGTTTGATGTCACCGTGGATTATCTGGTGTTCATGGGCATAGTTCAGGCCTCTTAAAATCTGTCTTAAAAAAAAGAGGGCCTCTTCGATGGGAAGCATCTTTTTATTTTTCAGCAGGTCGTGCAGGTCGGTTCCCTTGATAAATTCCATAACGATGATATAGTTTTCATCGATATGAATAAAAGAAAACAGGGTGATAATATTGGGGTGATTCATCTGGGCCTGGGTGATGGCTTCATTTTTAAATTGGGCGATTAATTGTGAATTTTTTGAAAACTGGGGGTGAATGACCTTTAATGTTACTTCTCTATTTAACATGGTATCAATCGCATAATAGAGCGTTCCCATTCCGCCCTGGCTGAGTTCTGCCCTGACCAGATAATCACCTATTTTTTTTCCTATTTGGATCATACTATAATTTTAACTGAAATATTCTGTTCTGCTTATCAATCAGAATTCTATCATTGGCTTCAATATTAATGAGGACTTTCTGTAACAATAAGCGTTCACGGTTGAATAAATAATAATCCTGGACAAATGTATTGTTTGGTTTTAGGGTTATATATCCGTAGGAAAAGTAGATAACGATTGCATCTTTGTTTATATATTCTATATTCAGGGGTTTTTCAATAAATTTAAAATGAATATCTCTGCTTTCCTTGCTTTCGGTGCTGGGGATTTCAAATATTTCTATTCGCTTTTTTTTATCCTCAAAAAATAGTATTTTTATTTTTTGATTTTGCACTTTGGCCGAAACGATCCCGGTATCAGAGTAAGAAAAATTACCGATTTTATAAAATTTTATTTCTTTGTTGATTTCTTTGATGGGATTTTCAATGACATAGAAATGATTCTGGTCATGAAAAATGAATGCCTGCCGGTTTATAAATATTGGAATAAGAGGGGGATTTAAATTCAAAAATTTAACTATTCTCGATTCGTGATCAATTGAATTAAGTTCCGGGTCCGATTGAATGGTCACCGAGATATCTCTGTCGTTGATATTTATAACTTGGTACTGCAATGATTTCGTCTTTTTTTTTTGGAAAACAAACAAATTTATCTGAGAAAGGTTTTTTTTGTCCAGTATTTCATTTTTTTGAATTGATGATCTTTTTCTGGTCGCAAAAGAAATACGGGATGACGGAATGAGTATTTCATCATCCTTGAGCTGTATTTTCTTTATAAATTGTTGTTTTCCCATAGAGAAAAGAAAAATGTCCTCTCCCAGGTGCAAAAATAAAATATTCTGCGAAAAAAACAGCGTGTCCCCGGAGGAAATTGATGGATGAATGGCTTTGCTGTCGACCAGAAGCAGATTCTGGCTTTTTTGATTTCCCGAACTTTGGGATTCGAGAATAAATTGTCCTGCAAACTCAAGGTTTCTCTTAATAGGTTTTTCAGTTAATTTGGAATCAATTTTATTCAAATTCAGTAATAACAAAATGAATAGGCTGAAAAAGGCCATTGTCATTGAAAGTGATTTTTTTTTAATGGTTTTTTTTGCGGGCGCTTGTTTTCTGTTTTTCTTTGGGCTACCCACCTGGATGATTTGAATGGTTATATTATCCGTTCCACCGTTTTCATTGGCCAGACGAATCAATTCTTTCACTGATTTTTTCGGATTATAGGAGAGGGCAATTTTTTTAATAACTACAAATTCTATAATATTTTAAAATCAAAAAGAACACATGGAAATAATGACGCCATTTTTTATTTCAATGTTGTTT
>CAZOWT010000318.1:0-2177 GCA_964583345.1 uncultured Clostridia bacterium
CAAACCCACCATCGCCGTCATAAACGGACCCGCTAGAGGAGCCGGCGCCGAACTGGCGCTGAACTGCGATTTTTTGCTGATGGCCGATTCGGCTTCCCTCGCCTTTACCGAAACCAGTTTGGGTACACTGGTCGGCGGGGGGATTACCCGGCACCTACCTGCTCTCGTCGGGCTGATGAAAGCTAAATTTCTGATATATACCGGCCAATTGATCCACGGGAAAGAAGCGGAGAAAATTGGTATCGCTCTCAGGTCCTGTCGGATCGAAGAGCTGATGCCATTGGCCATGAATCTGGCCGGAGAACTGGCGGAAAAAGCGCCACTATCCATCATGCTGGTAAAAAAAATGCTGCACCAAGGCGGATTGCTCGATCTGCAAACCGTTCTCAAAAATGAAACCGAATCCCTTCTTTCCTGCATGGAGACGGAAGACTGGCACGAAGGAATCATGTCTTTCATGGAAAAAAGGAAACCGGTTTTCAGGGGAAGGTGAAATGAATCAGCTGGAAAGAATATTCAATGCCCGCTCCATCGCTGTGATCGGGGCATCAAAGGATGAAAAAAAAAGAGGCTATCAGGTCATAAAGACCCTCCTCGTTGATAAATATGACGGAAGGATATTCCCGGTAAATCCGAAGGAAGATCGTATTCTGGGTCTGGCATGTTACCCTTCCCTGCTGGACATTCCGGAACCGATCGACATTGTATTTGTGGCCACACCACCGGCCACCATCCCGGCAATTATCGAAGAATGCGGAAAGGTCAAGGCTGCCGGCGCGATCATCATTGCCGCCGGATTCGGTGAAACCGGTGAGAAGGGCAAGGCATTCGAAACCGAAATTGTCAAATCGGCCAGAAAAT
This sequence comes from uncultured Clostridia bacterium, assembly GCA_964583345.1. GTDB lineage: Bacteria > Acidobacteriota > Aminicenantia > UBA2199 > UBA2199 > CAZOWT01. Next base: position 862 of record CAZOWT010000318.1, read on the forward strand.
ATAACCTGAGAATTATCGGGCCCAACACCTCGGGAATGATCAGTATTTACAACCAGATGAATCTGGTGGGAATAAAGGGAGTTCCCCGGGGAAAAATCGCTCTGCTCACCCAGAGCGGCAATATCGCCCTTCACCTGATCACCGAAGCCAAACTCAGAAGTCAGGAAGGATTTTCATATTATGTGGGAGTGGGAAACGAGGCGGATCTGCAGTTTCACGAATACCTGGAATATTTCAGAAATGATATTCATACCAGAGCCATCGTCATGTATGTGGAGGGCTTGCGGAACGGACGTAAATTCTTGCAGGAAGCCCAGAAAACAACCATTGATCTCCCTGTCATTCTATTGAAAAGCGGAAGATCAAAAACCGGGAAAAAATCAGCCGGTTCTCATACCGGTTCCCTGGCGGGGATTTCTGAAGTTGCCAGAACAGCCTTTAAAAGGGCCGGAATCATCACCATTGAAAACCTGGATGAACTTTTCCCGGCAGCCGAATCACTGGCCATTCTCCCCCCCATTAAGAACAACCGCATCGCCATCCTGGCTGATGGAGGAGGACATGCCACCATTGCCGCCGACTTGCTGACCGACCTGGGCGTCGAAATTCCCGAACTGGAAAAGAATACCCGCCAGGCTTTAAAAGAAATTCTTCCCTCCAATGCCCCGGTTTTGAATCCCATTGACCTGGCCGGTGGGACAGATTACAATCCGGGCCTATTTGCCGATTGCGCCGAGATCATTCTGAAAGACAAGAATATCGGCGGCCTGTTGATTACCGGTTTGTTTGGCGGCTATGGCATACGCTTTGCCGAAAAATTAAAATTTATCGAAGAGGACGCGGCCCATCGGCTGGGTAAATTTTCAACAAAATATCAAAAACCGATCATTCTTCACAGCTTGTATACCTTGGCCAAGTCGCATTCCCTGGAACTGTTGCGTTATTATCAGATTCCGGTATTCGAATCAGTTGATATTGCCTGCAAATGCATCTCGGTTCTGGCTGAATACGGGAATTACCTGGGAACTCGCCACCGGCGGTCAAACTTTGTTTTCAAGTGGGGATCCCGGGCTATTCCGGAAGGGAAAGCGATTATTGAAAAAGCCATTCTGGAAAAAAGAACCGCCCTGCTCGAGCATGAAGCCATTCAGCTTCTGCAGCTCCACGGCGCTCCGGTTCTGGACGGAATACTGGCCAAAACCGCCGAAGAAGCGGTTCGGATTTCCAAAAAAATAAAAAAAAATGTGGCCCTGAAAATCGTCTCCCCTGATATTCTGCATAAGAGTGATATGGGCGGTGTTAAATTGAACCTCAGG
>CAZOWT010000319.1:0-2164 GCA_964583345.1 uncultured Clostridia bacterium
GATTGAACGGGGAACCGGATACCATTCCTGCCAGAATCCCGGGAAAGACTGATTGGAAATGAGGTTGATCGATTCAATCCGGTTCCGGGTATAAAGAAGGACCTTGAATAAAACCTGCTCGCCCTTGGAGACATGTTGCTTCGAAACCCAGGTATCCAGTTTGACATCAACCTCCTCTTGTTGAGGCCTGTCGAACGGTGAATTGAAAAAGTCATTGTCAAACAGCGATTTTCGCTTCTGGCCGGGCGCGGGCAGCGACCCCACGCTGCCTTTTACCACCTGAATGACGATGGGATCGGTCTTGAAGGTGGTCCCCTGGTACTCGAACGATATGGCCGGGATGGTTAATGTCCCGATTTTTGACGGCATCAGATAGAATATGAAATTGGTAAACGTGGATGATACTCCATTAATAAAGCGAAATTCGGAACTCTGGGATGTCTGGGTAATTCGGAAATCTGTTACAGCCGAAATATCCGGCTGGGGAGGATTCTGAATACCTTTATAGGTGATGGTATATACCAGCACATCATCACTGCCGATTTTCCGGGCATTGACACTGGCCTTGAATTCAATTTCATCGGCAACCAGAATCAGAAAACAGCCCAGCAGCATAAAAAAAAATTTAACCTTCATGGCTTACCAGTCTTTTTCCTTTTTGACCACCGCTATTTTTCTTTTCTTTTTCTCCATCTGCTTCTTTTCATTTTGATCAAGATACTGCATGAGATTCCGGTGCTGTTTCTCATTTTTTTTGCTTTCCTTCTGTTGTTGCTGCTCCTGTTTTTTTTTGTTTTCTTGGTCTTGCTCCCCGGATTTCTGGTCCTGCTGTTTTTTCTGTTCATTGAGTTTCTGCAGGGTTATTTCATAATTTTTCTTGGCATCCAGGTCATCAGGATCGATAAGCAAACTGTTCTTGTAATTCTCCAGTGCCTTATCGTATTGTCCCACCCTGAAATAAGAATTAGCCAGGTTGTATAAAAAATCCGATCTGGATATTCCTGATTTTTCCGGATTGATACTTGAAAACTCTTCCAGAGCTTCCTGGTACTTTTTTAGCTGGTACAAGGTCGATGCCGTGTTGTTTTTCAGCTCCGGAAGGTCGGGCTTGATTCCTTTTGCGGACAGGAATTCCTGTAAGGCCGACTCATATCTTTTTTCCTGATACGCCTTGACTCCCTGCTGGTTTTTCTTGGCTGCCGGTTCAAACCAGTGCCAGAATATCAGAAACGGCGCTAGAAACAATAATATTATTTTTTTTTCCATATTAACTTTTTATCGGTCAGAAACATTTCAAAGATAAGGCATATTATACCAATAATCAACGGGATGTGAAATTGTTTTTGCCGGCTTAATTTCATTCTTTTCGATAAAACCGACCGTTCAAATGATTTCAGGTTATTGACAAAAATATCAATTGCCGAAATATCCGTAAAACGGAAATACTGGCCTCCGGTACTGGACGCAATCCGGATCAGTGTCTTCTCGTCCAGGGTGGTCCTAACCATATTTCCTTTTTTGTCTTTTTTCCAGCCGATAATATCTCCCTGGCTGTTTTTCAGGGGAATCGGCGCTCCGGAACGAATACCCACGCCCACCGTAAAGACAATAATATTTTGTTTTTCCAGTTCGGGCATCATATCCTTCCATTTCCCTTCCTGGTCCTCGCCATCGGTAATCAATATAATGATCTTTTTACTTTCAACCGCAGCCCGGAAGGATTTCAACGCCAGGCTGAAGGCACTGCTGAAATCCGTTCCCTGCTCCTCTTCCGGGCTAATGGTGGTGGCCTCGGTCAGCAACTTGAACGCTTCGTAATCGACGGTGAGTGGGCATTGGATATATGCTGACCCGGCAAAATTTATCAGACCGATATAATCGGTGGAAAAATGATCGATGATGGTATAGATGAGCTGCTTTGAAAATTCAAGCCGGCTGGGTTTCAGGTCCTCGGCATTCATGGAATTCGAGGTATCCAGGGCAAAAATCATTTCAATTCCCCGGATCTCGATATCCTCAAATCTTTCCCCCCATTCGGGACCGGCCAGGGCAATAATAAAAAAGATCAGGGCGGCAATCAATAGCGAAGACTTGAAAAAATCAATTTCCCGGCCGCTGCGCAACCCCATTTTTGCGAAAGCCCGTTCCGATAAAAAAGAATCAA
>CAZOWT010000320.1:0-2136 GCA_964583345.1 uncultured Clostridia bacterium
CATGGGAACCACTTTCGCCCATTGGCTGCCCAGGGCGAACACCAGCAAAAAAAACAGTACGCAACTTTTTTTCATGACAGAACCTCCTGTTAGGCCTTCATTAATCCTGGCCATTAATTTGCCACCATTATAACATTTTTGGATGATGAAAAAAAAGTGAAAATTTCCACGGTGGAATCTTCCCGGTTTGTATTGAAATATCTCCCGATTTAAATTAAAATGAAAAATCAGTAACCGGGATTGGCAGTATCCAGCCGGGTCCCGGACCTGCATCGGTTTCCGTTTCAACTGGAGCCGATTTGACAGTGGCAATAGTTAAACTGATTTGGAGGAATGAACATGGCAAATCTGGATGCTTTATTCAGGCCGAGACATATCGCCATCATTGGCGCGTCCAACCGGCCGCTGACCATCGGACACCGGATCATGACCAACCTGAAACGCTATGGTTTCCGGGGGAATGTTTTTCCGGTTAATCCCAAAGGCGATATCATCCTGGATACCCCTTCTTATCCGTCTATACGGGATGTTCCCGGTGATATTGACCTGGTTCATATCATTGTGAAAAATACGCTGGTACCCCAGACTCTGGAAGATTGTGCTGAGAAGGGAGTAAGGGTCGCTATCATAAACACCTCCGGATTCAAGGAAACCGGCCCTGAAGGCGCTGAAATGGAAAACGAACTGGTTAAAATCGGGAAACGAACCGGCCTGCGGTTATTCGGTCCGAATTGCCAGGGGGTCATGAATTCCGATCCGGCTGTTAGTCTTTATTCCAACTTCACATTTGCGGATATGCATCCGGGCCATGTTTCCATCGTTGCCCAGGGCGGGGGTGTGGCCGAGGTCATCAATAATTACTTCGGCATGAATCGGGTGGGGCAGCGGATGTATGCCTCCAACGGAAATGCCTGCGATATTTCGGTACCGGAAATTATAGAATATTACGGGCAGGATGAACAAACCCATGTGATTGTTCTGCATGCGGAGAGTTTTCCTGATCCCGCTGAATTCCTGGAAAGGGTGCGGCCGGTGGCTCAGAAAAAACCGGTATTGGCGCTCAAAAGCGGAATTACGGCAGAAGGGGCCCGGGCCGTGTCCTCGCATACCGGAGGATTGATGCAGCAGGATACGGTTACCGATGTGCTGTTTGACAAATGCGGTGTGTTGCGGTTTTCCAATCTTCTGGAACTTTGTGAAACCGCCCAGGCTTTCGCCACCCAGCCGGTTCCGGCCGGGAATCGAATCGGGATGGTTACCAATGCCGGTTCTCCGGCCATTATCGTCACCGATGAAGCGGTCAAGGCGGGAATGGAGGTACCGGTTCTCGGAGAAGCTTCACGAAATTTTTTAAAAGATAAACTGCAGGCCATTGCCTCGGTTGCCAATCCCATAGACATGATGGCTACCGCAGCCGGTGATGAATATCGGATTTCGCTGCAGGCATTAACCAAGGATCCGGGTATCGATGCCCTGGTGGTGTGTTTCATGACCCCTTTTTTCGTGGATACCCTGGAAATTGCCCGGGCCATCAAGCAGGTCGCGTCGGAAAGCGACAGAACCATGATCGCGGTAGCCATGACCAATCCGGATGAAAAAGCCGAATGGCGGCAAACCGTAGACCTGGTCCGGGAAGCCGGTGTGCCGGTGTATTACTTCCCGGAAAGTGCCGCCCGGGTGCTATTCCATATGGACCGGTACCGCAAACTCAGGGACCGTAGACAAGAACCGGTCCCCGGCTTCGGTGTGGATGCCGAAAAGGTTTCCCGGTTGATTCGTGATTCCCGACCGGGAGATGACGGTTTCCTGTCTCCGAAGGATACCGGACTGTTCTTATCCGCCTATGGCATTCCACTGGTGGAGGAGAGACGTTGCCGGGATTGGAATGCGCTGAAAGCGGCTGCTTTTGAACTGGGTTTTCCGGTGGTACTGAAGGGTGAAGCCCCGGCCCTGATTCATAAAACCGATGCCGGTGCCGTGATTCTGCATATTGCCGATGAAAAAAGCCTGGAACAGGCCTTTAAGGATATAAAAGACAGACTTTCCGGTTCCAAGGATATCGGTTTCCTGCTTCAATCCCAGTTGGAACAGGGGGTGGAAGTGATTGTGGGAGGTTCCAGGGTTCCGGGACTCGGG
>CAZOWT010000321.1:0-2131 GCA_964583345.1 uncultured Clostridia bacterium
AGGGTTCCGGGTTTCCGGATGGTCTTGCAGCCAGAAGGCCCCCAGGTTATCGAAGGCCATGGGGCAATGGAAACGGTAAACCGGGTTTTGCCCGGTGCTAAATAAATTAACGGCTTCAGTCACCGGACCGGTAATGGCATTGAAATGAACCCGGGCAGTCCGGATATCAGAAGATTGGGCCAGCATACGGCCTGACACCTTTATTCCATCAGCCAGTTTCATCCATTTACGGTGGGCTTTTTCTCCGAGTGATTCCATTGGAACTGCATTCAGATTTTCTAACATTTTTTTTGATGCCTCCCTGGCAATTTGCAACTGATCATTGCTCAGAGCCTTTTGGATATCGAAATAGTCCGATATAATCAAATCGACTGATTTTTTAAATGCGGCTGGAATATCATGAAAATTCCGGATTAATGCCGGTGACGTTGCAGATACTGGCTCATTTTCGTTCTGTTTCGTTTCCGCTTTTTCCGACTCCGGGAGTTTGTGATGATGATCCGGGAGCTGGATTTCTGCCTCCGAATTCATCATGCTGGGCTGGCCCTTGATTTGAAGATCACTGTCAATTTTGAACGCACCGCTAACCACCACCCTTTCCCCCTCGACCAGTCCCTTTTTTATAATATAATAATCGCCTGCCCGGGGTCCCAGGACAACCTCTCTGCCCTGGAAAATGCCCGGTTGTCCCGGAACAGCAGTATATACAACCGCCCGGGTTCCGGTGACCAGGGGAGCTGAAGAAGGAACAACCAGCGGCATTCTGTTTTTACCTTCAACCGAGCCGGCATATCCGAGCTCCTCGGCCCTTACCAGCGCCATTCCACATATATCACATAGACCCGGCCGGTCTCTTATAATTTCGGGATGCATGGGTGATATCCATTTCCCCCTCAAATCCTCATCCATCACCCGGCCAGAAGCCGATAATCTCGACCGCACCACTGCCCGGACAAACATTTCCGGCTTCAGTTTCATGTGGGCATTGTCCGCATTCACCCTGACTTTCACGACCCTGGTATGTTGATCCAGAATCGGATCGATAAATGCGATTCTCCCTGTAAATTGCTCCCCGGGATAGGCTTCCGTTTCAAATTCAACAGATTGGCCGTAGCGAATCCAGGGGAGGTCCGATTCATAGGCATCCAGTTGGATCCATACCCGTGATAGATCGGCAATTGAATAAATTCGGGTTCCGGTTTCAACATACTGACCCTCTGCAACATTTTTCTGGATGACAACTCCCCCAAGCGGTGAGTAGATGACCAGTTGATCTGAAGGCTTCCCGCGTTTTTCTATATCCGCCACCTGAGCAGTTGTCAGTCCCAGCAGGAGCAATTTTTCTCTGACGGATTCAATGCTAACGGAACCATATTTTTTCGCCTCAATTAGCTCCTGCTGTGCAGTAATCAATTGAGGGCTGTAGATAGTGACCAAATGTTCCCCTTTATTAACCCGAACACCGGTGTAATCCACAAAAAGCCGGTCGATTCGACCCGGGACCCGGGCCGTAATATACTTTAGCCGGGTTTCATCAAAAGCCACTTTCCCCATCATTCGGATCTGAACAGAAACATCGCGGCGTTCAACCGGAGCCGTTTCTACTTCGGCCAATTTTGCAGCCCTTTCAGACAGTTTTATTTGCCGGTTGCCCGGAGTCTCATCAACACCTCCTGAAATCGGGATCAAATCCATTCCGCAAATCGGGCATTTCCCGGGCTTGGATTGCCTGATCTGAGGATGCATAGAGCAGGTCCAGATGTCAACTGCGGCTGATTTCATTTTCCCGCCTTTAAAATGTCCGAGAGATTTCAGGTCCGGCCGGGCAAAGCAACCCCTGAAAAAAAACCCCAAAACAAACATGAACAGAAGCAACAGGATCAAAAACCACCGGTTTTTAGATTTTTGAAAATCTTCAACAATGTTTTTCATTATGTTCATCATGATCTCCGATTTAAAATTCCATTCCGGTTATTCTTTCAAGTTCTGCCAGTTTCAGCGCAGCATGTACGCCCAATTCTTTTTCGCGCAATTGAAAATCCAGCACGGTTCGCTGGGCATCGATAAGATTCAAAATATCCGTATTTCCCGTCTTGTATGCGGCTTCAATAACAATCATTGCCTGGCAGGC
>CAZOWT010000322.1:0-2130 GCA_964583345.1 uncultured Clostridia bacterium
CATCTGATTGATATTCTTTTGGATTGTTCCCAATACAACGCGGCCCGCTTCCTGGAGATGGCATATGAAATTACCGGGCAAATCTTCAGGAGAGGGAAAATTCCTCTGGTTTGCGGGGGAACAGCGCTTTATTTGAGTACCATGATCCGGGGAATTTTTCCGGAAAAAAAAGGGAAAAGAATCAGTCGCAAAACATTGGAAGATATGGCCGAATCAAAGGGGTGGCCTTATCTCTGGAAGCGGTTGCAGCGTATCGATCCGGAATATGCGGGGAAAATAACCCCCAATGACCGGGTGAGAATCATCAGGGCGCTGGATATATATTATAACCAGGGCGACACCCCGTCAAATATTTTCAGGAAAACCCGGACTCCTTTTAACCGGCATGAATTTATCCGGATTGGCCTGGTCCTGGAAAGACAAAAACTCTATAAAAAAATAAACGACCGGGTTGAACGGATGTTTCGGTCGGGTTTTGTCGATGAAGTCGTCGAACTCAGAAAAAAATATCCGCCCGGCTGTCCGCCTTTTCAATCCCTGGGCTACAAAGAGATATCCCTCTATCTTGACGGCCATTTTGATCGGGAAACAGCAGTTGCCTTAATTCAGCAGCATACCCGTAATTTCGCCAAGCGGCAGTTATCCTGGTTTCGCCGGGAGTCCGATATTCAATGGTTCAATCCGGATGATTTCGAAGCGATTTCAGGTTTTGTTGGCCCCCGGGTATCAAAGGAAGTTAGTTTTGAGGACATGAATAAATGATTTCAGGGATTCGGGTTTTCTGATTCAATGGAGAAATCATTTCTGGTCGGGGTTTTCGATGATCGAAAACCGGAACTTGACATCAACTTGATTCTCGATGAGCTCGAATCGCTGACCGTCAGCGCCGGCGGACAGGTAATTGACAAATTCTACCAGAGGAAAAAATATTTTGATCCCAAATATCTGCTGGGCAAAGGAAAAGCCGCAGAAATAAAAAACAAAGCCAGCGAAAAAAAAATAAACCTGATTATTTTTTACAATCAGCCGACCAATGTTCAACGGCGAAATCTGGAAAATTTTTTCGATTTGAAAGTGGTGGACAGAACCCAGTTAATTCTGGATGTTTTCTCTACCCGGGCCCGGTCACTGGAAGGGAAACTGCAGGTCGAACTGGCGCAACTTTTTTACCTCCTGCCCCGCTTGACCGGCAAGGGAGTCGCCCTGTCCAGGCTCGGAGGTGGTATCGGAACCAGGGGGCCCGGAGAGACGAAACTTGAGGCCGACAGGCGCCGGATAAAAAAAAGGATATCTTTTATCAGCGACCGACTGAAGCGGGTCATAAAAAACCGGGGCATTCAAAGGAAAAAACGGCAGTCGTTTCCGGTGCCGGTGGTCTCGCTGGTTGGCTACACCTCTGCCGGCAAGTCAACCCTCTTTAGATCCCTTACCGGAGAGGATGTTTTTATTTCTCATCAATTGTTTTCTACTCTCGATCCGCTGTTGCGTCGTGTTGATTTGAATGAGATTGAACCGGGATATTACATGCTGCTGTCGGATACGGTGGGTTTCATCAGGGAAATGCCGCGCGAGCTTTTCGAATCGTTCAAGGCAACCCTGGAAGAAATCGTCCAGGCCGACATCATTCTGCATGTGGTCGATATTTCCAGCCCGGATTACCTCAATCAGAAAATCGAAGTGGAAAATGTATTAAAGGAATTGAAAATTCCGGAGGCCAAGGTTATTACCGTCTACAACAAGATCGATCTGCTTCCGGGAACGGATGGCCGGAATCCGGATGATGCCGGACTACCGGAATTTTCTTCACAGCCCGGCGCCGGTTCGCCTGAAAATCCGCTTGATTCCGTTCGATTGTCCCGAGTATTTATGTCTGCAAAAGAAGGGTGGGGGATCAGGAAATTGAAAAGCCTTATCCATTCTAAATATTTTAAAGATTATCGAAAATTTACGATTTCGGTGCCTGCCCATCTGATTAATCTCAACAGCGTAAGAAACTGGGCGATCGTGACCCATCAGCATTCAGAAAATGACGTGGCAGTTCTGGAGGTTTTGTGTTCGAATGAAAACATGCTAAATTTCAAAGAGAACTTTGGAGGTGTCGTGAAATGAAATGGGTACTGTCCGTGTTAT
>CAZOWT010000323.1:0-2126 GCA_964583345.1 uncultured Clostridia bacterium
AGCGGGCCATCGGTTGTCTTAAACAGGCTGTGGCCATGGATCCGCTTTACACGCTGGCCGAGGCCATGATGGCCGAAGCCTACTGGGATCAATATAAACTGACCCGGGATGAAGGGTGGATTGCCAAATCAGAATCATGTTGCCTCCGGGCCCTGAACCATGATAAAAACCAGCGACAGGCCCGCCTCATCCTCAGCCGGATTTTTAGGGAGAGGAAGAAGTACCGGGACGCCATTGCCCTATTGCAGCGGGTTGTACGGCAAAATCCCGGGGATTTTTATGCGTTTTTGGAATTGGCAGGGATTTATGAAGAGACAAAAGACTTAAAAAAAGAAGAAGAATGCTACCAGAAGGCTATAGATGCCAGGCAAGATTATTATGCCGGATATGATTTTATGGGGTATTTTTACTATAAAAACAGCCGATTTCCCGAGGCCATAGAGATGTACAGGAAAGTCATTGATTTTTCTCCGATGCAGATAGGCGGATACAACAATCTGGGAGGAATATATCACATCATCGGCAAAAATGATCTGGCTCTGGAGATGTTTGAAAAATCCTATAAATTGAATCCCCATCCCGATCTGATTTCAAATCTGGGGACCCTTTATTTTTATGAAGGCCGGTATCAGGATGCGGCGATCATGTATGCCCAGGCTCTCCAGAAGAGCAAAGATAATTATATTTTATTGGGAAATCTTGCGGACAGTTACCGGTACATACCCCAATTGAAGAAGGAATCCGGGCAACTGTATCAACGGGCCATTCGGCTGGCGGAAAAGCAACTGGAGAAAGAACCGGAGAGCGCTGATATCCATTCTATCTTGGGGCTGTATTATGCCCGGACCGGAAAAGCCAAAAAGGCTGAAACCGAAATCAATCGGGCGCTTGAACTGGGAACGAATGAGATCGAGATTATACGCCGGTCGATACTGGTTTTCGAAATCCTTTCCCAGAGGGAACGTTCTTTACAAGCCCTGAAAGATTATGTCAGCCGTTTCGGTTCGATCGAAGATCTGGAAAGGGAACCGGATCTTTCCGCCCTGTGCAAAGATAACCGATATCTCCGTTATAAAGAGAGGCGGTATCCGTGAACCGAAACCGGTTTCGAATCAAAGGCCGGCCTGAAGTCCGGATTTTTTTAAGTCTGATTATTTGATTATGGTAAGGAGGGCACATGCCAAAATCTTATACCATCTTTTTTTCGGTCAGCAAAGGAGATTTTTATTATCACAAAAATGAAATTCTAACGGTTAATCCCGGTGACTCCGTCGAATGGAAATGCAAGGACGGATATGCCTTTGCCGTTCATATCGGCCGCGGGTCACCCCTGGCCAAGGGCCGTTTCCGGGCCAGAGCCGGCGGTTTGATATCCACGGTCATTCCCAAAAATCCCCGGGGTAAATATATGAAAATCGTCAAATATACGATTGCGGTATTTGACGGGGAAAACGTCTGGTCCGATGACCCGTTGATTATCATCAGAAAACCATCCGGATAATCACTGTATTTCTCATGGGCGATGCAGTCCGGATCCAGGAAATATGAATTCAGGTAAATACGATAATCAGTGTAGATAAAATCGATATTTAAAAACAAAGTCTCATTTATCCCAATCATATTTTATGTGATAAAAGGAAATAGGTGAGTTAAAGATTGAACTATAACAATTGATATCCACAGAGAAAATTTTTAGAAAATAGTTGACAAAAAAAGAAAATTGCATTATTAATAGACTGACGGTCGGTCTAGACCGACCGTCAGTCTATTAAGGAGTTGAATTTTTAGGAGTGGGCATGGTTCGAATCATCAAAGAACACGACGAACGCCTGAATGAATTGCTGGACATTGCCCAGAGCCTCTTTTTCAGCAAAGGTTACGAAACCACCTCGGTGAATGAGATTATTGACCAAGCCGGTGTGGCCAAGGGGACTTTCTACCATTATTTCAGGACCAAGGATAATCTGCTCGACAAACTGGTGGCGCGGTGGACCCGGAATACACTCGAACGGGTGAACCGGCTGGTTATGGCTCCTGAAGGTCTGAACGCTATCAAGCGACTCAATGCGTTTTTCATCACCATAAGGGATTTCAAGGTCGAAAATATTGAATTGATGCGGGTATTG
>CAZOWT010000324.1:0-2117 GCA_964583345.1 uncultured Clostridia bacterium
CGGACTTCTTTTTTTAAATTCCCGTTGAGATCGAAAACCAGCCATTTGATACGACGGTTTTCCACTTCAAAGGTCTGGACATAGATGAAATCCCGGTCAATGAAGAAATCCCGTACCGCCGGAAAATAATCCGTAAAGGTGAGATACTGTTTCAGGTAATTCCAGTAGTTTTTCCAGTCCGGGCTGGTTTGGAAGTAGGTTTTCATTTTCCGGATGTACCCGGCCGGCACCCTGATTCTTTTGGCCGGGTGGGATATCCGGGAACGCCGGTTTCCCTCGAGGTCAAACACCTCGATGGCGATGGATGCAGGATCACCGGAGATATAGATCATATCGCCGTAAACCAGGAACTTGTAATTGGGTTTGGGCACCGGCATTTCAGCGCCCATGCCTGTGGAAATCGAGGTCTTCACCAGGATTTGTCGCTGCCTCATTTCCGGATCGAACAGGACGATCCCCTGGACCGGCAGTCTTTCACCCACAGGCAGGGACGTGGAGGAGAGATATCCCCCTTTTATCGGAACGAAATGGGAAAAGGCAGGAACCCTGACCTCTTTCAGGAACTTCCCCGTCAGGGTAAAGAGGGAGAGCTTGCCGATGCTGCCGATGGCCAGCTTTTCGTCAACCACATCGATGGTCAGACTGTTGATTCCATGACCCAGTTTGAATTCCCCGGGCCCTTCACCGGGCTGGCCGAAGGTATGAATCAGTTTGATATCCGGTAGAGAAAAAATATATACACGGTTTTTTTCACCGATATACAATCGGTTTCCATTGAGAAGGAAACGGTCGGGATTCATGACCTCCGGCAATACAGCTGATTGACCGGGAAACACACCGGAGGCGGATAAAATAACAATCAGTAGAAGCCAAAGCATTTTCTTCATAGCTAATCTCCTGTTTAAATGGTTGTCCTCATTTTTTGGTTGAATCCTGCAGAGTCTTAATGACTTCATCCAGGAATGTCATTTCAAGCTTAAGGGTACGATGGATAAAATCAATAGCGAGTGTCGCACTTCCCCGATGATGGGTGTCGGGGTCGGGGGGGTGGTTTGATGGACCATGAAAACCTGAAATATACTCCCGAATCCGCCATTGCCGGTCTTTGAGCAGCCCGATCGATTCCGGAACGCTGAGAGAGTCCAGGAAGCAGATACTGACCATACCGGGATATTCACCGGGGGTAAAAGCAGACAGTTGATGCCGCAGGAGGGTTAAATATTTGACTTCACCCAGTTTGGTGATACGGTATACTTTCCGGGTCCTTTTTCCGGAGCTTTCATTCCGGTGGGTGATCCAGCCGTCTTTTTCCATAACATCGAGTAAATTATAAGCAGTGGGCTTCTTCAGGGTGACGGGAATGGTTGAGTCGAGATGGGCATTGAGCATATACCCGTGCATATCGGTTTGACGAAGCAACCCCAGCAAAAGCAGTTTATGTTCATTTGGCATTGACATAATGACTCCTTATAGTCAGTTCTGACCAAATCAATTATAGTCAAAACTGACTATTTTGTCAACTCTTAAAACGGTTTATTTCCGAAAACAGGTTACTTAATTATTGATTGAATAAATTTGAAAACGGAGCGGTGAAAGGTCGAAGGAGAAAGGTTAAAGGGGGAAGACATAAGATAAAATACAGGTGATAGAAGGCAGAAAACAGCAGGTGAAGAGTCAGCTGCCCGCCTCCGGCCACCAGCAGCCAGAACGGATTGTTTACTGGTTCACCAATTACCTGGTTAACTATAAAAACCAGTCGACCAGAAAACCGGACAACCCGTCAGCAAGTAGCAATACGGTTATTTTTTGCGGGTGAAGACCATCTCCATGGATTTGTATTCCGGCATGCTTTTTGAACGGTTGTACATTTCCATTTTATAGCTGTCCGGGCCGAGTATGGTGAAAACATTCCGCATGGTCACCATTTCATTGGTTATGATATCGGCCATGTCCCCGGTTTCTTCTCTCATTTTACCGTCACCGGGTTTTCCCGTGCTGAGAAAAATTGCCGTGCCCAGGCTGTCGATCCAGATGGATTGAAACATCTTCAGATGGTTGTCATAAGCGGTAATGCCCATGCCGTCAAAGGTCATTCCCATGGAACTGCCCTGATAAGT
>CAZOWT010000325.1:0-2114 GCA_964583345.1 uncultured Clostridia bacterium
CACGTGTGGTGGCCTCGACATATAACCTGGGCACGGTATACGTGACCTTAAACGGTCGGCGTGATGATGATTTTAATCCCTATGTATACCGATCCGTTGATTTCGGGAGACACTGGGTGGATATCTCAGCCAATATTCCCGGCGGTCCGGTCAATGTCATCCAGGAGGATCCTCGCAAAGAGCAAATTTTATATGTTGGCAATGATTTCGGCGTTTATGTGACCCTGGACCGGGGGAAGAGCTGGAATGCACTGTCCAACGGATTGCCTACCTGCCTGGCCTGGGATCTCTTTGTTCATCCCCGTGATAATATCCTGGTTCTGGCAACCAACGGCAGAGGGGTCTGGTCGCTGGGATCAGTGGCTCTGATCCAGCGCCGGGTGAAGTAAACCGCTCGGGGTGAATTAATCAACGGTAAAGGTTATCAGAATCCGTTTCGGGCAAGATCCTGAAAAATTTTTTTTTGCTCCGGAGTAATTGAATCCGGGAGCTTCGGATGAATCCTTACCAGCAGGTTCCCGGCCGGTTTTTTCCCGTGGGCGGGAATGCCTTTTCCCTTTACCCTGAGGCAGGCATTGTTTTGGGTATGCGTAGGGATTTTCAATTCGATGGTTTTTAAATCCAGTGTGGATATGCGGACTTTCCCGCCCAGCACCATTTCTGTCAATTTAACTTCCTTTTCCAGAATCAGGTCATTTCCGCTTCTTTTAAATCGGGCATGGGGATCGATAACAATTTTACAGTAAAGGTCCCCGCGTGACCCGTCAAAAGGATTCCGTGGGCCCTTGCCCTTCAGCCGCAATTTTTGACCGGTTTCAATTCCGACCGGAATTTTTATATTCAGGTTTTCTGTCGCCTGTGCGGTCCTAAAGGAAAATTTCTTTGTCGCTCCCACCACAATATCCTCCAGGCTGACATGGATTTCTACCGTTGCATCCTGAGCCTGCAGGGATGAATCCTGACGCCGGTAATCGTTTCCGCGGGCAAATGGGTCATTGCCGGTTTCATAACGGAAATTCTGTTTTCCGGATTTCCGGCGGCTACCAAAAAGGTTTGAAAACAGGTCGTTACCGAAGAATCCGTTTTCAAAACCAAATTCTTTGAATATACTGCCGACGTCAAATTCCCGGAATATGTCTTCCTGGGAGTACCGGCGGGAGAATCCTTCTGCACCGAACTGGTCATATTGCTTCCTTTTATCATCATTGCTCAATACCGCATAGGCCTCATTGATTTCTTTGAACTTTTCCTCGGCCTGTTTATTGTCTTTGTTTTTATCCGGATGGAATTTCATGGCCAGTTTTCTGAAGGCCTTTTTGATTTCCTCTTTGGATGCGGTTTTTCCCACACCCAGTATCTTGTAATAATCCTTTACCATGTGACAGTTCCCTCGACAAATTCCAAGGCAACATATTAAAACGACTCCCTGGATTTGTCAAGGCCGGATAAAATAACCGATCTGCTCTTCCTAACCGGTTAAGGGTGGCAACCGTTTAATTTCTAAAATATTTTGGATGGGGTGGGTCAAACTTTAGCATGTCAGTGGTTCAGGATGACCAGCGTTCATGATACACCCAGTCATCCATTGATTTTCTTTCGGGCCCGTTTGACCTTTTTTGCAGCGGGTATCCCACCGGAAACAGTCCGACAATTCTGATGGCAGAGGGGATACCAAGCAATTTTTTTATTTCCGATTCTTGAAATACGCCAACGAAAACGGTTCCGAGTCCCAGGGCATGAGCGGCCAGCATCAGATTCTCCGACGCGATCCCGGCATCGGTCAGATAGTAGGGCTGTTGCCAGAGCTGGCCTGATTGGAGCGGATCGGCACAGAGGATAATGACAATTGGTGCCTCTGACAGCCCTCTCCTGGCAGGATTGGAATGGTATCCTTTGGGGGCAAAATATGACTCGACAAACGAAAACTCGCTGATTTTATTCCTGAGTTCACCGTCGCTGACAACAATGACTCTCCAGCATTGCAGATTTGACCATGAAGGGGCCTGCCGTATGGATTCCAGAATTCTTATTATTTTTTCGTTTTCAACCGGTTTATCGGCAAATCTCCTGATACTTCTCCGGGTCTTGATCAACTCGAAAAAATCCATATTTCC
>CAZOWT010000326.1:0-2113 GCA_964583345.1 uncultured Clostridia bacterium
TTTAATTCAAAATAAGTCGAATTTTACTTGAAGTCAGGAAACAGAAGTTAAGAAGATGAGAAGTTGAGAAACAGTAAGTAGTAGTTAGTAAGTAGTAATTAGTAAAAAAATCCCTTGACTCTCACCAATCACTAGTCCCTAATCACCAGTCACTAATAACCAATCACTATCCACTAATCACCAGTCACAGACTATCGAATTACCAGGTTTTTTTTATGCATTCAAGCAACCATGCATTCATGCAGATATTTTTCTTGACTATGACCTCAACCTTAACCTCTGCCTTTACCTGAGATTAGGAATTAACCTCTCAACTTAAAAACCCAATACTTAACACTCTAAACTTTTTTTAAATCGTTTCAATCTCATATTGATAGGATTCCCTGCCAGCCGGGATCTGCCCATCCAAGAATCGCTTGAGGAACTGCCCGCAATTGCTTCCGATCCGGTTTTCCTCTCTTTCCCCGATGCTGATAATCACCTCATACCCTTTTTGCCTCAGTGATTTAATTACTTCCAGGTCAAGTGCCTGGGATTCCGATTTGATCATACTGTTTATCCCGTTCTCTATTGCCCGCAGGGTGGGATTGACCGGGGTAATCTTGACTGCAAAGATATCCGGATCGAAGTATGTAAACAATTCATCCGCTTCCAGAGGAAAATCATCGGCCGGGGCAAAATTCAGCCCGATCTTCCGGTCTCCAGTCTGGAAGAATCTCTCTCCAAATTTTGCAATTTTGGGGAAATCCCATTTTTTAATGGGAATGACCCGGTCCCTGAGTGCCGCATCGGTGGTGTGCAGGGAAAACTGCAGTTGAAAATGACCTGAAGCATAATGCTTCTCTTTAATCCCGATGAGTCTTTCAAAAAAATCATCACAGCCACGCGGTGCAACCGTGGAAAGGCTGGGCATGAGACCGGGAGCCAGGTAGGTCGAGGGAAGTTCCTGGAGCACCTCCAGTACGGCCGGATTCAGGGCCGGCTCCCCCATCCGGGCAAACTGGATTTTAAATTTTCTCACCGGGATTTTTCGATCGGGAAAACTGCGGGTAATCAAAAAATCGATTTGCCCCATGATTTCATCTTTGGATAATTTTCCCTGAAACCAGCCGCCGGCATCACACATGGCACATTTTACCGGACAGCCGAGCATAGTCGAAACGATCAATACCCATTTCTCGGATTTAGGAGCTGGTGGCTGTACCGACTCCACAAATTCCACATAACGGGAAGGCCCCAGTTCAGCCAAGTAAACCCTGGCAAGATCCTGGGTGCCGGCCCGGGCAAATACCTTCATGCCTGTTTTTTCCATCGCCGGTGAATGTCCATGGCTGCCCGGATGCCATCGCCAACAGCAATGGCAACCTGGCGGAATCCCCGGTTTTTTACATCCCCGGCCAGGTATAACCGTTTGCCGGATATCAATTTTTTTTCCATTTGCTTTACCCGGGAGGAATAGTAATCCTTCTGGGGCAGCCGTCCTGTGGCACATACCAGAAACTCCGTTTCCATACCTTTTGAGGCGCCGTTCTGATGTATATGGATTGCCAAAGCCAATTTTTTTCCAACCGATATATCCTGGACCGCAGCATTTTCAAGGTAGTGAATCTGTTTGTGTTGCATAACTTCATCCTTTAACCGGGAAAGGGCCCGGATGTTGTACCCCCGGTTGAGCACCACTATATCATTAAAGCGGGCCAGGTTCAAGGCATAATCGAAAGCGGCATCGCCGGCGCCTATGATGACAATTTTTTTTTGTTTCAGCTTTAACAGGGGAACAATTTCAAAAAATACATTTTTTTTCAACCTATGGCTCAAAGAAGAAACCAGGCTCATTTCCCGAGGCCGGGTACCACTGGTCACCACCACCGCCGGAGCGGTATATAGATTCCCTCTTGAGGTGTTTAGTAAAAAATGATCTGCGTTTTGGTCATAATCCAGGTCCACGACCTCTTCATTCAGTACCGGACAAGCAGATGAAATCAGATGCTTTTTTAAAACCACTGACAACCGTAGCCCGGACATGCCGGGGAAAAATCCGGGATAATTCTCAATTTTTCGGCCATTCCTCAGCAGCCCTCCGATATCTCCTTTTTCAATCAGAAGAGTTGAA
>CAZOWT010000327.1:0-2112 GCA_964583345.1 uncultured Clostridia bacterium
TTAAACGGAATCTGCTTTTGCTTCGGTGAAAAACGGGATACCACGCCATGAATGAAGGGAATGAGCGAAGTCGAATCCGGCAAAATAACGGCAATTTTTTTCAGGTCCTCCGGATGACTCCGGGCAACGACAATGGCCTTCAGTATCTCGGCCACCTGGACCATCTGGGATTCCTGGTTGGGGAGGCAATACAGATTGACCTTGCCGGAAAACCGGTTCCATTCGGGGCTGCCCGTCCGGGCAGGAACCGTTTCCAGATTAAGGCTTTGCAGCATTTTATCAACCTGTGAAAATGGCGCTGACTGTCTGCCAAGGGCGCTGGTATCGCATCTGACCAGAAACCGTGAATTCTGACTGCTGATGATGAATTTCAGGATTTTTTCCTCACAGGCATTCAGGGCACTCAATCCGGAAAAAATGATCATTTTCCTCTTGGGAATCTGCAACTTCTCCGCTTCTGCCAGAATGGCAGCCATTTTATAGGCAATTCCCCGGGAATAGAGTCCGGCACTCAGCAGATGATCCTTGAACTGCTCCGCCAGCAGAGGCAATTTCCCGATGAAATCCTTATAGTCACGATGATATTCACCCAGACTGGCAAATTCTTCGAAAATTTCCTGATTCAGGCGATCGGAATATTTCCCCTCAATCAGCAACTCTTCCACCGCCTTTAAAATCATCAGGGCCCAGGGGAAAAAATCCGGGAAATGATGATTTTCTTTGCCCCCGGGATAACCGGGATTTTGGTAAATCCGGTGGATGGTTTTATAAATTGCCAGAACCGATTCCATCTGGCCGGCCTTGGCCAAACCGGGATGATTGGCATCAAAAAGCCGGAAAACAAAATGATCAATGGTGGTCAGATCCGGCGGAAAATAAGATCCCTTCACCCGGGAATTAATCCGGTCCCTGATAAAAAACAGCATTCTCTGGGAAGGGACTACCACTGTTATTCCGGAAAAATCCCGGACCCCGTCGGAAACGATTTCGTCAACCGTAGCCTGAACCAGGTCCTGACCCATTTCGATCAGTTTCAACATCACACGCGCTCCACCACATCCAGGTCCGGATACAACAGGTAACCTTCGGTTTTTTTACCCGCGAAAAGGGGCTCTAAAATCCGCAGGTACTCGGAAATCTGCCGGACATGTTCCTCGGTTTTATTGGAACCGGTCTTAAAATCAATAATCATAACCCGGTTCCCGGTCAACACCAGGCGGTCCACCCGGCGGTATTCGATTCGGTCGTTGATAACCCCGGCGATATCTTTCTCATTAAAAACCTCAATTTCACCGTGAAAAAAGCAAAAAACATCTTCTCTCTCCAGAAATCGGATCAATATCCGGCAATCTTTGTCATTGATTTTTTCAGCTTCGGCAATCGGTTTTACTACCGCTTCAATCGCTTCTCTTCGCGGTATTCGCTCAATACGGGAAAGCAGGCGATGGATCGCTTCCCCTCTTTCAATGGACCTTTTCTCCTCGATTCCGAACAGATCGGAAGATGAAAAAACCAGAAATTCTTTCTGCCACCCGGAAGTACTTATTTTCTTGGATTCCACGGCCAAATATTTTTCCGCCAGTCCGGCCTGGCGGGGCTCTTTTGTTCGGGAAGACCATGATCCCAATGAACATTCCTTCCAGGAGTCACCCTCTTCCGGGGCCGTCCCCAAATTCAGTTTATCCCTGATCCAGGGATGGTTGGCCATTATTTCGGAAAAACTCCTGAATTTTCTAAAAGAATCCTGCGAAAGAGGACGGCTGGGCTGCTGATAAATGAAAGGAACGAACAGCGCGTCCTTGGCCCGGGTCAATGCCACATACAGAAGGTTCAGTTCATCGATGAACCCTCTTTCGATTTCATTCAGATACAGGGTTTTTAAATAGGGATTGATCCGGGCGTATTCCTTGGAAACATGATAAAAATCTCCCTCATCCCAGAACAGGTTTTTATCCCACCGGCTTTTTTTCCCCTTCAAGGGAACAATGACAACCGGAAATTCAAGGCCCTTGGCTTTGTGAATGGTCAGCACCCTGACCCGGTTTTCATCTTCGGAGACATTGATGGTATAGGGATTCTTCCCCCGGATATTTTTCTCCCATTCGGTTAGCA
>CAZOWT010000328.1:0-2093 GCA_964583345.1 uncultured Clostridia bacterium
TAGTTGAGTTACCTCTGTATACCAATCTTCAGATCAACTCCTTACCAAAACTGTACAGAGATGCCAAACTAAGAGAAAAAGTTAAAAAGTAATAAAGTAAGGCACCGTCCCCAGTTTTTGGATAGATTTTAGTTTGATGTTTTTTTCCGGTGACGGGCATTTGCCGGAGGTTCAGCGGGTTTCATATCGGGTTTGAGATTCAGGATCTCATCGGCGGCTGTCAGGATTCCGGGTTTATGAGAAACAATCAAGATCGTACAGGTGTCCCCCCATTTTTTTAAAATGGCAGCAATTTCGGTTTCTGATTTCCAGTCGATATTGGATGAAGGTTCATCCAGAACCAGTAATTTGGGCTGCCTAAGAAATGCCCTGGCTAGGGATAATTTTTGTTGTTCACCCGTTGACAGGCCTTCTCCATTCTCATTAATGTGGTGATCAAGCCTCTTGCCGGTGTTGAGAATGGTCATATCAAGTCCAACGGTTTTCAGTATTTCCCAAAGTTCCCGGTCAGATATTTCCATTTCGAGGCCGTAGGTCAGGTTGTCACGGACGGTACCTTCCACCAGAAAAGGCTCCTCACCCACATATCCTATGGCCCTGGTGGACGCAATGTATTGAGACGGCTCCATTCCTCCGAGCTGTACCGAACCCGTATCTGGGGAAAGCACTCCCAGAATGATCCCCAGCAGAGTGCTTTTGCCGCAACCGTTGGGACCGATGATGCCGAACCGCATTCCGGGACTGATTGACAATGAAAAATTATTGATAATGGGATGGGGCATACCCGGCCATGTAAAGGTCACATTCATCAGTTTGATATCCGGTACGGCTGTCCGGTGATCCAAATCGTTTATTCCTTCCCTGAATAATTCGGGGATTTCCGGTATTGTTTCCCGGATTTTTTTGAATATAAATAAGTTTTCGGCGGGTTGAAACGCCGCTTTCCGCTCGTTAGCAGACATGGAGGCCAGCAAACGGCTCGATTCGCTGAATTGGGGGTGAAACTGGTGCATGGCCGAATACAGGTCGGTGATCTGTACCAGATACTGGGTGAATCGGATGAACAGATAGATGAACGCCACCAGTTTAAGGGGATGGGTGTGAAAAAACTCCAGGCTGGAGAGAATAATGATGGCCAGTGCCAGGATTCCCATGAATGGAGGAATGGCCACAGCGGCGTTACGCAACAGGGATGTATTTCGGCTAAAGCTGAAATAATTGTAAACCGAGTTCAGATAATGGTGGTATTCCCTGCGGTTTAGCTTCAGAATACGAATCAGCAGCCAGTTTCGGGATATCTTGACCAAGATTCGTGCAAGACGCTGATGCTGCATGGGAATCATGGCTCCCATCCTTCTGACCTTCTTGCCTAAGGCGGTCACTATTACTGCAGCCAGGCCAAGACAGAAAAGGCCCACGATGGTCTCCCTCCATGCCAAAAATACCAGACCGGCGGCCAGCACCGTGGTTTGTATCATGGTGGCTGCTAATCCGATGGCTGAGTAAACATAGTCTGCTGCCCGGGGAATGATTTCCGTCATGTGGGTATTTAACCGACTGATGAAAAGTGATGATTCCCTTTCCAAAATTAGAAGCCGGAAGGCTTCGGAAAATTTTAACCTGGCACGAACCAGTTCGAGTATGGCATGGTTGCTGTGACGAGAAAAGAAATGGCACCCAGCCCGGAGAATAGCGACACCCAGCAATATCATCCAGATCACCCAGGGTGTCAGGCGGATATGGTGGCCCGGGAACCATTTCGGAAGCATGGATTTTTCAACCAATTGCATGGCGTAGAGAATGGCTATCAGAATCAGGGCCACCAAGTATTCACTCCCTGCCTGAATCAGGGATGAAATCAATTTCAGCCAGATCTAGTGCAGGCCCTTTCTTCCCAGATGTTGCCTGATGCTTCCCATCCAGAATCTTATGGCTGAAAAAGATATCATAGAGTAGTCCCTTGCACCATTATCTATTAATTGAATTGGGAACAAATGTCAACTTCAGGCGGGTGGTTAAATTCGATGCCGGAGGAAATCCCATGGTTACCGGCAGGATCAGGATATGGATTTCAATACCAGGTTCATTGTCTC
>CAZOWT010000329.1:0-2070 GCA_964583345.1 uncultured Clostridia bacterium
CGAATTCGCTTTCGGTCAGACTGTCACCCATGCAAATGAGCACCTGCTCTCCCGGTTTTTTTTGATGAACGCCGTTAACCACCAGCACAACCGAAACGATCACGATCATCAAGATACCGGCAATCAGAATTCTGGATTTGGTTCTCATACGAAAGAATAGTATAACTTAAAATATTTTTCTCTTCAATTCGATCAGATCCTGAAATCATATATGCAGCTCCAAGGTTTCTTGCCCTTTGTTCCTTGACTTTTCAAGCTCAATCTGTTATGAAAAATGAACAGTGTTCTGGCAGCGAGGTTAAAATCATGAAAAAAATCGCCCTTGTTTTCATTGCTTTAATCAGCATTACCGTCCTGTTTTCCAGCACCAGCCGGGAGATTGATCCGGTTTTATGGGAAAAGGCCCGGTTGATTCATGATCAGGCGACCGTGGTGGATACCCATTGCGATACCCCCATGGCGATGATCGAACAGGATATTGACATCGGCCAAAAGCAGGACAAAACCGATGTGGACCTGATCCGCATGAAGGAAGGCGGTGTAGATGCTTCATTCTTTGCGGTATATATTTCCAATGAACTGGACGGACTGCACCCGTCGAAAAAAGCTCTGGAAATGATCGATGAAATATACCGGCAGGTGGAAGCTCATCCTGAACTGGCTGAAATGGCTTTTTCAGCCGGTGATATCATCAACATCGAAAAAAAAGGCAAACGGGCCATTCTGATCGGCATGGAAAACGGAGGTCCGGTCGAGGGAAGCCTGAGATTGCTTCGAGATTTTTACCGGCTGGGTGTTCGATATATTACCCTCACCCATATGAAAAATAATGATATCTGCGATTCCTCCACCGCCGAGAAACCCAATTGGAACGGACTCAGCCCTTTTGGCAAAAAGGTGGTGGAAGAAATGAACCGCCTGGGTATGCTGATTGATGTTTCCCATATTTCCGACCAGGCATTCTGGGATGTCTTAAAAATTTCCCGGGTTCCGGTCATGGCCTCCCATTCCTGCGTGCGAGCCATATGCGATTCTCCCCGGAATCTAAGCGATGAGATGATCAGGGGACTGGCAGACAACGGCGGCGTTATTCAGATCAATTTCTTCTCTTCTTTTCTGGATCCGGTTTTCAAAAAAGCGGCTGACGAGGTATTTAAGAAAATCGCCCCGCAAAGAGCGGAACTCAAGAAAAAATACAAGGATGACCAGAACCGGTACTGGAATGAACTGTTTCAACTCTGGATAAAATACGCACCGCCGCAACCCGATATCGATATGCTGATCGATCATATCGATCACGTAGTCAAGCTGGTCGGAGTCAATCACGTGGGACTGGGTTCTGATTATGACGGCGCTTCCAGCTATCCCCGGGGATTGGACAACATTTCCGGTTTTCCACTCATCACCTACCATCTGCTCAAAAGGGGATATAGCCGGGAGGATATATGCAAAATTCTGGGAGGGAATTTCCTGAGGGTTTTCACCCAGGTGCAAAACTATGCAAAAGAAAACGGCAGGCCGGCTGAGAGTTGAAAACACACCGGTTTTCTGTTCCGGATTCCTTGGGACGGTAAAAAATGCCAGCCTCGCTTAAACCGCTAAATCCATGGAAATCGCATTAATGAGACATTATCCGGTAGACTTTCACTTTGAACCGTGGAGTGATTCGGCCGCTTTTGACCGGGACATGGACACATATGATACAGCGCCCATAAAAATACCGGAAATAAAAATAAAACTTTCCGACTGGGATATCTGTTATTGCAGCACCCTGAGCCGGGCGACAAAGACAGCCGAACGAATCATGGCGGGAAAAAAGATAGTCCGGACCGACCTGCTCATAGAAGTCCCCCTCAAATCTGCGATCCGAACCAGATTCAAATTGCCTCTGGCTTTCTGGGCATTTGCAGCCAGGATACAATGGTGGTTTAACACAGGGTCGCAACCCGAGTCCAGGAAAATAACAACCAGAAGAGCAATTGATTTCTATACCCGGTTCTGCCGCACCAATGAAGACCACTTCAGAATTCTGGTGGTTACCCATGGTTTTTTCATGGTCTGCCTGAGAAG
>CAZOWT010000330.1:0-2044 GCA_964583345.1 uncultured Clostridia bacterium
TCAATGTGGTTGATGAACCCGAAATCGCGCAAAAATTATTTATCCTGGGCGTTCCGACCTTTATCGTTTTTAAAAACGGCCGGGAAATCAAGCGCTTCAACGCAGTCCCCAAGATCGAAAAAATCATTGAAAGCATCCGGGGGTAAATTCAAAAACCTGGAATGGTATCTGTTCCGCGGGATAACGCAATCATTCCGGTGTCCTCTTTGAAGGACATTTCCGATAACTTCAACCGGTTTTTCGCTGGCAATGAAATTGCTATTGTTAACCCTGAGGAGGAGAACATGAAAAAGAGAATCCTTATCATATGGCTTTCCTTGCTTTTGGGGTCCCTGTCCATGGCAAGCCAGGGGTTTTCGCTAAAGATCGGTTTGATGCAGCTGTCACTCGATTCCGACCTGTGGCAAATCAACATGGAAAACCTGGCATTTGACAAACAGGATATGCTCGATGTTCTGTATGGAGCAGAGTATGAATTTTATTTGGGCAAAATCCTGTCTGTTTCCATTGAAGGCAACATCACCCAAAAATCAATTGCCAGCCAGTACAAAGATTGGGAACATGAAGACGGAACACCAATATATCAAAATCTATCTCTTCGAATCACCGCTTTCGAGGCCGGGGTAAAACTTTATCCCCTGGGCAGCGGCAAAAGGTTCTATCCGTTTATCGGGGCGGGGACCGGGCTGTATGCCTGGAGATACGCCCAATGGGGAGAATTTATCAATTTCGACGATTTGACCGTGCAGGAAGGTTATGCACAAACCAATACATACAGTCTGGGTTTCAATGCCCGGGCCGGCATGGGTTTTAAATTCAATCCGGCTTTCGGGGTATTTCTCGAGGCAAAGTACCATTACCTGAAGGGCCAGCTCTCCTCATTCTTTGAAGGGTTCGAAAAACTCGACCTGAGTGGATTTTCCGCCAATATCGGATTCACGTTCACTCTCAGGTAAAACAGCTTCGGTTAAAAATTCTGATTGAATTTTATCCTGAAGGAAAATGGTGTATAATGAAAGGAAGTTTCATCGGCATTTTTATTGAAAAGGAGGCGATATGAAAAGAATATACGCCGTGGCATTGACTATTTTTATCATAACCGCGACCGGGTGCGGACCCAAGAAGAATATTATCAAGGATCCCGAATTCGACTCATTCTTTGAAAAAGCAAGATTGATCATGACCAAAGAGGAACAGTCCATATACAAGCACCTTCCCGACCATCAATCCAAGCAGGAATTTGTCAGGGAATTCTGGGAAAAAAGAGATCCCTCTCCGAATACCGAAGAGAATGAAAACAAGAGCGAGTTTGAAGAGCGAATCGCCTATGCCAACCGCTGGTTCAGAGAAGGAACCGGTTCCGATACCGGATGGGACACCGAAAGAGGCCGGATTCTTCTCCAGCTGGGTTTTCCCGACAGGAGAGAATTCGGGGACTACAGCCGCACAAATCCCCAAACCGGTGCACTGATAGGAACCAAGCGATATCCCATGGAAAGATGGTTTTACTACCGGTTCCAGCTCTATCTGGTTTTCGTCGATATGGACGGATTCGGGAAATTAAAATTACTGAAAATTCCGGCAACCCTGCTCACCACACTGGACATGGTTAAGTTCACACTGGATCTCCGGAATAAGGAAGAACTCAAACGGGCATTCAAGTTCGACGCCCGCTACCAGAAAGATGCCATTTTGGTTGAAATTCCGGTTAAAAAACTCAGTTTCGAGGAGCAGGGAGAAAACATGACCTCAAAATTCAGGATTCAGATCTTTGTTTACCGGAATTATAAAAAGATCGATCAAATTTCCCAGGAAAAAACCCTGACCCTGCCTAAAAAAGATATTCTCGGGCAAAAGAAAATCGAATTCAAAATTCCCTATACACCGAAAGGAAAAGGATTCTATTATTTTGATGTGGTGATCGAAGAAGTTCTGACGGCTTCAAGATACCGGAATTTCTGTGATGTCAAGGTCAAGTAGGAATTGACAGCCGCATGGCCGCTTATAAACGGAAATAAGTTAATTTGCTTTCAATTCTGATGCA
>CAZOWT010000331.1:0-998 GCA_964583345.1 uncultured Clostridia bacterium
AGGGCCTGTTCCGGCGACAGGTAATGGGTGGTGCCCAGGGTGGATTTCTCCCGGGTCAGCTGGGATACCCCTTTTAGTTTGGCCAGGCCGAAATCCAGTATTTTAACTTTTCCTTCTTTATTAATTAAAATATTCTGAGGCTTGATATCCCTATGAACGATACCGGCTTCGTGGGCTTTTGACAAACCTTCGCAAATCTGGGTGGCATAATTAATCACCTCTGCGATGGGCAAGGGGCCATGGGCGATTTTCTCCTTCAATGTCTGGCCCTCCACGTATTCCATGGCGATATAGGTCTGATTTTCGTGATCATTGATTTCGTATATGGTGACGATGTGGGGATGATTCAATGCTGCGGCCGCCTGGGCCTCCCGCTGGAACCGCTCCAGTGCATCCTTATCTCTGGTGAATTCCTTCGGAAGAAACTTCAGGGCCACTTTGCGTTTCAGTTTGGTATCTTCAGCCAGGTAGACTTTCCCCATTCCTCCTTCGCCGATCTTTTCAAGTATTTTATAGTGAGAAATGGTGGTCCCAATCATCCATGTCACCGTTTATATTCGATATCATCAGGGCTTCGGAGGACAGGTCCCCCTTCGCCCAGTTTCTCAATTATATGGTAATGGGATATGCTTTTGCCGATCATTTGTTGAATCCCATTCTTTTTCGGAGATCAATGAACCTTTGGTCTTTTCGAATCGGGTCAAAAGGAGGGGCAAAGGTGTAAAGAAGATTTCCGTCTCGCTGTTCCAGAGCCTTATCCATCCATTCAAACATTTTTTCTTTCTCATTCAGCCCCATGTAAATAACCGCAATCCAGAAGGGAGACACATATTCCTTTTTTTCTCTTTCCAGCAACATAGACAGCATCTCTCTGGCACGTTTTGTCTTCCCGCCCCGGGCGCAATTCAATCCCAGAATTCCCACAAATGGAGGTCCGAAATTACCCAGCTTGACTGTTTTTTCTCCATATTTAATCGCCGATTCATAGTCTCCCTTCA
>CAZOWT010000331.1:1008-2038 GCA_964583345.1 uncultured Clostridia bacterium
CCCCATGGATGTCCATCAGGCCATGGTAGCCGGCCACACTATCCGGATGAGCTTTATTGATTTGCCGGTAGTATTGGATGGCGGTATCAAAGTCATATTTATACACATAGATATAACCGATACGAAGCCGGACCAGGAGATTGAGTGGATCCAAATTCAGGGCGATGTTAAGCTGCTTAAGGGCTTGATCAAAATTCTGATCCAGCAAGGAAAAGACAAATTCGTACCATAAGTAGGCATTGGCGTTGCCGGGATTCAACTCGATGGCCTTCTGAAAATACTGATGGGCTTTTTGGCTGTCCCAATCATAAAAGGTGGCGATAGCCCCCAGTGAGACATGGGCATCGGACAATTGGGGATCCAGGCTCAGGGCCCTTTTGGCGGCCTCATTGGCACGGGGCATAGCCACTTTACTCTCAAGGTTTCCGAAGGGTGTGGAAATGAAAACATTGGCATCGGCCAGGCCGGCATAGGCCGGGGCGAAATTCGGATCCATGTCAATGGCTTTTGAGAAACAATCGATGGCTTGCTCGATCCACTCAGGTGAAAATTTATGGAAATGATGCCGTCCTTTAAGATACAATTCATAGGCTCCCATATCTGAAGGCGCGACTTCGGATGCCAATGTGGCGGTCTTCTTGAATGTGGTTTCCAATTTGTTGGCAATCTCCCGGGCGATATCATCCTGAATGACAAACACATCCTCCAGGTCCCGGTCATAGCGTTCAGACCACAGGTGATAACCGTCCCGGATGCCGATTAACTGGGCGGTGACGCGAATGTTCTTCCCGGATTTGCGCACACTTCCCTCCAGAACATGGGTGACATTCAACTGTTTGCCGATATCCCGCACATCAACTTCTTTGCCTTTGAAAACAAAACTTGAGGTTCGGGCCACCACCCGGAGGTCCTTCAGTTGGGTGAGTGAGTTGATCAATTCCTCGGTTAATCCGTCGCTGAAATATTCATTTTCCGCATCGGCGCTCATATTGACAAATGGGAGTACCGCTATAGATTTTCCCTCTTCCTG
>CAZOWT010000332.1:0-2020 GCA_964583345.1 uncultured Clostridia bacterium
CGGGGATACCGGACCTTTTCGGCTAATGGAAACGCTTTCCAGCTTAATATTCCCGGATTCGAGGAAAAATACAGCTTTTACAACAAGGATTTCCAGCTGATTAACTTTGCCCTAAAAAAAATTCATGACCTGAAAAGCCGGGAACCTTTTTTTCACTGGTACCATTTCCTGGGCGTCCATGCCAACTACAAGCCGGCTAAATGGGTGATGGATACCATTGACAATCAGGCCAGGAAATTCCGGCTGTTCAATCTGGATAAACTGATGAAATCCAAAAAGGAACTGCATGCCAATACGGTCAGTTACATTCAGGAACTCTACGCCGGAGAACTGTACCAGCTCGATTTCGATCTTAAAAAACTGTTCGACCAGTTAAAAAACCTCGGGTTGTGGGACAACGCCCTGGTCATCATTACCGCCGACCACGGCGAGGACCTTTACCAGCACAACCGCTACTTTTACCACTACCCCTCCATCTACAACACATCATTGAGGGTTCCCCTGATCATCAAATTCCCCGGCCAGAAGAAACAGCTTATCCTGAAAGAACCGGTTTCCCTGATGGATATCTTCCCCACCCTGGTCCATTATTTCACCGGGGAAAAAAGTGTCCGGGATTATCCCTACAGCCTGGCGGGGAATTCACTGCTGGACCTGATCCGGGGAGATCGCCGGGCATTCGAGGAGCGGATTTTATACGCCGGAACCGGGGAATTCCAGATCATGTCCGCCCATTACCGGAACTGGAAATTCATCTTCAATCCCCGGGAGCTTACCCTCCACACCCAGGCCAAAACCCTCTACCCGATTAAAAAAATCGAACTCTACGATATTCTGAACGATCCGCTGGAGACAGCAACGGTTTCCAACAGCAGGATAGCCAATATGCTGATCACCTTGATCAACCGGTTTCGCAGGACTTACCCGCCCGTGGATATCAGAAATTCTATCCGCCAGGACCAGGTCGATGACGAAACCCGCAAGGATGCCGAAAAGGTCCTCAGGTCGCTGGGTTACATCCATTAGGGACATGCCTTGACATTTATACTGTTCCCCGCTTACCATATTCATCAGTTCGAAGCACAGGAATGCCGCAGTTGACTCACCACTGTAAATTACTTATAATCAAAGCTTATGGCTTCCCAAAATAAACCAAAATCCAGCCTGTTGGTGATCATTATCCTGGCGCTGGCCGGATTTTTTCTCAACAATTGCCGTAATTCATCGCCTGGTTTTTCCCTGAAAAACGAGACCGAATCCGGTATCCTCAAGCCCGGGAACATTTTTCAGTTCGACACCGTCAAACCAGCGATATTGAAGAAAAAGCAGAGCCAGTGGGATACCTTTCGCTGGAAAAAGATTTTTTTTATCGGACTGAAGGCGAGAAGAACATTCGCCTGGAAAATTAAGAAAGACGTCCCATCCGGATCTTTGAAGTTTTCGGTTTTTTTTGCCGGTTTCAATGCCATCGAAAAACTCGGTTTGCCCGGTGAGTTCCCGGTGGCCGAGCTGAATATTTTCCAGAAGTCAGCCGATAAAACAGAATCCATCCTGTCGCATACATTCCATATCAGGGACATGGCTTATTCGATCGACAATGCCCTGTTTTTTAAATTCTCCAATCCCCTCATCGGCATTAAAAAAGGCAATGACCTGGCTTTTTCAGTGAAAGTGGCCGATAAAATAGTAAAAAAGAACATTCGTTTTGGAATCACCCTGCCCAGAATCATCGAAGCGTCACCTCCCTCTGGAAGGGAAAAGGTTCCCGACCTGATCCTGATTTCCATTGATACCCTTCGGCCGGATTATTTGGGCATCTACCGGGAATTAAACAGTGAAAATCCCGGATTCAGTTTTTCACCCAATATCGACAGTGTGGCCGGCCAGTCCTGCATTTTCTTGAATGCCTATACCCCCCAGTCATCCACCTGGCCAGCCCTGTCATCCATATTTCTCTCCCTCTACCCCCACCAGCACGGAGTGCTGAACAACGGGGACTATCTTAAATACAATTACTATT
>CAZOWT010000333.1:0-2007 GCA_964583345.1 uncultured Clostridia bacterium
AGATACCAAACTCGACCGGACAGTGGCCCTCAAATTCCTGCCATTTCAGTCTGGTGTCAATCAGGAGGATAAAAATCGATTTGTCCATGAAGCCAAGGCTGCCGCTGCTCTAGACCATCAAAATATCTGTTCCATTTATGAAATTAATGAAACCGAAGAAGGTCAGATGTTCATTGTGATGGGCTATTATGAAGGACATACCATAAAAGATAAAATTACTGAGCGTCTTTTGCCATTGAATGAAATTATGGATATAGCCATTCAGGTGGCAGAAGGTTTAAATAGAGCCCACCGGCAAGGAATTGTTCATCGGGACATCAAGCCTGCCAATATTTTAGTAACCAACGATGGTTTGGTCAAAATCCTGGATTTTGGACTGGCCAAACTCAAGGGGGTGACCAGGATAACCAGGGAAGGGTCCACCCTGGGAACGGTGGCCTATATGTCTCCCGAACAGGCTTCTGGAGATAAAGTCGATCATCGCAGTGATATCTGGTCTTTAGGTGCGGTACTCTATGAGATGCTGGTGGGCCGGTTGCCTTTTGCGGGTGAATATGAACAATCTGTTATGTATGCCATTATGAATGAAGAACCGGTGCCGGTTACCTCGCTGCGATCAGGCATTCCCCCAGAACTAGAGTACATTATAGAAAAGGCGCTATCTAAAAAACCTCAGTTTCGTTACCAGCATCTTGATGAATTGTTGTCTGATTTG
Source organism: uncultured Clostridia bacterium (assembly GCA_964583345.1). Taxonomy (GTDB): domain Bacteria; phylum Acidobacteriota; class Aminicenantia; order UBA2199; family UBA2199; genus CAZOWT01. The sequence continues at coordinate 716 of CAZOWT010000333.1, forward strand.
AAATGTCTGCAGGAGGAACGGAATAAAAAAAATAAGCCATCGCGGGTCAAGAAAAAATTAATCCCGATGAATTTGAAAGTTTTTGCTGGCATATTTCTGGTTTTGGTATCTGTTTTGATTTTTCTCATACTGCGGTTACCGAGAGGTGGGTTAGAGCAGAAGTCAGGCAGAAAGATGCTGGTTGTGCTCCCATTTGAAAATCTGGGTCAGCTTGACGATGAATATTTTACCGCAGGGATTCATGATGAGATAACCACCCGGCTGGCTATGGTGAAAAACCTGGGGGTGATTTCCCGTTCCAGCGCGATCAAATATGCCATTAACGGGAAAACCAGCAGAGAAATCGGACGAGAATTGGGAGTTCAGTATATTCTCAAAGGGACTGTTCGCTGGGCTCGCTCATCAACAGAACCGGAAATGGTCCGAATTTCTCCCCATTTGATTGATGTGGCGGACGATACCTTGATCTGGGCCGACACCTATGACCGTGTGATCGATGACATTTTTCAGGTTCAGAGCGATATCGCCCAGAGTGTGGTTAGAGAATTGAATATTACCCTGGGAGATAGCGAACGCAAAGCAGTAGAGGAATCATATACCAGGAATATAAAAGCATATCATGCTTTTCTCAAGGCGGAGTATTTGATCAATCAGCCCCACTTTACTCAGAATCTGTGGGTCACGGTTATTGAGAATTATCAAAAGGCAGTTGACTTGGATCCTGGATTTGCCCTGGCCTGGGCTGAACTGGCACGGGCCCATGCCCGCTTGGTCTTTTTTCATTTGGATCTTTCCCAACAACGGCAGGATAAAGCTCAATTAGCCGCTGAACGGGCCATCGACCTGAACCCCGGATCCCCCAAGGTTCATCTGGCTCTCAGTTATTACTATCTCTTTCTTTACCGGGATACGCAAAAAGCGCTTAAAGAATTGGAAATTGCCCAAAGGGGACTTCACAACAGCACTGTTATTCTGTCCGCCAAAGCGGCAATTTATGAAATTCAGGGACGGTTTCAGGATATGATTCAGGTGCTGAAAAATGCCCGCGAATTGAATCCATTATCCGCTTCGATTCTTATTGATTTAGCATTAGCTTACTGGTTTGAACGGGACTATCCGGAAGCTTTAAAGACGTCTGACCAGGCCAGAGTACTATCCCCTGATAGTGCCTGGCCGAACCTGTACAAGGTGGTTAATTTATGGAGCTGGAAAGGGGCAGTCAAAGAAGCGAGACTGGCCATAGAAAAGGTTCAACCGACTCATGAATGGGTTCCTTTTGTTTGGTTATGGCA
>CAZOWT010000334.1:0-1991 GCA_964583345.1 uncultured Clostridia bacterium
GGATACCCCCGAAATCTTTAATTGACCCAAGTGTATCATCATGATACAGGTTCGCTGTATCGGGACAATCCATAGCTATCCTATCTTTGGGGATTCGATGAAATTCAATTGTATCAAAACACTACACCTATGCCTGAAAAAGACGGCCTTCAAAAAATTGAACAGGCTTATCTGGAGCGGGTTTCCGCTCTTATTCCCGATTTTGGAAACATTATTGCCTTGCATTCATTGGCATGAGCGGACAGTTGAACAGCAGGGTTGCTTTTCCCCGAAAAGTAGAGTCCTTGTCTGATAGAATTCACTTTTTTTGGGATTGTGGTTTCAATCATATAGATGTCTTTTCGTCGATCATGGCGGTAAGCCCGCTATGATCCGGTTTTAATACAGGACGGGTAAAATGTTCGGTGAAATTTTACCGGAAGAGGAGGGCATTGTGTACTGCATTCGGGAACCGGACTGAAAACCGAACCGGCCTGTCAGGTAATTCAAGGTTAATTAAATGCAAAATTAAATTGGAGGGAAAAATGAAAAAAATGGTTCAAAACAAGGTATTCGGATGGGCGCTGGGGATTGCCCTGATGGTGGTATTTTCCGTCCAGGGCCAGGCCTGGGTAAAGCTAAATTCGGTAGAAAACGGGTTTGATGTGAACGGGCAAAAAGCGATTGAGGAATTGATTATCACCGGCGCGTCCAATTTCCTGCAGTCCTATTCCCGGCTGCTGGTGGTTTTCCGGGAACTGGAGCAGCAGCGGCTGCAGCCGGCCAATATGCCGGCCCTGCTCAAGCAAACCGATCTGGCGCTTCAAGACATGGAAAAAACCCGGGCAACCTATGTGCGACTTTACCAGAAGGCGCTCGACACACCCTACAATCCGGCGATCATTGCCAGGCTTAAGAATTTTGACTACACCGGTTTCCGGGCCGAACGCAGTCTGGGAAACAAAAGCGAGGCTGCGGTGATATCCGCCCTGAAGCAGGGGAATATCCGGGAGGTTTTTCGTTCCGCCTGGATGGAGAGCGAACAAATTCTGGACAGCCTGATGTTTTTGCGGCATTCCCTGCAGAACGGGTCTGTTCCCGGGGTGGAATTTCTCTGGGCGCTGAACCGGGCCTACTCGGACAGCCTGTTATCTGGCCAGGCCGCGGCCCGGATTTTTTACGAGATCGCTGGAAATTAAGTTTAAATTTCATTAAAATAAAACGGTGAAATCGTTTTACACCGTTTTGCTGCTGGAGTGCAGGCGGACCTTTGCCCGGAGAAATGTGGCCATCCTCCTGCTCTTTTTGCTGCTGTCGTTGTATTTTGTCCAGAGCGGAATTCACGAATATCAGACTCTGATCGGGAATAAAGAAAAATTCAAGGAGGTTGAGAAAATAAAGGTTCGGCTCTTTATAAATTATGCCCAGTATGGCGGGATTGGCTTCAGGCTGTTGTTTATTCCATCAAAGCTGAGCATTCTCTTTGTCAACTCCAGTTTGATAACCGACCTGACCGCCAATATCGATTCGGCCGATGTGCTGAAGATCTACAATTCCCTGAAGGGCGCCACCCTGTTCAGCGAAAAATCGGGCGGGTTCAAGGATTTCTCCGGCATTTTTTTCCTCTTCGGGACGCTGCTGGCCCTGTTTTTCGGTTTCGAGACCTTCCTGCACAAGGATTTGATGCGCTTCCTTTGCGGGACGCTTGCGCCCCGCAAACTCTTCTGTTCGGTCATGGCCGCCCGGCTGCTGCTGCTGGTGCTGTTCGTGGGGTTAACCCTGGCCGGGTCCCTGGCGCTGATGCGGGCCAACCACCTGGTCCTGACCGGGAGGGAATACCGGTTTTTATGCCTCCAGCTTTTGGTCATGCTGCTGCTGCAGTTTTCTTTCTTTGTTGCCGGCGCCATTGCCGGAACCCTCAAATCCCGGTTTGCCGGGTTCCTGATGGTAATTATCATCTGGTTCGCCTTCATCTTCCTGCTGCCCGGGGCCATCTGGTCGGTGGTGGCCAG
>CAZOWT010000335.1:0-1989 GCA_964583345.1 uncultured Clostridia bacterium
CCTCTCTTCCTTTTTTAATAACAATTCTATTCTGGTTCCCCTTTGTTTTTTTGCGGTATCTTCTATGGAATAACTTGAATCTCCTTTAGATTTCCAGAGATACGCTCCTGAATCTTTTTTAAAAGACTTGGTATAGATATGAATCTCTCTGGCAACCATAAAACTCGAATAAAAACCAACGCCGAATTTTCCGATTAAATCCACCTGATTCTGCTCTTTTGATTCGGACAGCTTCTTTAAAAAATCTACGGTTCCGGAATGGGCAATCGTTCCGATATTGCTGACCAACTCTTCCCTGGTCATTCCGATTCCGGTATCTTCGATAATCAGTTTGTTCTGAGACTTTACAAAAGAAATGTTTATTCTAAGATCAAGATCCTTCTCTCCAACATCCGAATTGGCGATGATTTCAAATTGCACCTTGTTTAATGCATCAACAGCATTCGAAATCAATTCCCTTAAGAAAACATCTTTGTTTTTATATAGAGAATACACCAGAATATCGAGCAATTGTTTAACTTCTGATTGGAATTCAAATTGTTCTGTTTTAGCCATTCATCCTCCTTTTAATCAATTATTCCAAATAACTTATATACTTCAGTCACAATTATTATATCATTCCTGTCAAGCCTTTATTTCTTTCCTGCAAACCTCCCCGATAAATCAGTTGAGGATCAATCGAGTAGTTCAGACACAAAAACAATCTTTATGCCTTGCTCTCTTATCATATTAATAGAATCTTTTATCGCCTGGAAGGTGGTATCAAAAGGATGGCCAATGGCAATGGCTTTTTTCTTATGTCTGGCTAGGGTTATCAGTTTATGGATCTGTTCTATTGAAAATAAATAAGAATGGTTGGAATCCAGGAAAATATCCCGAAACGCCGCCTTCATGTTCAAATTTTTTGCCACTTCATATGCAACCGTATCCGGAGTCGTTCGCGAATCCACAAAAAAAAGGCCTTCGGATTTAACAATTCTCAAAACCCTGGTCATGATTTTTTGTTCTGAAGTCACCAGGGAGCCCTCATGATTATTAACGCCGGTTGCATAAGGAATAACCTGCCTGGCAAAGCGAATAATATTTTTAATTTCCCAGTTTTCTGAATCAGGTTTGATAACCCGATATCCGTTCGGTGAATATTTATTTGAATTTTTAGGCTGCATGGGCAAATGAATCATCGCCTGCAAACCATACTGTTTTATTCGGTTGGCTTCATCAAACGCATAGGGAGTCTCAGGCAAGATGGAGGCAGTAATCGGAATATTTAATTTATTCAATTCCCGTGAAATCCCCTCACGATAACCGACATCATCAATAATAAAGGCTATTTTGGGTTGGTTATCAACCTTTTTTTCAATCTCCGGCTTTTTAATTTCCATCCATCCTGTAATCAGCAGATGGTGCGTTATGTCCTTCTTTCTTTGAATATGATAAAGATATATGGTTTTTTCAGGTAGTTTCTGGGCTTCAGATAATTCCAGGTGGTAACGAGATTGGATAATAATCTTCTTAATTTCCGCAACCGTTTTTTCCAATTTTTTTTGATCAATATCCAATTTAAAGTGATAAATCTTGTTTTGATCTAAAAAATAATTATATTTGAATTTATTTTTCTTAAAAAAATTCAATAAATTCCGGTTTAAATGCCGAGGATCATCCTTTTTCCCCGACACCCTTTCCAGGCGAATGATTTTTTCGAAAATGAATGAATCTTTCCCACTTTTGAAATCCAAATATTCCAATATGACAACAGCCAGTAGCGATATAAAAATAAACACCGCAAAAAGGGAAAAAAGCGCATATTTTTTTTTATATGAATGTTTTCTAGATGACATTACAATTGGTTAAGTACCCGGACACACTCCGGCAACAATTTTTCTTCATCATGGGTTTGAACCTGAACATCAGGGTTAACTCCGGAATTCAATAATGTGTTGGAATCTAAATTAATAATTCCAGCAGTGAGAAGAACTGAACTGCCATCAC
>CAZOWT010000336.1:0-1987 GCA_964583345.1 uncultured Clostridia bacterium
GAATGCTTAATAATTTCGCCCGGGTTTGAAACTTCTTTAAAGAATCAAATCCAATACCATCCACTTTGATTTTCCTGAAAAATGCATTCAAGTCAAGTGATGCCATTTCACGAACCGTTGTGATATGGGTTATGAGTTTATCTCTTTTAGATCGCCCCAGTTCGGGAATCAGGGTTAAATCATTCGATTTTTCAACCTCTTTCTTGCAGAATGTCCGCCAGTGGCACAATTTACAGATACTGGCAAGCGCCGGAGTGGTTTCCATTCGCTTTTCGATCACCTGTTCGACATCAGACAGGATTTCCTGATAAACATCCCATAAAGAAATCAAATCCCTCTTTCCCTGAAGTTCATCAAGATTATATTCAATTTCCCGGTTGTTGATATCCCATACAAAAGGGACCCGTTCCGAAAGGTAACCGGTCTGCTCCAGGATATCGGTATACAGGGCCAGCTGCACCGCATAGTGTTTCTTGGGCTTTCCATCTTCCAGGTCAGATTCCCCCTCTAATCCTTTCCCACTTTTTATATCCCCGGGAATGTATCCGTTTTTGTGCCTTTTTAAAAGATCCGGAATCCCCAGCAGTTTCCCAGATTTAATCCGGCCCGAATAGATCATTTCATCTCTCTTCTTCATCGCCTCAATTGTGGCCCTCTCCTTTTCCTCGCCACTTAGCATGCTCAAATCCGTAAAAGGAATTTCCAGTTTTTCAACCACTTCCTTTTCAAACAGGGTACCTTTTTCCCAGAGAAGTTTTACAAACGGGCTGATTTCATCCTGTTGACTTTGATCCCCGAACAAATCCAGACTTACCCGGTGCGGACACTGCACCCAGTTGTAAAGCATGGTCGCGGTTATATATTTTTCCATATCAGTTTTATCTATATGAATAAATCGAACTTCTCTTTATATTTATTCTAATCAAAAAATATAAAATTTCCAAGTTTCTGAGCGCCTTCCCTCTCCCTTTCACCAATATTATTGAAATTCATTATTCAAGATTCAAGAACTGACCCCTTTGAAAAAACTTGACAACCTACAAAATAGGTGTTATAACCTACTTTAGAGGTTAAATATGTTGAATGTAATATTCGGCAGTAAAACAGCGGAAAATGTGCTGATGTATCTGTTTGTCTATGAAGAGGGATATCCCACCGAAATCTCCCGGTTATTTTCCCTGCCCCTGAGCATGGTACAAAAACAACTGGAAAAATTTGAGGAAGGAAGTATTTTATCCAGTCGCCTAATGGGAAAGGTCCGAATCTACCAGTGGAATCCCCGCTGCCCGTATCTTGAGGAGCTGAAGAAACTGCTGGCCAGAAATTACGAATACCTTCCGGATAATATTCTGGAACAATATTACCGGAAGCGAACCCGACCAAGAAGAAGGAATAAAAAATGATTCACCTCAATAAAGAAATGACCCTTAAAGAGTTTGCCTTACTTGTCGGAAAAGTTTTAAAGCAGGCTTCAATAGATGCGGTGCTGACCGGCGGGGCAGTTGTATCCATCTATACGGACAACAAATACCAGTCCTTTGACCTGGATTTTATCACCTACAGTTCCATGAAAGATCTGGAAAATGCTTTTTCAGGTTCAGGTTTTTACCGGGAAGGCCGGTATTTCAAACACCCGGAAACCAGCTTTTTCATCGATTTTCCCGCTCCTCCGCTTTCAGTGGGCAAAATGCCGGTTAAAGAATTCAAAGAAATCGTTTCGAAAAACCAGTATCTCAAACTTCTCACTCCCACATATTGTGTGATGGACAGACTGGCGGCCTATTACCACTGGAATGACCGGCAGGCACTGGTTCAGGCTCAGCTGGTAGCTGAGGAAAATAAAATTGATTTAAGAAAGATAAAAAAATGGTCCCTTGATGAAGGGATGAGCGAAAAATTTGATTATTTTCTATCTTTGTATAAGAAGAACAAATCCAGGTAATTCTTTCCCTGATTAAGGCCCAATCAAATTTCCAAATTTCAAAAC
>CAZOWT010000337.1:0-1966 GCA_964583345.1 uncultured Clostridia bacterium
AGCGATCAAAACCCTGGGTAAATCCCTGCTTGATTCCGATATTCAGGTTGTCCGAGACCCCGTAGGTCCGGAAACCGTTTTTCTTCATCACCTCGGGAAGGGTCTCTATTTCTTCGGGAATCCGGTTGACCCGGATGGAAGGATCTTCTGCATTGGCCTTGAGAATTGCCATCAGACCCAGCAGGACACCGTGCTGGAAAGGATAAAGCGAGGTAAAAATTGAGGCGGTTGCCGGCGACGTCCATGACGAGGCTGAAAATGCATTTTTAAACACAACGGATTGCCTGGCCAGCTCTGACATGAAGGGGGCCGTATTCTTTTTATAACCGTAGAAAGGGAGATGATCCGAACGCAGGGTATCAATAACAATCAGCACCACATTGTAATTTTTGACTTTTCGTAAATGGCAGGAAAGATTGGAAAACACAAAAACAAGCAACAGGATTAACAACTGAATCCTGCGGATTTTGTGAAACGGACTTTCTGAAACCTTCAACCGATTCATTGTTTTTTCACCTGGATACAAACATCTTCAAACTGAAATGAATGGTAACACATTCAAGCCTGCCAGTCAATCCTGAATTGACCGGTCAGGGTGGTTCTGCTATAATGATTTTCCGGACAGCCATTTGTCCGGTTTGGCCAAAACAACCAATGCCATTAAAAACAAAAAAACAGTTACTGTTTCTCCGGTTTTTTTTAAAGCCGGCATCCGGGAATCCGGGCCGGAAAAACAGTTCAGGTCATATCCATCAAACATGCTGATGTCTTTAGCCGGACCAAATCAACATCACCGGATGATCATTCTCAGGGGAATGGTTACCTTCATCCTGCTGTTTGCCGCTATTTGGGGTTTTGTCTTTTTTATTTTTTTACCTTTCTCGCCATCCCAAAAACCGGAAAATGTCGTGGTTGTAAAAATGATCGCCGGCTGGAAAAGTTTATCCGGGGGAAAAAAGGGCAAGGTCGTTTTTGCCGTTCCGCCTCATATATTTATTTTGGACCTCGGAACCGGCAGGCAGTATAAAATTCCCGGCATCACCGTTGAAGGCGGCAGAGGCAGGAAAATGCGCGGTCTGACTCCTCGGCCGTTCTGGTCTCCGGACGGCAGGAATTTTATTTACCGCACACGCAACCGCATCTATGTCAGTGATACCTCGGGCAAAAAAAAAGCCATTTTTAATCCCCAGATGAACAGTGGCAAAGAATCCCGCTGGAGCTGGTGGCGAGAAGACGGGACTGACTGGGCCGTGGGGCCATCGAAAACGGGAAACATCATCCTGGTGAAGATTGACGATCCTTCAATCACCAGAACCGTTTACAGCGGGGGGAACGTGGTTGATTGGTGCGAAATGACCGGAAACGGGAAATATGTGGTATACGATACCGGTTCCGATATTTTTGTGTCACCGACTGCGGATTCATCCCGGCGGATAAAGATTTCCCACAGGCAGAGCTGCCGGCCCTGCGCCGCCCCGGACAACCGGGTGGCCTGGCTTGGCATCCCCCATGACCGGTATTGGATATACAATGCGGTAAACGGAGAACCGATCGGAGAGTTGATGGCTCCCCCGGGTGAACAAATTTACCGCCTCAATTGGTCCAATCTTCCCGATTTTGCCGTCCATATGTTCGGCAGCGAAGCAAACCAGCGCATGCATGTTCGCCGGATCAGCACCGGAGAGAGATTGTTTATCGGCTACGGGTGGGACCCTGATCTTTGGGTGGAATAACCGGCCCGTCCCACTTCCAGCAGATACCGCCAGAACCGCCGGTTGCTGCCGCTTGACCAGCTGTGATTCTCGGGTAGCAAATTTTTCAGCAACACCGTTCGATATCCGGCCTCGCGATAGATGCGTTCGGATTTCAGGCAGATATCGATCAGGTTCTTATAATCCCCTCTGTTATAACAGAAAACCACTCCGAACTGGGGGCCGGGAACCGCCGGTTTCAGCAGCTGACTGTC
>CAZOWT010000338.1:0-1956 GCA_964583345.1 uncultured Clostridia bacterium
TCTCCATCACCGGAATCAAGAAAATCGAGCAGGAATGGATGCAAAAATCGATGCTGATCGCCGGCGCCATGTGGAACGAGCTGTCAACGATTGATATCAGTGAAAAGGTCAGTGAAATCAATACCCCACTCCTGGCTATCACCGGGGCCAAGGATATCATGGTTCCCTTTTGCATAATGCAAAAAGGCTTCGCGAACTACAGTGGTAAAAAAGAACATATCATTTTTGAAAACAGCAATCACTATATGTTTGTAGATGAACCGGAGCGATTCGTTTCAACCGTAATCGATTTTTTTCAGAAATAATTTGTGAGCGAGATAATTCGATAGCCAGTGACTGGTGATTAGGGACTAGTGATTGGTGATTAGAGAAAAAAGAGATTTGAAAGAACCTCTTTTACCAATTACTACTTACTAATTACTACTTACTGCTTCTTAACTTCTCAACTTCTTAACCTCTTATCTACTAAACTTCTATCTTCAACTTTCTATCTTCTATGTTCATTCTTTTTGAATTTGATTTTTTTTCCATTGGATTTTACAATGAAAGTAAATTAAGGAGGTGCGGACATGAAACTCAACGTAAGGGCTTTCGGATTCACCTGCGCCCTGTTTTTGGGTGTGGGGCTGTTTCTGCTCACCTGGTGGATTATTCTTTTCCAGGGGGCAACCGCTGAAGTGACATTTGTCGGGAAAGTGTACCGGGGATACTCGATCACTCCACTGGGGAGTGTCATCGGGCTGGTCTGGGGTCTGGCGGACGGATTCATCGCAGGTATGATATTTGCCTGGTTGTACAACCGGTTCTCCGGAAAAAAGAAATAAGCGAGAAAGTCGGGTTAATGAAAATCATCATTTAAAAAAGAGGTAAACCCTTAATCACGGCATTTCACTTGGATGGAGGTATTGAGGAGATGAAAAAGTTTATCATATGGATTCCTTTTATTCTTTTCTTTTGCTTGATCATTTGGTTGACCGCCGGGTGCACGTCCCCGGAACCGGTAGAAATCGTGGAAGGATTGGATTTTCCGGTACAGAATGTTGCCGACCTGGAAAAATTCTACTGTTTTGGTATTCAGCCCTGGGACACGGTTGGAAACAATGAGATTCACGGTGGTATTGACCTGGCCGCCATATACGATCCTTCCTCAACCCTGATTGTCAGGGTTCCCATCATTGCTCCGGCCGCCGCCCGGGTGGAAAGAATCGTGGAGAGCGTATCCGGAGATGGCGGGGTAACACTGGTGGTGGTGCTGAAGATGAATGATTTTTGGTTTATCGTCTGCAACTTTGAGCCTCAAACCACAGATGCCGCTGTTCTTGAAGAACAGCGAAGGAGCATTTTTGTTACTGAAGGTCAGGAGTTGTCCAGGGGGCAGCTTATCGGGGAACTGGTCGTCAACAGCGTCATTGAGCACAGTTACCCCCATCTCCATTTTGGATTTTTTTATAAGCACCCTTCTGATACCATAGATTATATCTATACGAATTATCTGTCGCTGCGTTTCAGTAACGGCTCTGACCTGGCGCCCTTGACCGGCCCGGGATCCCCCTGGGAACCGGAGGATCTGGGAATGGAAACCACCTTTTACTGCCCGTATGAATATTCCACTGCGGCGGCAAAGGCCAATTATGACAGTTTGCCCCGCATGGCGGCCGACGGGTCTGTATGCAACTGTGTCTGCGCCTACCTGTCAAAAAACGGCGATTGCGGAGTTTGTAAGTGATAAGGCAAAGAAATCTACGTAAATCGTAAGTGGAGTTCTATTTTCTAAGTTCTAGGTTCAGAGTTAATTAAAAAAGCTCTCTTTCTCACTCTCTTACTCTCTCACTCTCTCACTTTTTCACCAGTTAAAGACGTATATCGTAAATAGTGATAAAGATTTACTAAAACTTAAAAGAACATTTGGTCGCGCGAGGGGATATCTCCGGAGCGTGCCCCGGAGCGAACGAGGAA
>CAZOWT010000339.1:0-1920 GCA_964583345.1 uncultured Clostridia bacterium
CTTGCGCAAACAGTCTCCTCCACTTTACCCGAAAATGCGCTCATTTTCGGGAGCCGTCCGCCAATTTTCGACATTCGAGAAATTACAATGATAACGCCTTCGCGTTTACCCAAATTTCACCCCTTATTTTGGGTGAAATTCCCAAGCCGTTCCGGAGATTGTTTGCTCCGCCCGTTCGTTTGATTCACTTTTGCATTAAGCTTTAATTTATTATGGACGTGCGAGGGAATATGAAAGAGGTGAAACGTAAGGCGTAAAATGTAAAGAGTAAAGTGATTGGCTGAACCCTCACTCTTTACGTCCTCACACTTCACAATTTACGAAATATTATTTCTAATTACTCCCTACTCCCAGCTGTTTCTTAACTTCTCAACTACTTATCTTCTTAACTTCTAGTTTTCGTAAGTTGTAAAGAGAAAAAAATACGGCGTACTACTTTTACAGAATCGTCTCCATTTCTAAATAAAAAGGTTAAGGTTGAGGTTAAGAAAAAAAACCAGTTCTTTTACACTTTACCTTTACCTCTGCCTTTACCTCAGTTTAAGAATCAAAGGTGAGAGAGTAAGAGAGTGAGATAGTTAGATATAAATCAAAACATCTACAGCTGGTACTCGATGCCCAGGAGCATGGCGTAGGGTTTGGCGCCCGAACTCCAGGATTCCTCTTCCCGCTGGTTTTCCAGAATGCCGGTAAAATATATCCGGAAATTTTCAAGCAGGCTGACCGCGATCTTGCCCACCAGCCTTTTGATGGGCGGGTCGTGCAGCGGATTGCCGATCTCCTGAGGGTAATACTCGCCGTAGTTTACGTTAACCGCCACCCGTGATGATTCATACAGCAGGTTGAGGTATCCGCCCTTGCCCTTTATCGGGGTCTTGTACTGGTAAAAAATGTCCCGGAAATAGAGGCTCCGGGGCCAGTAAATATCTTCTTCGTCAAATTCACGGTGAAAGCCGTAGCGGTCCCAGATCCATTCCCCGGAAACGGTGAATTTTGAAACCCGGAACATGAAATCGAATCCGGTGTGGCCCTTGTACTCTTTCTGCTGTTCGGAACCGATGCCGTCCTGTTCCTTGTAGGAAAACCCGACTCCCCAGTTTTCCCTGCCCAGGCCCAGCCGGACGATGCCGGCCTTGCTGGAATTGGTGTCCCGGTTTTCTTCGCCGTTGACCGCGGCGATATCGAATGAAAACAGGCCGTTTCGGTACTGCACCAGGAGCCCGGTTTCCCTCCAGAGAATGGCCTCGGTCCGGATAAAGGGGGCGCCGAAGTTCAGGTTGTTGGAATAAAAATTAAAATAGCAGCGCCCGAATGGCGACAGGGCCTTGCCGACCCGTATGGTCCACTTGCCCAGCCGGATGCCGATATTCAGTTTGGAAATCTGGAAGGTCTCGATTTGCCAGTTGGCCATATAATCCTCCCGGTATTCATCGGTGAGGATGTTCCGGCCAAAGGGCTGGTTCAGGAAGAATTCACTTTCCACATCCAGCATTCCCCCCCGGAATTTTTTCTCGATGGTTCCCCGGACTGCGGCTTCGGCTCCGAATGAGGTTTCCAGCCCGCTCCAGTATATGCGCTGGTCATTGAGGATATACCCCCGGAACACCAGGTCAAGCTTCAGCGCGGTGGTGTCGGAAATCCGGATGTTTTCCAGTGCCAACAGCCCGGAAGCCAGGCCAAACAGCAAAAGCGCCAGTATGGTAATTTTTAATGTTTTGGGTGCCACGCTGTACCTCCGTTTAAAACATATATGATATTCCCCATTGCAGGTGATGGGTGGTAAAATCCATGCTCACCGAACCTTCCGAATCATCGAAACGCATGCCGTGAAGATGGGAATAGGTGAATTTGTATTCCCAGTAAAAGCCGAAATGTTGCCAGGGCTTATAGCGCAGGCCCAGACCCAGCCCGGCCCCGAAA
>CAZOWT010000340.1:0-1910 GCA_964583345.1 uncultured Clostridia bacterium
TATTTTTCAGCACCAGCGCCCTCATTCCCGCTGCCGGCTCCCAGGTTTCGAATTTTTCGCCGGTAACTTTTTCCAGCCGGCTGTAAACTTTTTGGCTCAACGGTGTCCCTACCAGGTTGGTATTGCAGAATTTTGATCCCCCCATGATGTTTTCCGCCATGGCCAGGGTGGTAATCAATTCCCCGTTCAGCACATAATCTTCAGTCAGGGCCATCACCGAAATAAATTCTGTAGGAGCCAGCGTCTCTCCGTCTTCGGCAATCCGCTTCATTCCCCTGAGTGTAACCGGGGCTCCCTGAAAACCGGAAACCTGAGCCGTGGCCCGGGCCGTCTTGGTGGTTTTGATATGTTCCCGCGAGATAAAATCCTCCACCTTGGCAAAATTCCCGGCATAGGCTTCGGCCTGTTCCAGCATTTTTCCGAATCCTTTTTCCTCGGCAATTTTTTTCCTTTTTTGATAATCCCGCATGCTTTTGATCGCATCCGAGATTGCGGCTGCGCCACCATAAGATTCCTTCAACGCGTCAATTTGCTGCATGTCTTTTTTACTCAAAAAAGGACAATGTAAACCCATGTTTTCCTCCTTGTTATTCTGTTTTTTTTTCACTCTTTTTCACAGTTTTTTCAATGCCTTTTTCATGCCTTCTAAGGCGATATTGATATTGTCAATCGAATTTGCATAGCATAACCTCAGAAATCCTTCCCCCATATCTCCAAAAGATGTGCCCGGCAGCACGGCGACTCCGGCTTCATCCAACAAATATTCCGCTATTTGCTTCGAAGAACGGCCAAAATCTCCGATATGGGGAAACACATAAAATGCGCCCCGGGGATTCTGGCAACGGATGCCCGGTATGGCATTCAATCCGGAAACAATGGCGTCTCTTCTTTTCTGGAAAACCTGCCGAACCTCTTCGACCCGGTCCTGTGGCCCGGAAAGGGCCTCGATTCCGGCTATCTGGGTGAATGCAGCGGTGCAACCGACAGAATGGGTCAGCAGCAAACCAACTTTTGCCGCCAGTTTCTCGGGCATTACCCCATACCCCAGGCGCCATCCGGTCATGGCATAGGTTTTCGAAAAACCATCCATGATAATGGTTCGGTCTTCCATCCCGGGAAAGGCGACAATACTGGGAACCGGCTCCGGGCTGTAAATCAGCCGGGTGTATATGTCGTCGGACAGAACCCAGAAATCAAATTTTCGGGATGCTTCAGCAATAGCAACGAGATCTTCTTCCGGGATGATACCACCGGTAGGGTTTGACGGTGAATTGATAATGACCAGCCGGGTACGTTCATTTACCCGGCTCATGAATTCAGCCATGTCAAAAGAGAATCCGGTTTCTTCTCTGAGCGGAATCGGTACGGGTTTGGCTCCCATAGTATTGATAATCGCCTGGTAGCTGGGGAAGCCCGGATCCGGATAAATCACCTCATCTCCCGGTTCCAGGATAGCCATCATGGGAAAAAACAGCAACGGTTTTGCTCCCGGGCCGACCACCACCTGTTCGGGAGTAAAAGATCTGCCGATTCGCGTGGATGTATAGCGGGCAATTTCCGCCCTTAAAGCCGGTACTCCGGCCGACGGCGTATACCGGGTTTCTCCGTTGGCAATGGCCCGGATGCCACTGATTCCGATATTGGAGAAGGTCTGGAAATCGGGCTGTCCGATTTCCAGATGAACAATTTTCCGGCCGGTCGCCTCCAGTCTCTGGGCCTTGGCCAGAACCTCGTATGCTCCCTCCGGTTGAAGATGCCGGATACGGTCAGCCAGTTGATCGTGTTTCTTGCTCATCTCAACACTCCTGATTTTTATTCGGTCGTATACTCATCCGAACCGGATTCTTGCTTTTGTTAAATCCTGGCGAGACCGAGTTCATGTAATTTGCTATCGGTGGGTATTCCCTGTT
>CAZOWT010000341.1:0-1902 GCA_964583345.1 uncultured Clostridia bacterium
ATACGGCTGGATACCAATCAGGGTATCCACGGCTATGGAGAAGTACGAGACGGCGCTAACAAAACATACGCCCTGATGCTCAAGAGCCGTATCATGGGGATGAATCCCTGCAATGTAGATAAGATATTCCGCACGATCAAACAGTTCGGATTCCGCGTTCCGATTGTGGTCGATGAAGGGTTCGTGTTCCGTACATTGAATACAGAGATACAAGCCATCCATGTATGTGGTATTGATAAAATGTTGATAATCGACTGCATATTCCACGATCGGAGCGAAATTATTGTGAACAGTCCAATAAATATAAATAGGTATCCAGGCAGCGTCAATATGTGAATAAAGCATGCTCCTGATGGCGGTGGTAAAATCATTGTAATTAAATCGGACGGTTTCCGGCTGTCCGTTGAGGGGATTGGTGATCTGTACGGTTACCGGTCCCTGCTGGAGTTGATATAGAATTTGTATGAAATCATCCTCCAGGTTCGGGTAATCTGAATGGCATGAAGGATCGGCGGCACAATCGGCCATTAACCGGTTCATTGCCGCTTCGGTGTCCGGGGCCAGTCGGGTGGGATATTTCATTTCTGGCGGACTGATCGCCCATAGAATCGCAGTTCGAACCTGTTGGGGATAGCGGCTCATGAAGACATATCCCGATCTGGACCCGTAGGAACCGCCGATTAAATTGATTTTCGTATATCCGAGCTGGTCCAGCAGCGAATGCAGGTCATCGATGGCGATTGAGGTAAGGTAGAAATGCAAATCAGCCTTTTTTTCCAGTTCCTCCCGGCAATGGTTGACATAATCCTCCGGGCACATGTCTCCCAGATAGGTCTGGGCGCTGGTTTGATTTCCGATTCGAAAACAAGGCAGGGCATTCGATTCCCCGGTTCCGCGTTGATCCCATAGAATAATATCCCTTTCCTGACGCAGTTTCTCGAACATCTTTGCCCAGCGGGGAATGTTGCCTGTCCCGGCCACTCCCGGACCACCTATAAAGTACACCACTGGATCCAGAGCAACAGGGGAATTCTTTGCCGGAAGAATTACAAAATGAATTCCGATTTTCTTGCCGTTGGATTGTTGAGGATTTTCCAGCACCTGAAATGTCCCGCACGAGATGGTTTCACCCAGTTCCGCATTGAAACAGGATTCGAGTATCAATTCATTTTCATCCTGACTGTTGCAGCTGCCGAGAAAAATTATCTGAAGAACAACCATGATCACACTTGGGAATAAATTTCGTGTCTTCATCTACACTCCTTTGAAATTCCAATGATTTTTTAAAAACCTTTTAATATATTATACGTTTTTATCTTTATCGGCCGGAATAAAATTTTAAAAACGATTTATCTCGATTCCGTCACAAACCATACAGACTGGAAAATGGAAAATCCGGAGGATTTGATGCATCATGACATTCTGGTATAATAGGCCGGTTTTTAATTTTAGATATGATTAAAGAATCCAGATGGGCATTTGTGTTTCTCTTTACCGTGATCAATCTGGGATTTGTATCCTGTTCGACCGTTGAATCCGAATAAAAATCATAGGAAAATCCTTTTTTCATCCCGGTTTAATATTAGTGATTTTAATATCCATTGTCAATAAATGTATAAAAAATATTCAGGTTATGGGTACCCATAACCTGATAGTCATCCAATTTTGACAAATATTTAGAAGATTTAAGGACATATCCCTGAAAAAGGAGAAAAATGTTTAAAAGTGGAAAAAAAAGTATAAGGTTTTACTGAAATTATTTTTCTAAAATTTTAATTTAAATGTTTTGATGCTGACAGTTTTGAAAGCAGATCGGTATATAGAAAGGAATTTTTCGGAGGAGGCTTTGGGTATTCAATGGGCCATATATTGAAAAAAAACTGGGGACGGTGCCTTACTTTA
>CAZOWT010000342.1:0-1843 GCA_964583345.1 uncultured Clostridia bacterium
ATCTCCAGCCATTTCTTTGATCTGTGCCGCTAATTTTTGACCCTGTGAATGAATGACATTAATTCCCAATTTGTTTTTTAGTTCATCCAGATACTGTTGTCTTACATCGATAGCATAAATGTTTTCAGGATTGATACCTGCCCCAATCAGGTTAAGAACCGTAGCCACCCCCAATCCGCCTGTGGCACCAAAAACAACAACCGTTGGCGTTTCATCTTTCCCATAGTCCGAGATAAATTTTGAAACCGCATGTCTCGACGTCATCAATGCATCGCCCGCTGCAAACGCATGTTCTGTTGAAATGCCGTCGGGTATGGGGATGAGATATTCCGGTTTAATTTTAAAATATTCAGCAAATCCACCATCCACTGCAACCCCGGTGAAGATTGCGTCTTTACTTAAATTAGGCTGCCTGCCAGTTCCACCGTACAATGCCAGTGCAACCATCTTTTTATCCAAATAGCTCTTATCGACGTCCTGGGCTACAGCAACAATTGTCCCGGCAAATTCGTGCCCGGGAATTCTGGGGTTTTTTACAACCAGAATCCCATCAAGACACAGTAAATCGGTATGACAAATTCCCGAATATTCTACTTTTAGCAAAACTTCACCTTCACCGAGTCGCGGTGTATCACGATTTTCTTTAAATTCATATCCCAAAGGGTTCCCATCCCTGTCACCACCTTCTTTGCCTAGCGCCACAACCGCTTTCATAACCGTTGGGACATCCTCAGAGGCGACTACTCCTGAATGTTCCCCATTGGCCTGGTACAGTATCTCAGACATATTGCCCTCCTCTTGAAATTTATTATTCGTTATTTAAAAAAGTCTTGTTATCTTAAAAGTTTCTTGCGCTGTAAAATCAGGAGATCCGGAACCGGCTTTTATTATCAATGGCCTATGGATTGATATCATACTTTCTTTGATTCCTGGGAAACAAGTGACCAACAAATTAACATTTTATAGAAATCTATTCATGTTTCCATTGGGCTTTTCTTTTTTCCCTGAAGCTGGCAATCCCTTCTCTGACATCTTCTATTTTATACAGATCGTTGACGA
Organism: uncultured Clostridia bacterium; assembly: GCA_964583345.1. Lineage (GTDB taxonomy): Bacteria > Acidobacteriota > Aminicenantia > UBA2199 > UBA2199 > CAZOWT01. Next base: position 1,060 of record CAZOWT010000342.1, read on the forward strand.
AAAGGTCGTTGGCAATGGCATCGAAGGCCTCTTCTATCGTCGTTTTCTGGCCGATTTTAAAGGCTTTTTTGGCCAGGGTCAGCACCGGAATGCTGGTATTGTTGAGTTGTTTGGCAAGTTGAGGCCATTCCGGCTGCTCGGAGATTTTCTGCACCAGGCCCATCTGAAAAGCTCTCTGCGCATCGACCGTATCTCCGGTATAGATGAGATGTGACGCGTTTTGCCGGCCTACGATTCCGGCCAGAACCGAACAGGCAAAGGGAGGGAAAAAAGCCAGTTTGATCTCCGGAACCCCGAATTTTGCCGATGGATCGGCAAAGATGAAATCACAGTACATGGTCAGCTCAAACCCGCCGCCGAAACAAAAACCATGCACCAGGGCAACGGTGGGAACCGGAATTTGATAAAGTTTTTTGCAGGCATCGGTGAATGCCAGGATCATATCCCGGGCCTTTTTTTCTTCATGTTCCTCGACCGAGGCCCCGGCCGAGAAACACTTGCCTTCTCCGGATATCAGGATCGCGGACAGCGTCGGATTCCGGGATGCCTGATCCAATTTTTCCGCCAGTTCTCTGCAGGTTTGGGTGTCGATAACATTGACCGGAGGAATGTTGATCTTGATTTGAAGGACATGTTCGGTTTGTTGAACTGAAATCATATCGTTCTCCTGAAGAAAGGATTATTGCGAAAAAAATCAAAATTGTCAACCGAATTAATTAAATTTACTTTTTAACAAATAGGGCTTTTTTCCGGAATTTCCTGAAATCTGTTTGAGCAGTTTTTT
>CAZOWT010000343.1:0-1802 GCA_964583345.1 uncultured Clostridia bacterium
TGGATTTCCTTTTGATGCCCATTCATCATTTATGCAGGGAGCGGCAGAGGCGCCGGCCATGATCCGTAGGGCCCTGCATTCATATGCATCCAATCTGTGGACTGAAAATGGATTTGACCTGGGAGCGGATTCATGGTTCAGGGATATCGGCGATATCTGTTTCGGGGGTGATGATAGCTGGTTTTCACGGATATATAGCGCCATTTCCGAAATCATCCAAAATGCTCAGGCGCCGGTGTCTCTGGGAGGGGATCATTCCATTACCTATCCGATTGCAAAAGCCATCCATGACCGGTATGGCCGGTTTTGCCTGCTTGATTTCGATGCCCATCCGGATCTTTACCATCGGTTCCAGGAAAACCCCTTTTCCCATGCATCCCCTTTTGCCCGAATCATGGAAGATGGTTTGGTTAACCGGCTCCTGCAGGTAGGGGTCCGCACCCTCAACCTCCATCAGAAAGAGCAGGCCGGGAGGTTCGGGGTGGTCATGGAGGAAATGAAGGACTGGCGCCCGGGGAAGGTTATCAAATTTGAATATCCGCTTTATATCTCTTTTGATATGGATTCACTCGATCCCGGTTGCGCTCCCGGTGTGTCTCACCAGGAACCGGGAGGTTTTTCCACCCGACAGGCCATCGATATTATTCAACATATTCAGGCGTCGGCAATCATCGGGGCGGATATCGTTGAATACAATCCCCTTCGGGACCATCAGGGCATTACTGCCCGGGTTGCCGCCAAGATACTTAAGGAAATTTCCGGAAAAATCCTGGAAGTTAATAAAAGAAGTTCTATGTAGGGGCAAACGGCGGTTTGCCCGCAAATGAAGAGGCAAAAGGTGACAAGCAAGAGAGGGCGAATTGCCATTCGCCTCTGCGGGAATAATGAAATATAATTCTGAAAGGCATCATAGACGTTCAATAAGGCTGAAGGAATATGATTATTCTTCCTCTGGAAAATATTTTATTACCATTTGTGTCAGAGAAAAAGAATGTATGTTGGGTGATATACAAAATAATAAAATGAAGTTGAATGACTTCGGAGAGATTGTGAAAACTGAATGGATCAGATCCTTTACTATCCGCCGGGAGGTAGTCTGTGATAGTTATGTTATCATGCCCAATCATATCCATGCCATTATTTTCATAGATCAGTTTGTAGGGGCAAACGGCGGTTTGCCTGTAAATGAAGAGGCAAAAGGTGACAAGCAAGAGAGGGCGAATTGCCATTCGCCCCTACACATGAAACCCAGATCTTTATCTTCATTTGTCTCCGGATTCAAGTCAAGTGTTTCCCGGAAATCTGGTTTCTCTATCTGGCAGCGCAATTATTATGATCACATCATCCGGAACGGCAAAGAACTTTGCGAATTCAGAAAGTATATTAAGAATAATCCGTACCATTGGGTGGCTGATGAATATAACCCCCTCAATGATAATTTATAAAATCATATATCCGGAAAAATACGGTATTTCTTATATTTTTTGATCAGGCTGTCAATGTCTTCGGTGAGGTTCTCCTCCAGGATTTTGGCGGTTTGCTCCAGAAATATCGATAATACGGCCTGTTCATCGGGAGAAAATTTCCCCAGGACAAAGGAGGTTACATCGCCATGAGCCGGTTTCGAGATGCCCATCCTCAGGCGGTTGAAATCCCGTGAGCCCAGGCAGGAAGCAATGGAGCGGAGGCCGTTGTGACCGGCCAGCCCTCCTCCCTTTTTGAATCCCATTATACCGAAATCCAGTTCGATGTCGTCGTGAATCACCAGCAGGTCTTCTGTCTTCAACTTGAAAAATTTCATG
>CAZOWT010000344.1:0-1797 GCA_964583345.1 uncultured Clostridia bacterium
ATTCCTTCAAAAAATAATTCGCCAGCAGGGGGATGTCGCCTTTTCGATCTCTCAAGGGAGGGAGAAATATGGAATTAATATTCAAACGAAAGAAGAGATCCTTGCGGAAATTCCCCTTTTTTATCTCCTCGAAAAGGTTTTTATTGGTTGCGGCAATAATACGAACATCAACCTTGAGGTTTTGGGTCGACCCCAACCGGAAGAATTCACCTTCCTGGAGAACTCGCAGGAGTTTGACCTGAATCGGAATGGATAACTCACCGATTTCATCCAGGAAAAGCGTTCCGCCATTGGCATCTTCGAGGAATCCCTTCTTGTCCGATATGGCTCCGGTAAAAGATCCCTTTGAATGGCCAAAAAATTCAGAAGCAAACAACTCGTTTGCAAAGGCTCCCGAATTTACCGCGACAAATTTTTTTTCTCTGCGGTCGCTGATTTTATGAATGGCCTGGGCAATCAATTCCTTTCCGGTTCCGCTTTCACCCCAGATCAGAACGGAATTATCAGTGGTGGAAAATTTCTCCACGATATGGAATATTTTAAGAATTTCTTCACTCTGGGTGATGATTTTTTTAAATGCTTCTTTGTGTTTCAGGCCTTCCAGGGTAAATGACATGCTGGGTTCCGACTCGATGCGTTTTATTCCCAGTTTATCGATAGCGGAATCCAGAACTTTGATTAATCTTTTTTCCTCGATAGGCTTCAGCATATAATCGAATGTACCCAGTTTCATGGCTGAAATAGCGAGATCGATATCCTCGACACCGGTAAGGACAATGGTTATGATATTAATATGGTTGTCCCGAATAAAGGTCAGGATATCCAGACCGGTTACATTGGGCATATCCATGTCCAATAAAACAATATCAAAATCATTTTTCCCGAGCAGTTCAAACGCCCGCGAACTATCCTGCAGGGTATGGACATCAAATTTACCGGTTTGCAATAAAAAAATACGCAAAAAATTCAGAATTGCCTGGTCATCATCAATCACCAATATTTTGATCATGGCTTGGCTTCCTCATGTATGGGAATATGAATGGTAAAAGTCGTACCCTGGTTAATCATACTATCGACTTCGATCCGGCCGTCGTGATCTTTGATGATTCCGTAGGATATCGAAAGGCCGAGTCCGGTACCGCCTTTATCCCGTTTGGTGGTAAAGAAAGGATCAAAAATGGATTTAATAGATTTTTCATCAATACCCTTCCCGTTATCCCGGAAAAAAATAACGATTTCTTCATTCTTCCGGTCAAACCGGGTTTCGATATCGATTATCCCCCGGCTGTTTTCAATGGCCTGAGAGGCATTGATCAGCATATTGACCACCACCTGTTCCAATTTTTGGATATTTCCCTTGATATCAGGGAGTTCCGGATCAAGTTTCAGCCTGACCTTGGCGGTTTTTCTGATTTGATTTTCCACCAGACGGGTGCTGTTCTGGATCACCTGGTTGATATCCACATTTTCTTCAAATGATTCATCATCTTTTTTGGCAAAATTTCTGAGTCCATCAACGATTTTCTTAATCCTATTGGCGCCTTCGACCATATCATTTAACAACACCGGTATGCTTTCCTTAAATATTTTATAATTCAAGCGAGCAATCTGTAAATCATCATGACCGGAAAAATATTGATCGGTTATGGGGAAAATATCATCAAAAGATTCTTTTATGATCTTTATGTTGCCCATGATAAAGGTATTGGGATTGTTGATCTCATGAGCGACTCCGGCGACAAGTTTCCCCAGAGATGCCAGTTTATAAGACTGCAGAAGCTGGAATTCCATCTGCTT
>CAZOWT010000345.1:0-1796 GCA_964583345.1 uncultured Clostridia bacterium
AGGCTGAGAATTTGCTGAATATATATGGCCAGAATGAGCATATTTTCCTGCTTCAAACCGCCAATCACCGGATTTATCTGGATAAGTTTTCCAGAAACGGGGAGTTGTTGCGGGAACTTTCCGCCATTTCCGCAGAGTTGAAAGCCAAAATGAAACTGCTGAAAGAATTGGAAAATCAGAAAAGCCAGCTTGCTGAAAAACTGGATTTGATTGAATTTCAGATCTCTGAAATCGAGGAATTGAAAATGGAGAAAGAGGATGACGGCAAACTGGAACAGCGCCTAAAAATTCTCACCTCGTCGGAAGAAATTATGTCCAGGTCCCAGGTGCTGATCGATCATTTTCATCAGGGTGAAAATTCTTTGTACAACCAGATCTCGGAGAGATTAAAAGATATCGAATATTTAAAAAGGATTTATCCTGAACTGGTGGAGTATCAGAAAGATGTGCTGGCATTTTTCAATATTTTGCCGGATTTTTCGGCATTGCTTTCCTCGATTTTAAATGAGATTGAGTATGATGATGAAGAATTGAATGCTATCCAGGAACGTTTGCAAAAGTTGAACCGATTGAAATCCAAATATTCACTGGATCTGGAAGGTTTGCTCGGAAAATGCCGCCAGCTGAAACAGGAAAAAGATTCTTTGCTGAATGTCGGATTTTCGGTAAGGGAAATCCGGGAAGAGATTCAGGCGTTGCTGGGGAAATACCGGGAAATCAATGAAAAAATCAGGCAAAACCGGAAAGAGAAGGCAGAATTATTAAATACCATGGTCCAGCAGGAACTGGCCCAGCTGGAAATGAAGCGGGCAAAATTTATCGTGAATCTGGAAGAAATCGAACCCGGGCTGGAAAATTTTTCCGAAAAGGGCACCGACAAGATCGAATTTTATTTTTCATCCAATCCCGGACAGGAAGTCGGGAAAATCAAGGATGTGGTTTCCGGCGGGGAATTGTCACGGTTGATGCTGGTGCTGAAATCAATCGTGGAGGATGAACAGTTTTCCACCTATATTTTCGATGAGATAGACAGCGGCATTGGCGGGAAAACCGCTCAATTCGTCGGGGAAAAAATGAAAAAGATTTCCCGTTCCAACCAGGTCATTTGCATTTCGCATTTGCCCCAGATTGTGGCCTTTGCGGACCGGCATTTTTTAATCCAGAAAGAATTCAAGGAAGACCAGACCTTCAGCCTCACCTCGGAGTTGAATGATGATGAGACCATTAAGGAAATTGCCCGACTCATGGCCGGCCGGGATGTGAACGAAAATGTACTGGCCGCGGCCAAAAACTTGCTGGCATCCGCCAGAAGTCGATCGTAACCAATACAGGTATGTGGCAAAACAGAACTAAGATGAATTTTACTATCAAAACCTTTGGCTGTCAGATGAATGTGAGTGATTCCGAAAAAATCCGGTATCTTCTCAAAGGCAAGGGATGGGCGGAAGCTGACAACGAGGCCGGGGCGGAGGTTGTCATCATCAACAGCTGCGCGGTAAGGGAAAAAGCCCAGGAAAAGATCTTTTCTTATATCGGCAGGATTCCCGTGGGCAAGGTCATTATTGTCGCCGGCTGTGTGGCCCAGTCGGAAAAAGAAAATATTTTAAAACGAAGTCCCCGGGTGAATTTTGTCCTGGGAACCCATCAGTTTTTCCGGGTTGGTTCTATGATCGACAGTTTGGTCCAGAATAAAGCAAAGGATGTGCAAACTGGTTTTACCGAAGACTGGAAAGAGGTCTGCCCGGATCGCTTTTCGCGGGAAAGTCCGGTCACCGGATTTATCTCCATCATGGAGG
>CAZOWT010000346.1:0-678 GCA_964583345.1 uncultured Clostridia bacterium
CAAATCGGGCGTGCTCAGTCCGGACAGCATACAGCCATAAAATTTTTCCGCCGGGAAGGTAAAGGGAACCCTCAGCACGGAGGCATATATCCCTTTTTTGCTGACAATGGTCCAAAAACTCTGGCTCTTGCGCTTCCATTCGATCTTGGGTTTGGAAATGGGAATGGATAATTTCCCTATATTTATGGACCGTTTGGGGGGAAGGATATCCGAACTGGCCAGCTTGGGCATATAGGTATTGCGATCAGTGGTCAGAAAATCGAAAATATTATGTTTGCCGGGATTGACCCCGGTGGAAAAGGTGGACCAGGCAACCGGAGAAATCGGCGGTTCGGTGCTCCACAAAGGCGCGAAGGACCCTTCTCCGGCCAATTTTTCAAACGCGGGAAACTTTTTCCCCTCTTTCAGAAACCGATTGAACAGGTTGTAATCCATTCCGTCAAAACCGACGATGACCACCCTTTTGTATTTTGCATGTTTCAAAGTCCGCCAGCGTTTAAAAAACTTGACCACGGTCCGGATCGGAAAGGTCAGCAGGTTGAAGAAGGCCAGGAAAAAAGCCACAAAGATGAAGAAAAAAGACCCCACAAATGCAAAACCGGCACCGGGGCCCACATAGGAGAAAACCGGAAGCGCCGATATCAACAGCAGAAAAAAAACCAGTATTTTTGTTTTTCG
>CAZOWT010000346.1:688-1792 GCA_964583345.1 uncultured Clostridia bacterium
TGATCCGGCCCGTCCACGGCCAATGCCGGTAAAAACCGATTGCCGAACGGATGTTTTCCAATATAAATAAAATATTCAGTCATTTTTTACCTCTGATGGGATTTTTTCCTCTTGTCCTGATTTCCGGCATTCGTGGCAAACGCCTTCCAGGACAACTTTCTTACCCAGAACCAGGTGCCGCTTTTTGATATCGCCGGGAATTTCAAGATCATCAAACGACCGGTTGTAAACATCAATAATGCCCATGCACTCTATACACCTGAAATGGTGATGGTCAAGGGGATTGGCGTCAAACCGCCGGGGATTCCCGTAGCCTTCGACCATTTTCACGATTCCCAATTTCGAAAAGGTCAGCAGGGTGCGGTTTACCGTGTCAAATGATATGCCGGGGGAATATTTTTTCACCTTTCTGTAGATTACATCCGCGCTGGGATGGTTATCGGACGATGACAATTCCCGATATATCATGAGCCGCTGGGGGGTTATTTTCAGCTTGAATTCCCGGCACTTCTCACAAAAAGCTTCTATTTTTATATCCTGGTCCATTTTTTCATTAACTTCCAGTTAATACTATATAGTATTCATTCCTATTTGTCAACCGAAAAAATATTTTTTGGCTGCTGGTGAGATTAAAAATGATAGATATCCAACAGGGTCAGGATTCCGAACAACACCCCGACAAACAGCATAATGCTCAGGATGATCAGGACCCAGCCGTATTCAAAATGCTCTCTGGCATCCCAGTTCAGGGTGTCTAGAAACTGGCGATATTCCATCGGCGGATTGGGAACGCAAACACCCAGTTCGGTCATGTTCCGGTAGGGATCTCTCTTGTTTCTCATCCACTGGATTATCCCCTCCAGGTTGAACATCCGGTTTTCCGCCTTCAGTGCGATATCAATATTTCGCGACGTCCGGGTCAGGGAGGTTGACAACCTGAGCCCGTTGCGAGAAATATCCACCACTTTGCCCGGTTTATTGTTTACCCGGATGGCCATACTTTGCTTAATTCGTTTATCTTTTCGTCTTTCCATATTACATTCCATATAGTTTATAACACGTCAAAAAAAAAAATCAATACCAAAAGAAAATATTTTATGCCGG
>CAZOWT010000347.1:0-1787 GCA_964583345.1 uncultured Clostridia bacterium
TAATTTTTAATTTTTTCTATATTTTTGGATAATCGCTTTCCCATGCTGATACGGTTTTCCGTTGAATACCCTTGAGAAGCATAAAACCGTTCCACTCCGGAGTTATCTTCCATAATTTGCAAATTGATTTTCAGACAGCCCAGGTTTGAAAGGATTTTCTCGGCATGGGACAACAGCCGGGAACCAATGCCCTTTTCCCGGTATTCTGGAGAAACGGCCATGGAATAAATCCAGCCCCGGTGGCCGTCGTATCCGGCCATGATGGTCCCTATCACCCGATCACCATCCAAAGCCACAAAAAATAATCCGTCTCCGAATTCAATTTTTTTGTCGACAACCAGTTCGGGATCATTGTGAGGGGCCTGGTAATCAAAAATCCTTTTCCACAATCCAGCAACCTGTTCCCGGTGTTTCATATTATCAAATTCTTTTATCGAAATGTTCGTCATTCACTTTTCAGGTTATTTCATTTTAAAACAGTTTTCAAGTGAATGAATGGCAAAAATTCAAAATCATTCCCATCCTCTGGTTTTTATTGATATAATATTGACAGGATTGAAAAATGAATCAAACCCATAATCCCTTCGATCAAATGGCTGAGAAATATGACCGGTGGTATGATGAGAACCACTGGGTGTTTCAGAGCGAAGTGCTGGCCATCGAGCGGCTGCTTCCCCACCGGGTAAAGGCAGTGGAAATCGGGGTGGGAACCGGCCGCTTTGCCGGTTCATTCAATATTCGCCTGGGTGTCGATCCATCGCCGGACATGCTGAGCCTGGCCCGGAACCGGAACATCAATGTTATTCAGGGTGTGGCCGAATCCCTACCCTTCCGCGATGAATCCTTTGATCTGGTGTTGATGGTGGCCGCCATCAGCTTTTTAACCGATATCAGAAGGGCCCTGAGCGAAGCCTACCGTATTCTCTGGCCCGGAGGTCACCTGATTATCGGCTTCATTGATAAACTCAGCGAACTGGGGAAAAAATACAAACATGATGAAACCGGAAATAACCTTGTCCGGTTTGCCACCTTCTATTCGCCGGAAGAACTCACCGGCTTGCTGGAGGAGTCCTCTTTCGAGGATATTTTCTATGTCCAGACCCTTTTCCACCTCCCGGAAGAAGTCCGTCAAATCGAACCGGTGAAAAACGGTTATGGATTGGGTTCGTTCCTGGTGGTCAGGGCCGTCAAATATTGATGATTGCGCCGACCTGGAGGAAAGTATTCCGATTCTATTTGCTCGCCATCAGGCCGGTTTTCTTTAACTGCTTGGCGGTTTTCTTGGCCATGGTCTTGGATACGCTACTCAAGCTGAGCCAGATATCGCCCAGCACCGTAGACGCTTCCTTCCACAGGGACTTCCCGCTCCTGAAATCCACCAGGTTTGCCTGGAATCTGGTTTTGGCTGCCCGGGGCTTCCCCATAGAATATCCTTCACCCTCGGCTTCATCATCCTCACTGGAAGGACTGAAGGGTTCGGGAGATCCCCCCATATTCTCCAGGTTTGATGAAATTCCCTTTATCTGGATAAACAAAAGCGCTTCAATCTTTTTGTCATTAACCCGTTTTATGAATTCATCCCGGGTAACTTCCTCGCCCCGGGATATGGTACCGATATAGGGATATATCCCCGTTGAAGAGGTTATCTTGTTCAGGGCATTAACAAACGCATTTTCCACAATTTGTCGCTTCTCAACCTCGGGAAACGGGCATATGACCAGGACGGAATGCACCAGGATTTTCTGGTTTTCACTTTGCATTTGAGCTATCCCCAATATCCCGCCCGA
>CAZOWT010000348.1:0-1784 GCA_964583345.1 uncultured Clostridia bacterium
CCTATGACATGAAGGATGTGGGGATTTCCCTTCAAATTGTTCCCACCATCCATTTTAATTCCGAAGTCACCCTGGATTTGAGTTTCGAGCTCACCTATGTAACCGATCTGGGCGGTACCTATATGCCGCCCACCCTGGGAAACCGCAAGGTATCCACCCAGTTGCGTCTGGGGGACGGTGAGACCGGGATCATTGCCGGACTAATGAGGGGAACCAGTACAGAAGGGACGGATGGAATCCCGATATTAAATTCCATACCCATTGTTAAAGAAGTATTTTCATCCCGGAGTAAGACCAGGGAAAGAACCGACCTGTTACTCAGTATTACGCCCCGGATATTGAGAATGCCCGAGATTACCCGGAGTGACCTTGAGGCGTATTTGATTGGAACCGGTCAAAAGGTGGAACTCAAAAAGTGGAAGGATCATAAAAGTGATCAAGATATTAAAAAAGAAAAAAAGAACGAAGAATGATTTTAATTTGCTTATTTTATGAATTGAAATTCAGTTATATAGGAGAGAATGAATGTTGAAAAGGACATTTGGTTTGGGAGTAATGGTTTTTTTTGTATTTGCTTTATTTATCCCTGTTTCGGTTTCTGAAGTCGTTGTATTTGGACCAAAGCAATATACCCGAAGTCAAGGTAAACCGATAACTGAAACCGATAATTTCCAGAGTACAATAACCGGTCCGGATTTCACATTAAAAGTGATAAACGGTGATGAACAGGGAGATCACCGGTATAACCGATGAGGAGAATCGAACCGTGACCATTGACCGGGATATCATGGGACGGGTGATTAAGGAAACCAGTCCCACCGGAAGAATCGTCCAATATGAATGGGGGGGAACCGGTTGCAGCAGTTGCGGTTCGGACCTGAAATTGACAAAGATCATCGATTCTGGTAATAAAACCTGGGAGTTTCGCTATGACATCATGAGGAATCCCATCGAGATGATCTATCCGGACGGGAGCAAAATAGAACAGGCTTATAATCTGGCTTCCCGGCTGGAGACCTTTACCAACAAGAGGGGGCAGGTGATCGAGTATGCCTATGATGCAGACGGCCGGCTGGTCGAAAAGATTACACCCGAGGGAATCATTTATTTCAATTATGACAGCCGGGATCGAATTACCGAAATCGAAGCCACAGAATTTCATTACCAGTATGGTTATGGTTTGGCCGATACCTACGCATCGAACCATTACCCCATCGTCAAGGAAACCAATCTCCTGACCAACAAGTGGAGCGAATATATTTCCACTTATGAGGGACTTCCACTGGAATATTTTGACAGTTTTTGGTGGCGAAAGGTGTACGATTACAATTTTGATTCCAGTAGTGGCACTCCTCCGGGACCTACACCCAGTTATGTGAGGTATTACCGGAAGGCGGCCGCCAATCGGTATGAAACCGCTTTTTATTATAACGCGGATTATCAGCCAAACACGAGGTTTCAAACCTACCTGGGAAGGCAGATACTTTATGGATACGACACAAACCGGATATTGAGCCGAAAATACATGACCCAGGTCAATTATAGCGGGTTTCCCTATGTGGACATGAGGTTCAGCCGGGACAACTCGGGATTGATCACCTCAATTACCAGCGATTCAAACGATAAGTCCTTATCCGCCATATACAATCCCGATTTAGAAATCGAACAGATTCAGCATACACTCCCTCAGACCTTTGATGAAAATTATACATATGACAGTCGGGGGAATAGACTGACATCCTTGACCGATTCATACTCTTATAATGATCTCAACCAGCTTACTT
>CAZOWT010000349.1:0-1765 GCA_964583345.1 uncultured Clostridia bacterium
GAATGGGCCAAAGGGCTCGATCTGCCAGCAACAGGTGAGCTGCTGTATTTTGCCAGCAACAGGAAGGATGGTATTAGCATGCATGGATTCTGAAAACCGACAAAATACTGGGCAGGGTTGTGGAATTCCAGGGCGAGGCCATCGAAAAGCTCAATTTGGCAGAAAGAATAACCGTCCTGAGCATGGTCACCGAGATGGGCGGTATCATCGGATTCATTCCCTTTAACCGGAAAATCGTCCGGGAGATAGAATTTTTCTCAGGCATCAAAACGTGTCCGGATGAAATTATCGCCGATGAGGATGCGGTATACGCCGATGTGATCCGAATTGATGTTTCCAATATCGAACCCATGGTGGCTGAACCTCCGGTGCCCCATCATGTCAACAAAATATCAAAAATAGAACGAATTAAGGTAGATTTCGGTTTTATCGGATCCTGTACCAACGGGCGGCTGGAAGATCTGGAAAGCGCCTGGAGAGTTCTGAAAGGTAAAAAGATTGCTCAGGGTGTGCGTCTGGCTGTGGTACCGGCTACCCAGAAGGTTTATCGGGAAGCCCTGGAAAAAGGAATCATAAGGGACCTGTTCCGGGCCGGTGCCATCATTGCCAATCCCGGTTGCGGAGGTTGCGCCCAGGGGCATATCGGTATGACCGGAAAAAACGAGGTGATGGTTTCGACCGGGAACCGCAATTTCCCCGGAAAACAGGGCGACGGATTGAATTATTTGGTTTCTCCCGAGGTGGTGGCGCATTCGGTTCTGGAAGGAATCATTACAGCCGGGAGATAACATGAATCGATATGAATTGAACGGAAGGGTCTGGGTGATTGCCGATGGCGAAAATCAATTGATTCCCGATATCGATACCGACCAGATTTATCACAATGCCCACCTGCATATCACCGATATCCAGGAGATGGGGAAATACACATTTGGCAACCTGCACGGGTGGGAAAAATTTTCATCCCAGGCCAGGCAGGGGGACATGGTAATTGCCGGAAGCAATTTCGGTTCCGGTTCATCCCGTCAACAGGCCGTGGATTGTTTTAAGTCGCTTGGCATTCAGATGATTGTTGCCGCTTCGTTCGGGGCTATTTACAAGAGAAATGCCATCAATTCCGGTTTCGTGATCATGACCTTGGGCGGGTTGCAGGATATTGTCCGCCAGGAGAAGATTCGCAACCTGGACGAGCTGCAGGTGAATTTAACTACCAATCGGTTGAAAAATATCCGGACCGGCGAGCAGTTTGAACTTTTGCCATTTACCCAAGTCCAGAAGGATATTTTTGATCAGGGCAACCTGCTGAATATTTGAATCTTCTGCCCAGGACTCAATGGCGGCAATAGGGGAGGGTTTAAAATATTGGTCGAAGCAAGCTTCAAGCGTAGTTTTTTCATAGACCGGTATTGACTTTATCGGTAATATCATGTAAATTAAGACTTTTACGAAGGAGGCTTTTAATATGAACAAGAATGAATTGGCGGTCCAGATGGTGAAGGATTCCAGTATCACAAAGAGTGATGCGATGAAGGTAATTGATGCGTTTGTGGATGTGGTCACTATTGAGTTAAAAAAGAAGGATGCGAAAATAACCCTGGTGGGTTTCGGTACATTTAAAACGATTGAAAAAAAACAGAAAAAGGGTAGAAATCCGAGGACAGGAGCGGTTATCATCATTCCAAAAAAGAAGGTGGTAAAATTTGTCGCTGGTAAACAATTGAAGGATATTGTCAAGTAATACTGAATATACGCATCATAGGCGCGT
>CAZOWT010000350.1:0-1753 GCA_964583345.1 uncultured Clostridia bacterium
GGGAAAAGGGTCATAAGATGTCCCGATCCTGCCCATTTCGCCATTTTCATCTTGCAGCAGTTTTTTGAGCATCTTCAGGTTTTCTGAATTCAGGTTCAACAAGTTGCTTTGAATAAGATTCTGAATGGGAAGCCGGGTCCTTTTGCGAATGCCGTCCTCGAGTTCCATGGCCCGGTAGAAAAAATCCAGCGGCATCAAGGTTGGTTCACCGCCATGCCAGATGATTTTAATGTCTTCCAGCTGCCGGGATTCACCGGCCCACTCCTCGATTCTGATAAACATCTTTTCCAGGGTTTCGATTGACATGATCCTGCCCGGGGTCAGGGGGTTGAAAGCCGAACAATAGACGCATTTGGCATTGCAGAGATCGGTTGGCTTGAATATGATGGTGATGTTTTTCATTTTACGGCTTCATGACAGCTGGCTTCCGGTTTTGATTCGGATTTAACCAGGTAATGTCCCTTGCATCCCCCGGCACACCTTCCCCTCAGCCGGTATTGGCAATCCAGGCATTCGGGGAAAATTCCCTTCCTTTTATCATCTTCTTTCAGGCAGCCATTGAAATGATCGTAAATTTCGCTGACGTGCTTGAAGTCTGACAACTTCAGGGTCTGGTATTCGGACAGGGGATAACAATAAATGACATTCAGGTCCGCATCAATATCCAGAACCGGATCGCAGACAAATTGCAGACGGGTCATGTGCTTGTATAGTTTACCGATCTCGGCATCGGTGAATATGCACAGGGGAAATCCACAGTCGAATCCGAAATCGATGGCATGTTTTTGGCACCGTTCCGATAGCCGGATGATTTTCCGGGCAATGAACCTGTAATCTTCGAGCGGCAAAAAAATGTTGTGTCGTCCCATTATGGGCGCAGCCAGACCCAGACGGATGCGGGGGATCAATTCGAAATCCCGGATTAAATCAACCAGAAAATTCATATCACAGTTTTTTTCGAATATATTAAATGACAGGCCGATATGACGGTTTAGGGTCCGGAAGGTGGTTTTTTCCATCCTGTCTTCATTTTGGGTTCGGTATTTGGGTTCATTTATGTTCAGCACCAATTTCAACCGCTTGTAATCGAGCGCCCATTCGTCGATTGTTTCTTTAATTTTTTTTAATACCGGTTTTCTGATCATGCCGTTTGAAAATATGGTGATGAAAAATCCCCTGGAAATGAGATAACTGAGAAATAAATTGAATTCAGGATGAAGTGTGGGCTCTCCGCCCAGGATATTGACCTGGTGGATATCCGAATTTTCCAGGAAATCGCAAATTTTCACCAGGTTATCCAAAGACAGTTGTTTGTAAGGACCCTGGTTTTTCTTCTGGGCAAAACAATAGATGCAATTCCGATTGCAGTAAGAATTCAATATGATGTTAGGCATTCAGTGTCTTGTAAAAATTCGTTTTCCGCTTATTCCGGGTTTTCCTCTTTTTTCTTTTTCTTTTTTTTATCTTCTATTTTGGCATTTTTTTGATATTTGAATTTTTCGTTGATTTTTACATGTTCACCATCATTAACGAAGGTTATGGTTCGGGAAATTTCATTGATCGAATCCGCCGGTTTCAAAACCGTTTTATAGGGCTGCGGCGGATATTCAAGCTGAATGGTATCTCCATGCTCGACCTTGAGTTCATATTTTTTCCCCGGTTTGAGAAAATGGGCTTTGATCAGGGTTTCCTGTTCGAAAAGGTGGATATAAATCGGGAAGCGGGAGTTGTTGATAAATGTCATTTGAACCGG
>CAZOWT010000351.1:0-1751 GCA_964583345.1 uncultured Clostridia bacterium
TGCCGTCCAACGACAGGTTGATGGTGTTCCGGTTGGTGATGTAGTGATAGCAGTTATCGAGATAGAGGCGGGGGATATAAATATATTCCCATTCACCGCCGGCATTGATGGGAATACCGTTGAAGTCAACAATCTCGCCGCCGCGGGGATCCAGCACGAATCCGCCGTCGGTATAGGCGAACCGGCCGTTCAACATGAGGTTGCCCATCACATGCTGCAACTGGGCGATGTACACGTTGCCGGGTCCGTCCTGGTCAAACAGCGAACCGTCATCCTGCTGGGCACGGGACAGTACTGTCCGTCCCCATTTCAACTTGGCATCATGAGAATAATGGAATTCTCCTGACGTATTTCCCAGCTGGAAGTTGGCCTTGAAATATCCCGATACCAACCAGGTGGCATCTTCGTCTCCGACCAGGGTGCGGGAATGAATGTCCTGGACACCATAGCTGCCGAAGAACCAAAACTTATCCTTGACAATCGGGCCGCCGAAGTTGAAACCGTACTGGTACAACCGGTTGATGCCCGGTGACCCCCAGCCCCGGTCAATGTAGTACTGGGGCAGCGTCTGAGACATTTCCCATTTCTGATCTTCGACATACAGATGAAAATCTCCGGCGAACCGGTTTCCGGCTCTCTTGGTGATGAAGTTCAACTGCACACCGCCGGTCTGGGCGGTGATGTCGGTGGAACCGATGGTCACCTGCAGTTCCTCATAGCTATTCATGTTGAGGTAGGCAGGGGCTGCGCCGATGGCCGACGGGTCGGTGATGTTGGCGCCGTCAACCGTCCAGGTGGAATCATCCGGATCGCCGCCATGGCCGAAATAGGATGACTGCTGTCCGGATTCCGCGCCGCCCACATCTTCACGGTCCATCATCATGCCCGGGACCAGGTTCATAACCGTCCAGGGATTGCGGGCCGTGGGCAGAGATTTGATCATCTCGTCGGTCACGTTGATACCCACTGACGTTTTCCTGACGTCGATGGCACCGGGTTTCTCGGTGATAACAATTTCTTCCTTGATGGTGGTGGTTTCCATCGGTACGTTAAGCGTAACGTTCTTGGCTGCGTACAGACGGATATTTTTCCGCACCACGGTCTTAAATCCTTCCAGTTCAAACTTCAGCTCGTAATTTCCGGGCGGAAGTTTGAGGAATCGGAAGTTGCCTTCCTCGGAGGTAACCGCACTCATCTGGCCGATGACATCACCGGTCAGGGTGATCGCCACTCCGGGAATGGCAGACCCATCAGGAAGCAAAACCGTTCCGTAAATGTCCGCATCCGACTTTTGTGCAAAAGCGAATGTGAACACCATTGCCAGTATGGCAATGAGAACAAGTAGTTTTTTCATTTAAACCTCCTGTAAAGTTTTTTTGCAAGTTCATGGCTTGCACAGCATAAAGTGCAATATGAATACCATGCGCCTGCAAAAACCCATAGGCTGGCATGACATGCAAATAAAGGTCATGAAATACAAAAAAATGGGGATGAGCGGTAAAACAAAGGAAGACGGGGAGAGGAAATCAAAAGGCTCCGGACAGGAAAATTCAGAGTTTTGGATAATAAATCAAATTCATGGAGTCCCGAAAAAAAACCAATAAACAAAATCCGGCCGTTGGATGGTTTCGATTCCTAAGCGGATTTTTTGAATACCATATGACTCTAAAAATTTCGATCAATATTCATTTATTTCGGAAGGGAAAAATGTCATGTTTTCTTTTTTATGATTTTTTATTTTTAACTTTTTC
>CAZOWT010000352.1:0-1719 GCA_964583345.1 uncultured Clostridia bacterium
TGAGGGGTTTCATCAAAAGAATCCGGTTTATCTGCTGGATGAAAAACAAATCCTGATTTCCATTGCTCCATCGTTAAGAAGCCGGCTGGCCGGCAAAAAAATCATCCAGGTGTTCGCTGACCAAAAGATTGCTTATGAGGAATATGTGGATAAGATACCCGAAGTGATTACCCTGGATGTGAAAGAGGCGGAAGAGTTTCAGAAGGTGGATGTTGAGGTGAAGTTTTTATAAAGAGAAGGTGAGAGATTCCAATTTGCATGAAATTTTAATAACTTGCATGGGTGCAATAAATAAAGATGCATGACTGCATGGATGCATGAAAAAAAAACATGCATGATTGTATGAAATTAGAAAAACCGGCATGAATGCATGAAATAAAAAAAAAGCATGATTGCATGGTGATACAGCAACTGAATTCATGTTTGAAGGGAAACAGGAATGACCCTGTCATGTTTTGTCGCAGCCTTTTTTTTTGTTTTTTTTTTCAGAAAACCTGAAAATCATGGTAGAATATGCGATTCTGCCACTGAATACCCTGGCACCAAATATGCATTTAATTCTTTATGAAATAGAGGAGGCTGTTCATTTTGCCAGAAAAAGTACTGAGACAGCAATGAGGACAACATGAATTTTAGAAATGGTCAAATTCAAGAAAACGGATTAAATGACGATAACCGGGAAAGGCGGGCATGAAAAGCAAATTAGTTGGATTGTTCATTCTGCTGGCCGCTTTTGTTTCCCTGTCTTCAGCAATAGAACCGTTTTATTTGCAGGCGCTGGAGGAGGGGAAGCGCCTATACCATGAAAACCGGTTTGAACCGGCCCTGGAAAGTTTCCGCATCGCCGAATTCGGGTTGGCCACCGGGGCTGAATATATGAAAGAAATCTATTTATATAGGGCGCTCTGCTATTACAAACTCAACCGGGCCAAAGATACTCTGGAAGTCCTGGATAAAATGAAAAATGAATTCCGGATAAATGATTTTTCAACCCTGAAGGCCCCGGAACAGATTCAGGCGGATGTGCAACTTATGCTATCGGTCATGCAGAAAAGCGTTAGCGCCCCTAAGAAAGGCATTTCCGCTTCCAGCCTGAAAGATAAAATCAGCCTGACCAACAGTTTCGAAACCGTTTTCCGGAATTCACGGGAATTGATCAAGAGCGGCCAATTGGACAAGGCAAATGCGGAAATAAAAAAACTGAAAAGAATCAATCGCAAAGACATCCGGATCGATTTCCTGCAGTCCCGGATCTGTTTTGAAAAGAAAAAATATGCCGACTGTGTGGAAAAATTAAGAAGGGTGTATGAAGCCAATCCGACCGAACTCCGGGATGAGGTGCTGTATTACCTGGTGATTTCCTACTATTTTGTCCGCAATTACGGCCAGGCCCTGGCTTTCTTCCAGAAGGCCGATAACGATTCCGACCGAAAAAAATTATCTACCATTATCAGCAAGGTCAAATCCGAACGCCGGCGCCTGGTCAACCAGGCGGCTGACAATTTCAGCCGGAAGGCATTCAGAGAACTGGTGAATATGTTCGAAGGCGATGCCTTCCTGGCCAATGATATCCTGAGCCAGGCCTTGAAAAAATACCTGCTCAGCAATCCGGTTATTGGCGAAATCATCAAAACCGCCGTCCGCTATCCAAAGGCCTGTAACCCGGATTTTATCCTGAATGCCGCGGATTATTATAAAAAAATAAAAAAATTCAAGCCG
>CAZOWT010000353.1:0-1710 GCA_964583345.1 uncultured Clostridia bacterium
TTTTCGGGGAGGATCCACTTTTTTTGAATGAAAACCGCAAATATTTCAGTGGCGTGGACTTTCTGATGGTAATGGATATGTTCCCGACAGCCACCGGCAGCGAAGCCCAGGTTATACTGCCTTCTTCGTCTTTTATTGAGGGTGACGGCACCTATACCTGCTGTGACCGGAGATTACAGAAAGCCAATGGCATATTCCCGGCTCGAACCGGAATGGAAAACTGGCAAATCATTCAAAAGCTGGCCAACAGTCTCGGCAGTAAATTTCACTATCAAAGTTCCGATAATATCATGGATGAGATAAAGGTGGCGAATCGGTATTATCAGGATTGTCGGGTTGGTTCGTTCTGGGGCCAGCAGTTATTCCGGGATGGATTTTGCACACCGGATAAAAAAGCCCACTTCTTGATCGGAGAGATAGATGTGACGACCATGTCTCCTGAGAAGAGCTGCATTATCTATAGTGATAATTATTTTAAATTAAAAATAAAGAACAATTTGATGATATAATGAAATCCCAACATGATTGATTTGAAAAATATTCATCTGGTTTTTGAACTGCTGAATTATATACTGATAATTGATGAAAAAAACAATATCGTCTATACCGGTGATAGTATTGTTAAAGTTCTTTTTGAATCGGATAGTCAGGATGAGCTGGTATTCCTGAATAATTTTTCCCAGCCCGAAGAAAGGCATCTGTGGGAAAAAAAGATTAATGAAGTCCGCAGAAATAAGCGTCCCAGTTCCTTAAAAATCGAAAGAATTCAAAAAACCCTTTTTCTTTTTCCGGTTAATTTAAATGAAACCCAGAATGTCATTATTTCCACCAGGGAGAAAATTCTCCAGACCAGTAAAATGGAATCGGATTTGAAGGAACGCATCAAGGAGCTGCAATGTCTGTATACCATTGGCACCGAACTGGATAGCAACGAAAGGGTCAGCCAGACGCTGCCAAACTGCATTGAACCCCTGATTGATGGTTTTCAATTTCCGGAATTCACAACCGTCAGAATCGATGTGGATGGGAAAATATTCGGAAATAAGAATATAGACCGTCTGCAGGTTAAAAAAGTACTCAGTCAGGATATAGTTGTCAATAAAATCAAGAGGGGGGTCATAGAAGTTTTTTATCTTCAGCGGGCCTTGTTTTTGGAAGAAGAGAAAAAATTAATGGTTCAGATTGCCTCCATGATAGCCCGGGCGCTCGAGAAACAGGATCTAAAGGTGGAGCTCCAGATACACCTGGAGAAACTTGAGGATCTGGTCATGGATTTGGAAAAGCAAAAAAAAATCCTGTTGTTAAAAAATAAAAAGCTGCTCGAACTCACTGAGGAATGCGGCAAAAGCAGGAAACAACTGGAATCTTTATTTAACGCCATTACCGATACCATCGTCGTCATTGACGCCGATTTCAATATTCACATGTCCAACAAAAGTGAAATCGGGAATAGCGGTAAATGCTATCAGAAAATATTCAATGAAATGTCTCCCTGTGCGGACTGTCCTGCTGTCAAATCATTCAAAGAAGGCCGGTCGGTCTCGGTTGAAAAAGTCGTGGGAAATGAATATTTTTTATTAAACAACTATCCCATTCTCAATAACCTGGGCCAGGTGGAAAACACACTGGAAATTTGCAGCAATACTACCATTGAGAAGCAGATGGAATTCCAGCTTCTGCAGTCTTATAAACTGGCATCTCTGGGGAAAC
>CAZOWT010000354.1:0-1702 GCA_964583345.1 uncultured Clostridia bacterium
CTGGCGGATATATTTTATTCAGCATGAGTCCGGTTGAGTCGATAAACGGCTGGCATAAGTCATCCATTCTCGTCAAACCTGTTTTCGAGAACTCTCAGCAACAAACCATTTTGCCCCGGATTGTCCGCAGTTTGAAAAGCAGCATGAGTGACGGCATTTTTGGTTTTGGTGACATTCCCTCTTACCAGCTCAAAGAAAAACTGATTGGAGGAATCTCAGAACGGGTCAACCTTCAAATCGAATACCTTTTGCCTGAAAATGATATCATAATAGGTGAAACAATTTTATTTGAAATGGAATGTGAAGTTTCATACCCATACCAAAGTGGAAAAAACGAATATTCAGTAAACAATACTGTTTTCAAAGATCAAATTCGGATTCGGTTCCATGAAAAAACTTCTTCCGGTCAATCCCCCGAAACAATGGGCCTGGTTGTTACCTTATTTATTATGGTTTGGTTTATCGGTCTTTTCTTTATTTATAGAATGATAAAGAGGGATCCATATTAAAAGAAGTGGTAGTGGTATTTATTTCTTGACAAGTTGAATTATGATAAAAGGTGAAGGACAAAGGGGAAAGGGGAATAAATAAGATAGAAGGTAGAAGATAGAATAAAGAAGTTAAGAAGTTGAGAAGATGAGAAGAAATATCACGACTTACCATTTACGACTTACGACTCACGACTTACCAAGCCTTTTTAAATAAAAAAAGTTAACAAGGTTTAACTTTTTGACATTTTATCCGGGATATCCGGATGGAAAAACCGAAGATTCTAAAGTGCAGGCATAACCAAGCGCAAACCGAGATGGTTTCTGCTTCTCTCAGGTTCGAGGCCATTTCGGTGTCCACTGCGAAGGTAAGGTAGTCCATGGTTAAATCCACCGCCACGAACAACTCTCCTTGAACCTCTGGCCGGACCTTTGGGATTTTTATAAGGTGAATGGGTGTAATACTGGTTGTCGTACCAATCTCCGCCCCACTCCCAGACATTTCCCAGCATATCATGGAGTCCATAGCCATTGGGTTGTTTGAGACCGACCCGGTGGGATCTTCCGCTTGAATTATCAGCATACCAGGACGCCTTGTCCAACGGTGCATACCGGGATGTCCGGATCCCGGCACGGCAGGCTTTCTCCCATTCGGCTTCGGTGGGTAACCGGAACCATAAGCCGGTTTTCAGGTTTATTTTCTTGATGAATTTCTGCGCATCGATCCAGGATAAGCGGTTTGCCGGAGCAAGTTCTTCCTCTGGCTTAATGGCGGGGTGGTGATCGTTCATGATGAGCCGCCACAGGAGCTGAGTAACCTCGGTTTTTCCGATCCAGTACCCATCCAGGTAGACCCTGTGCAATGGCCCTTCATTTTTTTCCCGACCCGGTTCACCGGGGGAAGTCCCCATCAGGAATTCGCCTTCAGGGATGAAGACCATTTCAATCCCGTATTCGAATTGCGCTTCCCAGCAGCCCTGTTGATTTTTGAAGACTTTTTCCGCAAAGAGCTTGATGACCGCGACCTGGGGGGGCTCCATCGGACCGCATACAATCGGTCGGCCAAGCCAGAAGAGACCGATGATTGCCAGCAGTGCTATCATTCGAAATGATTGCCGGTTCATGGTCATATTATACAATATTTTGAAAACAAGATAAGGGGGACGCCCATTAGAAGGTCCATGTCAATAATGTAGACTAATTTTTTAAATTTT
>CAZOWT010000355.1:0-1695 GCA_964583345.1 uncultured Clostridia bacterium
TTGAGCAGGGCAGGCGCGGTGAGTTTGAGGGCTTCCGATGCTTCCGGGGCAAATTTGGCATCCCGCCAGAGGATTGATGCGCAGCCCTCGGGTGAAATAACCGAATAGACCGCAAAAGACAGCATCATGACCACATCGCCTACCCCGATTCCGATAGCGCCGCCGCTTCCGCCTTCTCCGGTTACCAGGACGATTATAGGGACTTCGGTCGATGCCATTTCGGTTAGGTTCCGGGCAATGGCTTCTGCCTGTCCCCTCTTTTCTGCTTCCAGCCCGGGGTATGCGCCCTGGGTATCGACGAAGGCGATTATGGGGAGATTGAATTTTTCGGCTATCTTCATTAACCGGAGTGCTTTTCGGTATCCTTCTGGCCTGGCCATGCCGAAATTCCGCTCGATATTCTCTTCGGTATTCTTGCCCTTGTTGTGTCCGATGAGTATGATCCGGTGGTTGTCAATACGGGCAAATCCGCCGATGAGCGCCCGGTCATCGCCATATGATCGGTCACCGTGAAGTTCGATAAAATCGGTGAATATCAGGGAAATATAATCCTGGAGCACCGGCCGACCCGGATGCCGGGCAATTTGGACAATTTGCCACGGGGTCAGATTGGAATAGATTTCATTTATCTGTTCCTGGCACCGATTTTCCAATTCGGATATTTCCGAGGCGAAATTGACATTGGATTGGGTGCTGAGCTCTTTGAGTTCGGCAATTTTATTTTCAATTTCCTTGATGGGTTTATCGAAATCAAATTCTATCATGATTTTCCTTTTCTGCTGCCGGGAAACGGGAAGTTGTTCATTTTCGCTTTTTTCCAAAAAGGCTTTTCAGTCGATTCCAGACCCGGCCCAGGACTGATTCCCCACGGATTTTTTTTAACGCAAGTTTCCGTTTCATTTCAATTTCGTTATCCAGTTCAGCCGGGGTCAGGGATTTTCGGCATAGGTTTTCCTGGGATTCGATATAAAACATGACATTTTCATCATCCAGGTTTACCAGCAGGGCCTTTATCTGGGTTTGGCCCAGTTTCTTGCAGGCTTCGATTCGGCGCAATCCGGAGAGTAAAACCAGTTTTTTGTTCACCAGAATCGGGCTCATGAGACCGAATTCACCGATTGATTTTGCCAGGGCGTCAATATCTCCCAGATCCTCCCGGATCCTGGATTTTATAACGATATCATCGATATTGATCGTTTTTAGTTCCATTTGCATGTTTGACTCCTTTCCCCATTACGGTAAACAAATTTCACTTCCTCTGATAAAACACAAGCAGGTTGCCGATCAGGTTTTTCATGTCCTTGCGGTCAACGATAATATCGATGAACCCGTGCTCCAGGAGGTATTCGGCGGTCTGGAAATTATCGGGAAGTTTTTGCCTAATGGTTTGCTCGATAACCCGTCTGCCGGCAAATGCGATCAGGGCGCCCGGTTCCGCCAGGTTGATATCACCCATCATGGCGTAGCTGGCCGACACACCGCCCGATGTCGGGTCGGTCAAAACGGAAATATACAGGAGGTTCTTTTTTCTCAGCTGGGCGATTCCCGAACAGGTCTTTGCCATCTGCATCAGCGACAGCATGCCTTCCTGCATGCGGGCCCCGCCGGATGCGGAAACCACAAGGTAAGGCAGGTTATGCTCGCAGGCGTATATGGCAGCCTGATAGATTTTTTCGCCGGTTCCGCTGCCCAGGC
>CAZOWT010000356.1:0-1694 GCA_964583345.1 uncultured Clostridia bacterium
CGCCTGAAGGAAAAACCATTATCGGGCGTATCCATTATCCCCCGAATTTTGATCCGGCAAAAAAATACCCCTGTATTGTTTATTACTATGGAGGGACTTCTCCGGTGGAAAGAAGTTTTGGTGGCCGGTATCCCTTTAACTGGTATGCGGCCAA
The DNA here is from genome assembly GCA_964583345.1 of uncultured Clostridia bacterium. Classification (GTDB taxonomy): domain Bacteria; phylum Acidobacteriota; class Aminicenantia; order UBA2199; family UBA2199; genus CAZOWT01. The sequence goes on from CAZOWT010000356.1 coordinate 155, forward strand.
CGGATACGTGGTCTATGTTCTGCAACCCAGCGGCGCCGTTGGATTCGGCCAGGCGTTTTCCGCCATTCATGTAAACGACTGGGGAAAAACCACGTCCCGGGAAATCATCGGCGCCACCGGGGAATTGCTCAAAGAACACCCATATATTGACCCCAAGCGGGTGGGAGCCATGGGCGCCTCATACGGCGGATTTATGACCTTATATCTGGCCACCCAGACCGATATTTATGCCGCCCTTATCTCCCATGCCGGCATCAGCGCGCTGAGCAGCTACTGGGGTGTCGGTGACTGGGGTTATACCTACAGCGGTGTGGCCACGGCCAACAGTTTCCCCTGGAACCGCCGGGATATTTATGTGGACCATAGCCCGCTTTTTATGGCGGACCGGATCCACACCCCGTTGCTTCTGCTTCATGGTGACAAAGACAACAATGTACCCCCGGGGGAAAGCTACCAGATGTTTGCCGCCCTGAAGCTCCTGGGCAGGGAGGTTGCCCTGGTGACCATCAGTGACCAGTCCCACTGGATCATGAAATACGACAAACGGCTGCACTGGATGAAAACCATCATGGCCTGGTTCGACCGCTGGCTCAAAGGAGAACCGCAATATTGGGATGATCTGTATTCGAAATATATCACTCCTGTAAAAACTGATAAAACCGTTGAGGATAAAGATATCAAGACCGAAATTAATCTGGATTAAAAGGTATATCGTTTACCAGGGGTAATCAGGATTAGTGGCGCCTCCCTGATGACCATACTTTTTTTGACCTTCTGAGTTTGCCCCAAAGCAATATTATTTATTTTATTCTTTTTGCCTGCATTTTCTGTGCCCCAACCGTCAATACCATGCCGGAAACCTGATTCGACTGGTCCCGGTTAAAAGTAATGGTGATATCGACCATGGGATAACGTACAAAGAATGCGGTTTCAGATTCCGGAAGCAGTTCTATTTTCTGGCCCCTGTCTTCAAGAATAAGCTGTAAATTTTCCTTTATGATTTTCATCACATCCCCGGGACCTATTTCATAATCACCGCAGTAGTCATCCAGGATGAGTGGATTGATCTCCACCGGCTGTTTTTCAACGATTACGAGTTCGTTTTCTCTGGCTTCACGGGCCTGTTTGATCTTATTGTCGATTCGAGTAAGGGCTGAACCGGTATTGACCGGATTGAAAATAACTTCTGAAAGGCTCTGGGCATAATTCTTTATCCGGGTATTTTTCTTCGGTTTTTTATCATTCAGGGTCACGTAAATTTCCAGACTGGCCGGCAGGAGTTTACCCTGGGCCAGGGCGGAAATCTCATCTTCATTGAGTGAAGTCCGGTAAATCAACCAGTCTCGATATTCCGCTTTTCGCGGTGATTTCTTTTGAATCAGGTTTCCGGATCCTCCCAGAATAAATTGCCGGGGTTCCAGCTGTTCCGGAAGGGAACCCAGGAATTTCCCATCCAGAAAAACCATTGTTTCTCCTTTCAGATAACGGTGCGACACCGCAATCGTATGCCAACCTGAATCATTACCTTTTTTTATTGACG
>CAZOWT010000357.1:0-673 GCA_964583345.1 uncultured Clostridia bacterium
AAAAGCGCATGGATACCAGGTAATGAAGATGTGTGAGGCCTTTTCAAAGAATCACGAGATATTATTGCTGTATCCCCGAAAAAAAAATCCCCAAGTCTTTAAAAAACCAAAAGACATTTTTTTCTATTATGCTGTTAAAAGGAATTTTATTGTGAAAGGCATTTACAGTTTGGAATTTGTTGTTTTCAAGAGACTGGGGATGCAGAAATTATGGTTTTATTTCAGTTCCATGGCCTTTTCACTAACCGCGTTTTTTTGGATTGTGCGTAAGCAAAATAAATTTGATATTATTTATACAAGATCCCCATTTATTTTATTTTTTTTGGTTCCTTTCAAAAAAAGAATAGGGTCAAAAATAGTTTATGAAACGCACTCCTTTCCCCATAAGAAAAAAGGATCAATAATCAATCTGGTGAAAAAAGTGGATTTGCTGGTTACAATTACTCGAAAGATAAAAGAACTATTTATCCAAACAGGTGTTTCTGTGAACGATATCATTATTGAACCGGATGCGGTTGATTTGAAACAATTCGATTTGAAAATTTCAAAATCCAATGCCCGAAAGAAGCTGAATCTTTCCGGAAATATGGAGATGATTTCCTATGTAGGGCAGTTCCATACCATGGGCATGGAAAAGGGACACGGAACGTCAGCGTGGCATGGATTCCTGCGG
>CAZOWT010000357.1:683-1260 GCA_964583345.1 uncultured Clostridia bacterium
GAATACCGGAAATTATCCTATCGGCCAGGTTTCTGGTTGAAGAATTCCCAAAAATCAAATTTTATTTTGTCGGGGGGCCCTTAGATCGGGAAAGAAAATACCGGGACCTGATTGGTGAAAACCATTTGCCACAGGATAGATTTTTTTTTCTGGGCAGACAACCGGTAAAAGAGATTCCGCTCTGGTTAAAAGCCAGTGATGTTTTGCTAATGCCATTTCCCAGAAATCATCATTTTACATTTTTTATGTCTCCGCTCAAGATGTTTGAATACATGGCTTCCAGGCGGCCGATCGTTGGCTCGAAGTTACCTGCGATTGAAGAAATCTTGCAAGATATAAAAAATGCCCTATTGGCTGAACCTGGAAATCCTCAAGATATTGCCTTAAAAATTGAAAAATTGTTGCTGAATCGCGCTTTGGGTGAGAAATTGGCTTCCCAAGCATTTTTTGATGTTCAGGAGTATACCTGGAGAAAGAGAGCTGACAGGATACTGAATAGCATATTCCCGATGACAATAAAATAGATTTTTATCCAGATAGATGTCAAATCCATTAAAAAGCAAGCGGATACTAAATC
>CAZOWT010000357.1:1270-1684 GCA_964583345.1 uncultured Clostridia bacterium
ACCAGACCTGGGAAAAGAGGGCTGAAAGGATTTTAAATGGGATATTTATGATATCCGACAAATAGAGTTTAACCGGTACTGATGTTAAATCCGTCAAAAAGCAAGCGGCTGAGAAATTTGATCATAAATTCCGGTACCCTATTTTTAAGCTCAAAACTTCAAATGATCGTTTCATTTCTTCAGAGTGTGGTTGTCGCCAGAGGACTTGGGGTTTCAGGCTATGGGCAATGGGCCATTGTAACGGCTTTATGTGGATTAGTATTGAATTTTTCAACTTTTAGAACCAGTGATGTTTTGGGAAAATACATTGTGGAACTGAAGATAAAAAATGAATTTTCTTTATTGGGCATGATTTTCCGGAAATCCATGATTATTGATTTTGTTACCCATTTCGGAGCCATGATCATCATCCTT
>CAZOWT010000358.1:0-1630 GCA_964583345.1 uncultured Clostridia bacterium
GAACCCGAATAGAATTGTTTTTAAAAAAAGAAGAGAAGGAATTTCTGGATAAAATCAATATAAAAAATATTATCTCAAAGCATTCGAAATTTGTTCCTTTTCCGGTTTATATTGAAAATGAAAAAATTGAGAGCGTGGAAGCTATCTGGACTCAGCCAAAATCGGCTTTGAAGCCAGAAGATTATATTGAATTCTATAAATTTTTCGAAAACACCCAGGAAGATCCCGAGACTTATATTCACCTCTCTTCAGATGCACCGGTCCAATTCAATGCCATTCTGTTTATCCCGCAAACATCTTTTGAATTGCTGGGACTTTTCAAAAGCGAAAGCGGAGTTGATCTGTATTCAAAAAAAATCCTTATTCAAAAAGCCTGCAAAGATATAATGCCCGAATATCTTAGATTTGTGAAAGGGGTTATTGATTCCGAGGATATTCCTTTGAATATTTCCCGCGAGACCATTCAAAATAATATCAAGATCAATAAAATCCAGAAACATATATTAAAAAAAATATTTGATCATTTCGACCAGATCAAGAAAAAAAATATGGATCAATATTTGAAAATTTGGAATAATTTCAATCGTAATTTTAAAGAGGGAATTGCCACCGATTTCACCAATCGTGAAAAAATTTCTCCCCTTTTGCTTTTTCATTCCTCAAAAATTGGAAGAGAAGAATATACGGATTTGGACGCATACATCAGCCGCATGCAAAAAGATCAAGAATACATTTTCTATGTTTCCGGTTTTGATCTGGAATCAGTGGTAAAAAATCCGGCCCTGGAAGCATTCGGGAAAAAGGAAATTGAAGTGTTGTATTTAACCGACCCGCTTGACGAAATTGTGATCGATCATCTTAAAGAGTTTCAATCAAAGAAATTTAAACTGGTTGAAAGTGCGGACATAAAGCTTGATGATGAGAAGGAGATTCAAAAAGACAAGGAATATTTGAAAGATATTGAGAATTACTTGGGATATTTGAAAGTGATATATGGGGAAAGAATTGCGGATGTTAAGATTTCAAAACGATTGGTTGACAGCCCATGCATTCTTGTAAATCCGAGCGATGGGCCATCAGTCCAGATGGAAAAAATTATGAAAATGGTTAATAAAGAATATTCTTTCTCAAAAAAAGTCTTTGAAATAAATCCGGATAACGAGTTGATTAAAGAATTGATTAGAATTCACAAGAATAAGCCGGATTCCGAGGAATTAAAAACTCTTTCCCTACAGATGCTGGATAACATGATGATGCGTGAAGGTGTTCTGGATAATATAGAAACCGTTGTCCCCCAAATTCAGGGCATCATGCTCAAAGCCGCCAAGAGTTTGTAATTGATTGTCATATTGGCATTTCACGCCTTTTTATTATATTTGATGATTTTTTTATTTTCCAAAAGAATAAAAAAAACACTTTCAAGGAAAAATAAATGAAAAAAAACGTCATTCTTATGATTATTTTTTTCGGTTTCAATTGGGGAGGTTTTGCCGGAGATTATGAAATAGCCCTGATAAAACCTTTATTTGATCCGACAACACCATATTTCGGCCATTTTAAAATTCAGGTCGGGATAAAAAATAATACGGATAAACTGCAAAAAATCCCCGTTTGTTGCCTATATGCCGGT
>CAZOWT010000359.1:0-1630 GCA_964583345.1 uncultured Clostridia bacterium
AATATCCGATAATATGATCAGACAATCAACTTTGAACGTTGAACGTTGAACCAAACTATGCGCCTGGCGGGGGGAGCATGGGTGGCATCGGATGTTAGTGACTGGTGACTGGTGTCTAGTGACTGGTGAATGGTGTCCGGTGAATCGAAAATATATTAAAATATTTCGAAATATTTTGGCACAAATTTGACACAAAGTTATTGATTGCCTTCCAGCTATTTCACTCTTTTTCTGGCAATCTCGCCCAATGTCATGCAGCCCTACAGGAGAATAACGTAAAGTAGAAAAATACATGCCTGAATTTTGATCGGATTCATGGTTTGCTGGGAGTTTAAAGTTTCCTGAGCAGGGTTGCCAATACCAGCAGAACGAAACCGATCACTATCAGGTGGACAGAGTAGGGGGCCAGGGCGGCTATATGCAGGACGTGGAAATGCTGAAGGATGCCGATACCGCCGATGATGACCGCTATCAGCCAAGTAGAAAACATGGGAGCGCTAAGTTTCATGAGTTCCTCCTTTTTTTACTATCATAGACGTCTGAAATCGAAAAGTCAACTTAATTGCGCCTCAGCCGGGACCGCCAGAACGGTTGAAGTGCGGATGGTTTGTGCTGCCCCTTTGGGACAGACAAACTATATCCGCCTCCTCCTCACCCGTTTGCCAGTATCACGTCAAAAGAGGGGAACGGTGCATTACTTTTTGACTTTTTTTAGAATTTAGGAATAAATATATTGAATTCAAATATGGATTTAAATCAGGTTAGTTGATCAGAATTAACCTTGAACTTTGAACGTTGAACATTGAACCTTGAACAACTATGCGCCTGGCGGGAGGAGCATGTCGGGAATACAATTCCCACCATGCAGGTCTCCTCAAACCATAAATGGTTTTCGTCGGCTCAAACCCACGGCACCAGGATTAGGAAAACGACAGGCCAGAAAGAAGAAACGCTGAATTATCAGGCATATACGGCATTTTCAAACTTTTGAATTGTAAAATTTATTAAAATTTTACGAAATTTTTTAGCGCAAGTTTGACATAATGAAATTTATATATTTTGTATAAAGATAATAATATAAGAATTATTCATTCAAGATTCAAGAACTGACCCCCTTTATGATTACTTTACCTGGTTGATTTCAATGGGAACGATCAGTTTTTCCCAGCATAGCAGAACCTTGTTTCCCTTGACTTCAAAGGTCATCTCTTCCACATCCTCACCCTTCATCGGTTTGACCGTCACACGTAAAGCATGCTGACCTTCATCATAATCAAATGCGCCCCACTGATCGGCTACCTTGTTGAAAATGATGGTCCATTCCATTTTGCCCGGAATGGTAAACAGGCCGTAGGTTCCGGATGCAAGGTTCTGGCCTTCGACCATAATGTTCTTGTCTGTGGCAAAGGTGGTGGCTTCATCCGCGCCGGTTCGCCAGACCTTGTTGTAGGGCACCAGGCCGCCCCAGATTGTCCGTCCCTTGACCTTGGGACGTCCGTACTCGATGGTTACCTTAGCCCCATCAATAGTGGCTTCAACCTTGCCGTTTTTACTCAATCTGTTGGCGTCATCCCCCCGATCTGCCAGAGTTGGTGTAACCGAGACGATTAGAAATGCCACCAGAAACAAA
>CAZOWT010000360.1:0-1629 GCA_964583345.1 uncultured Clostridia bacterium
TCCCGGTTGGCCGCGACAATAAGTTTATACTGGGGATGTTTTTGAAAAGCAATTAATATTAGGCACATGATTTCCCGCTTTTAAAGATAAACACAATTCATAATTTAACATGTTTGCAATCAAATTCCCAGAATCTTTGGAAAAAAGCATGATTTAAATAAAAAAAAATTTATCACCATCAGACCAGAAAAAAAATAGAAGGGTATATTACATATGCGGGAGGAAATATGAAAAGTATTTTGCTTGTGCTTTGGTTAATTTTCGGCTGGATGGGATTTGGAATTGCCCAGGAGGAAATTCAGGAACAGGTGGAGATTATCAATATTGAAATTCCGCTAAGGGTACTGGATAATGGGAAATTGGTCGGAGGACTGAAGAAAGCCGATTTTTTAATTTTTGAGAATGGGAATTCAAAGCCTATCCAGGGTTTCAATGAGTACAGGCGATGCATAAAGATATCCGATATCACTCTGGATGCCAAGGTTCAAAAAACGAACTTTTCACCCCGGTTATTTGTTCTGATATTCCGGTTGACCGATTTTCATCTGGATATGGAAAAAGGAATTGATTTTTTGTTTGAAAAAATTATGCGTGAACAGGATCATATCATGATTCTGGTTAACAACACCTTCATTCCTGAAAAAACAGTCTGGAACATGGAGGAGGAGAAAGAAAATTTGAAAAAATTGGTCAGAAAAGAAAGCATACTTGCCAAACAACAGTTGAACAAGGTGTTACTTGATGTTGAAGAAATATTGTCATTATCCGGAAAGAGAATGAGTAGCCTTAATATGGGTGGTAAGGTGGACCCATTGAATCAATATAAAAACTATTTTCAGGATTTATTGAACTATTTTCTTTTTTATAAAAAAAATTACCTGCTGCCTGATCTGGATGCATTTTACAATTTTGCCAAATATTTGGAAAAGATCAAACTGGAAAAATGGGTGATCGACTTTTACCAGCTGGAACGCTTCCCCAAGTTTAAAATCAAGAATAGGCAATATATCAACCAACTTATTGATCAAGCCATGTCTGACAGCGGGAATGAAACCGGCCAGCGAATTGCCATGGCCATGCTGGTTCAAAGACTGATGAACAGAGTGGAAAAAGAAATGAACATGGCGGATGATTTTCCGGTTCGGGAGATCAGCAGCCTCTTTTTCAAGGTGAATGCAACTTTCCATTCAATTTTTATGAGAGCAAATGATATCGCCGTCTCTGAAGACTTCGAATACAAACGGATTGCCTCCGATCTGGAAAACAGCCTCAGAGAAATCACGAAAAAAACCGGTGGAGAGCTCATCGCTTCAAATAATCTGGAAACATCGCTTCAAAAGATAGCAAGCAAGGAAGATATATTTTATATCCTGACCTATACACCTCAAGAAAAACAAAAAAAAAAAAGAAAAATCCAGGTCAGGCTGAAAGATAAATCATATGAACTTATTTATGATAATAATATTATTCCTGATTTTTACAAAAATTTTCTGCATAAAAAACGAGTCGAATTTCCCGATATCAAAATAACGAAATTCAGGTTTGAACATTCAGTGATTTCTTTTTTCATTGAAAATTTCAAAACGATGAACAATAATGGACGCTTCGTTGGAAAAGTTGAAATTCATA
>CAZOWT010000361.1:0-1614 GCA_964583345.1 uncultured Clostridia bacterium
TGGTAAAAAATACCGTACGGTATCCCCGCTCCCTCAGCAGATTGGGAAGACCGGCGTAAGTCAGGACCGACACCGGCTTTAGCGGATTCTGCCGCATCCATACCGGGAAACCGAAAAGGGTGGAGTAAATTCCGCTGTGAGTATGGGTTCCGGATGTATAGACGCGGTCAAAAGCCACCCCTTCTCGGGAGATCCGATCCAGATTGGGCGTCAGGTTTTTCCGGTTGCCGTAGCGGGCCATATTTTCGGCCCCCATGCTCTCCATGATCACCAAAACCACATTCACATCCAGGACCGGTCCACCGGGCAATACCTGCCGGGCGACCGGGGAACCGGATATGGCCCGGCCCCGAACCCGGAATTGCTGACGGACCAGGCGAAGCGCCCTCTTCTCATCCATCAGCAGCATGCTCTGCTTATCCTGTTCCAGGTCATCCAGCAAGCTTCTGGTCAGGGTGAAGACCGGATTCAATCCCAGTTGATTGGGAAAGCCGAAATTGGAAAAATAAGCGGTGCCCACCCGGATGGGCGATTTGACGGCCAGCCGCCCCCGGATCCCCACAAACAGCAGTATAGCGAAGACAACAAAAAAAGCGAGGCCATTCACCGGTCCGGTGAAACCGGAAACCCCGGTCTGGGCAGATTTCTTTTTTTGAATCTTTTTCCAAAACCGGAAAATCAAAATCCAGAATAACAGGCTGATTACCGCAAAGGGAATAATAAAAATCCAGTAACCGACCTCTTCGATTATCATTTTGAATACAAAACCCGGACTGCCGGCCCAGGCAAAAATCCCGGTGGAAACCCGGGAAAAGAAATGTGTAAAATAGGGAATATCCACCGAACACACAAAAAAAGCCAGCGAATAAAAAAAAACGGTATAAAAAACCATGGATCTGAACAGGCGCAGTTGATGGCGTTCGGGCAGCAGGGCAGATGCCGAAAGCACCAGAAAAGGAACCGCCAGAATATATCCGGAAACCACGGTATCAAAACGCAATCCGTTCAGGAAGGCCTGAAAAATGAGATTGAAGCGGGAGAAAGGAAGATTCGACAACCGGCCGAGGTTGCAGAGAAAAAGCAGGACCCGAAACAGGGTAAAGAATCCCATCCCGGTCAGGTACACGGACAGCAGAAACCGGATATAGAGAGGAATGACCGGCTTTCTCATTTTTTTTGATACCATCTAGCCATCTCCGGCATCAATCAGTCCGATTAAACTTTTCCAGACCGTATCCAATGCCGGCCGGCATGAAGGATTCTTTTCGATCATATTCATGATCAACTGATCCAAACCAGGAGGAATATCGGATCGATATTCGGAAGGATTCACCGGATTCTCATAAATAATCTTCTTCATCACCTCAACGGTCGTGTCGCCGGTGAAGGGCTTTTTACCGGTCAGCATTTCATATAAAATAATACCCAGAGAATAGACATCACTGTCTGCGGAAAATTTTCCCTCGGTAATCTGTTCCGGAGGAATGTAACCGATGGTTCCGATCACCATACCGGTTTCGGTCAAGCGTGAGAGGGATTCGGTTTTGGCCAGTCCGAAGTCCAGTAACTTCACAAAGTATTCTGTTTTTTCGGTTTTCTGCAACATGATGTTTT
>CAZOWT010000362.1:0-1610 GCA_964583345.1 uncultured Clostridia bacterium
TACCTTTATGCGAATATATGTTGGCAGGTGTTTCGGGTAAAGTATGGGTTCATCTTTTGCAGTAAGCAATGCCTTTTCCAGGGCATGAATCAGTTCCCGGACATTCCCAGGCCATTTGTAATTGGTCACTGCATCCCAGAATTCAGGAGAGAATCCTTTCGGTATTGTGTTAAACCGGTCGCACAATATCTTCATATAGTGAATTATCAATTCTTTGAAATCTTCTTGGCACTCCCTTAAAGGTGGTAATTCGATAACCAGCGATCGGAGTCGAAAGAGAAGATCCTCGCGAAATTTTCCTTGCAAGACCATGCTCGCCAGATCCCGGTTGGAAGCCGCCACTAACCTGAAATCACTGGTGATCTCTTGGTTTCCTCCTACCGGACGGAACCTGTGTTCCTGGATAACCCGGAGAAAACTTTTTTGCATTGCCAGCGGCAGTTCACCGATCTCATCCAGGAAAAGAGTTCCTCTGTCAGCCTGCTTTATCAACCCATTCTGGCTGGTATAAGCTCCGGTGAAAGATCCGCGTGCATGCCCGAAAAGAACGTTTTCAACCAATGTTTCGGGAAGCGCCGTACAGTCGACAATAACAAAATTACTATTGGCCCTGGGACTGTTGGAATGAATCGCCTTGGCAAAAAGTTCTTTCCCGGTCCCGGTTTCGCCCATGATAAGAACGTTGACATCGCTTTGCGCCGCTTGGCTAATAAGATCAATGCTTGAATTGAGCTGATATGAACTGCCGATGATGTTCTCCCTTTTCAAAGCCATTGGAGGTTTCCCTGTGCTAATCTCCGCTTTATATTCCAGAACTCGGGTCAGTTGAACTTTTATGGCTTCCAGCGAGGCTGGTTTTTCGATATAATCCCAGGCGCCGTTTTTAATGGCGAGTTCGGCCTCATCGGGATCGCCAAATCCAGTGGTGATAATTATTTCCGGGGAATACCCGCTGGCTTTAATTTTTGGAATGATGTCCAGGCCGCTGCCATCGGGCATTGTCGCAGCAAGGAAAATAACAGCGAATGACTCTGCTTGGGCTTTCCTGAGTCCCTCTCTCAATGTATGCACGTAGCTTGATTTTTGCCCCATCTGGGTCACGGCAGTCGCGATCCACTCGCACATCGCATTATCATTATCGATGATTAATACACTTGCCATCGGAGATGTACTTGCTCCCATTTTATTTCTATTTTATCGCATTCGATTTTGGAATTCAACTTCTTTGAATCAAAAAATACTCTTAGCCGTTTTGACTGTAGCGCTCATTATTTTCTTTGTTTATCCTCCGAAACATTTGTGCTGGATAGCTTTCTATTCCATTGCATGATTATATTCTTGGCGGATTTTATTCTGATGGCCGGGTATGCCATTTTTAGAGCACCAGTAAAATAAAAAAATTTATATTAATTGTAAAATAGAGATCTCCCTCCTCTGCCGATCGCTGGAACCCGGAAAAGGCACTTGTTGCCCTTATATTTGAAGCAGTTCACATTTATGGGATGTTGATCCGGTTTAATGCTGAAAAACCCCATTGATCTCTTAACAAATTCCCCCCTTTTAGGTATTATGTAAACTCGATACTGGGAAACAAATAAAAATCCAATATA
>CAZOWT010000363.1:0-1588 GCA_964583345.1 uncultured Clostridia bacterium
TGACCAGTGGAAATCAGAGCAGAAATTCACCCGGTTCATCAATTACCAGAAACTCGAATCTTACCGTCAGTCCGGAGGCATCCGGATTGAGGATGATATTCTGGTCACCGCCAAAGGATCACGGGTGCTGGGAAAACCAATCCCCAAAACCGTATCCGATATTGAAAACATCATGAAATAATCCGGCGGTCGTTTCCTCTTTGAACCGGTATTCAAAATATTTGCTTGAACGGATCAATACGGCGGTTTCACCAAACCGGTTTTATTGATATGCCGCTTGCGGAAGAATGTGGTTCTGATTATCCTCCGATATATCTTGAAACTGTTTTCGCTTGTTAACAGAACTTATTTGCTGGCGGTCCAGGTAGCAGAATAGCCATCCAGTGAAGCGGTTCCGTTCATGGATGAAGAACTGGTTAAGGTTCCGGTGAAACTCCAGATCACAGTGCCGTAAGTAAACTGAAAAGTAACCACGTTGTCCGCAACGGAATAGGTTCCGGTAAAAGATTCACTAAAAAACTGGAACAGCGTGGTACCGCTGGTTAAACTTCCTGTAAATGTGAAGGTGGCGGGGAATGCGGTATAATAGCAGGTGGGACAATTAATAGTAGCGTTCCAAACCCCCCGGACATCGTACGCTTCGTCACCGCTACTGCAGCCGGGTACCAAAAACAGGGAAAGCACAATGGCCATAAAAAATGCGACATACAATTTTTTCATCACTTACCTCCTCAGCGTTTTTTTTAAATTTAAGATTATTATCGCCAAAAAAAAAAAAAAAATCAAATTTGTTAAATCGAAATTTTTGTTCCGAAATTATTTCAAATGAAAAATTGCGAATTCCCGACCTTCATGATAGTGGATTTTTGATTCAAATCAATCCGACTTTTATGGCTGGCTTGAAAACTTTATCTTGACATTGGTAAAATTGTTAAGTATTATATTATTTATTTTAAACAATATTTCTTGCGGATAAATGAACGAAAAAAAGAAAATCAGCCTGCGGGTAATCCGGCGCATTTCATTTTATTACGAGGCGCTTCTGAAGCTGGATCTCCCTGAAGAAGAGTATATTTCATCGAAAAAACTGGAGGAAATCACCGGGGTTTCCTGCAACCAGGTCAGGCAGGATTTTTTCTACCTGGGGATTTCAATCGGGAAGCAGAAAAAAGGCTACCAGGTGAAAAAACTGTTCAACGAGTTGAAACGGCTTCTATCGGTTGATAAAGGGGCCGAGGTGATCGTGATCGGCGCCGGGCGACTGGGCAGGGCCCTGGCGGAATTCAAACTGTTCAAGGTCAGGAATATCCATGTGATTGCCTTGTTTGATATCAAAACGGAAATCATCGGCAAAGTTCTCGATGTCAAAGGCGAGAAGATATCCATTCATCATCTGGATGAGCTTGAGGATTTCCTGGGGCACCACCGGGAAGTCAAAATTGCCATGATTGCGGTACCTGAAAACGCGGCCCAGGATGTTCTGGATAAATTAATTGCTCGCGGAATCAAGGGCATTGTTAATTTTGCTCCGCGAATCCTCAGGGTTCCTCGAAATGCCAGGAATATTCAACTGGTAAACGACTGTATA
>CAZOWT010000364.1:0-1584 GCA_964583345.1 uncultured Clostridia bacterium
CTGATATTGCTTATCTGTATATTTCAGCCAATCCCATGGATTTACCCAAAGAAGGAGGAAAATCCAGCATCAATGTTCTGGCTTTTGATGAGGGCATGGTTCCAGTTTCGGGGAAAAACATCTGGCTGGAAACCACGGCCGGCAGCCTGTCCGGTAACGGAATTTATACAACCGGCAGCAAGGGTGAAGTCGAAGCCAAGCTGACCACCGACCGGACGGCAACGGTTACCGCCAAATACAAAGATTTGTCAAACAGTGTGACCATAACGGTGGAAGAATGATTTCAATTAAATTTAAAAACCGAATATTCATGAAATTCCCGGTCAATATTTTTCTGATTTTGCTTTTATTAACTTTCTTTTCCGCTTTCAGCGGCTGTACCAATAATCACATTAAAACCGCTGAAAGTCTCAGCCATAACCGGCAATACGAAGAGGCGCTGGATCACTATCTCAAGGCATTGCGGTCCAATCCCGATAGCATCGATCTTAAAATCGATATTGACCGGTTGCTCAAGGACGCGTCCGAATATTACTATTACCTGGCTATGGAACAGGAGAAAATCGGCAAACCCGAGATGGCGGTTTTTCTCTACAAAAAGTCCCTGGAATTCGACCCGGCCAATAACCGCAGCCGAAAATCGTTGTCTTTGCTGATCAACGAAGATATCAAGAGTATCGATTCCATCAAGAAAGAGACGGAAATAAACATCGGTTTTCCGGAAGTCTTCAAGGGAAAAGAATCCATCGATCTGATTTTCAAGCATAAAATCAGTTTGATGAAAATATTTGAGGTACTGGCCAAGAGCGGCAACATTAATATCCTATTCGATTCCGGTTTCCGGGACCGGGCCATTTCCTTTTCCATGGTGCAGACGTCGTTTCAAGACGCTCTTGAACGTTTGTGCATGATGTTCAACCTCCGTTATTATATTATGGACAACAAAAATATCATCATCACCTCGGATAGCGGAGACAGCGAGAAACGGTACAAAAAACTGGTGATGAAAAACCTTTATTTTTCCAATGTGGATGCCCAGGAGGCCAAACAGGTTATCGAATCGGTTGTCAGGCCCGAGAAGTTGATTGTCAATAAGAAGACAAATTCATTGATTATCACCGATTCGCTCAGAAACATAGCCCTGATTGAAAAACTTTCCCAGTTCATCGATAAGCGGGACGGGGAGGTGGAAATAGAAGTGGAAATCATGGAGGTGGACCGAAAGAAGTTGAAGGAATACGGCTCTGAGCTTTCTTCCTACCAGATCGGGGCTGAGGTAGAAGGGTTAACTGAAGGAAAGCGTTTGAATAACCTTTTCTATATGAGTGCGGATGACGTGATTTTGACCATGCCAAAAATGGTCTGGAAGCTTTTCTCCTCCATAACCAACACCAAGATACTGGCCCGGCCAAGAGTCAGGGGATTAGACCGGCAGAAGATTGAAATCATGCTCGGAGAGAAACGGCCGATACTGAGAACCACCTTTGTTCCGGTGTCTACTGGTGGCCAGGACCAGCAGCCCATCAGCGCCTATGACATGAAGGATGTGGGGATTTCCCTTCAAATTGTTCCCACCATCCATTT
>CAZOWT010000365.1:0-1582 GCA_964583345.1 uncultured Clostridia bacterium
GGGTGCGAAATTCAAGTTCACGCAGCGTATGCCCGAGAGCCTTTGAATTGGGCGACGGCATGACCTCGCTAAACTGCACACCACGTTCGCTGATATGACTCCCGCTATTCTCCCGCCCAATTTTCACACCGGTTTTAGCCAGTTCATTTACCCGGTCTTCCCGGCCAACCACCAGTAAAATATCATCCGTATGAATAACCTGAGAGGGTGCCGGTGAAAAGATGGCATGATGCCCGTGCAATACCCCGGCAATCTCCAGACCGAATCGCCGACCGATATCGCTTTCCTTGAGCGGTTTCCCCGCAAAAAAAGATCCGGGCTGAATCCGGATTTCCCAAAGCCGTTCACCCAGCCGGTAACGCTCCTCAAGATCCCTGCCGGTTATCCGGGCCATCATCTGTTCGGGCGCCGGATCACGATCGGGCAGCCACCGATGGCCGAAAAACGCCAGAAACGTGATACCGGCAACGGCAACCAGTCCGCCGGTGGGGGTAAAAGCCAGAATATGCAGCGGAGACTGAGGCGGACGGGCCGTCATTAACAGATTGCTGACGATAATATTGGCGGTGGTAAAGTATGTTGCCGCTCCTCCCAGCAGGCTGCCGTAGGCAACCGGAATGAGCAGTTTGCTGGGTTTAAGGCCGGTTCGGCGGGAAATCTCCAGGGCCGCAGGCAAAATCAACATCCCGGCGGCCAGGTTGTTCATGACCAATGAAAGCAGCGCGGTGATAACCGCAAACAGGCCGATCAGAACCCGCTCCGAACGGCTGCCAATCATGAGTATACGCCTGGCAATCCAGCGGGTAACGCCGGATTTTTCCAGCCCCATGGTGATGATAAACAAACTTACCAGCATCAGAACAACCGGCTGGCTCAGGCCTGAGATCGCCTTGACCGCATCCGCCGGAGCCCCGGCCGGCCCCAGAATTCCCAATCCCAGAAATTGGGCAATCCCCAGCACAACCGCAATCAGCAGGGCTGCCGTATCGATCCGCAGCCGGTTCAGGCTGGCCAGCGCCAGGGGAATGATGACAATAACCACCAGAAAAATCTGCGGCAGGATCATCTCATCTTCCTATCATGATCTCCGGGTCCCCGGCCAAGCCAGTAAAATATTTTGCTGGTTTTTCGAAGTTTCATGGAAATCAAAACCCGGAAACATTCTATTGGAATATAAAACAAATATCAATGCCATATAAACCGCTGAATCCGGCGCTGGGACTGGAAACAATTTCAAAATCAAAAAAACCATTATGGCCATTTGACCGCAGAATCCCATAAAACAGACCCAAAACCCCCGAACGATATCATCGATCGGGTTTTAGAACATCCGGAAACGAGGAAATGAATCCGAAATAATTTAATTCAAAAATACTTTACAGGGATATGATACTGGTGTAATATATAAAAAAAATATTTCAGAGAGCGCCGCAAAGTGTATTGATTGCAGGAGAAGGCCAATGTGATTCGGGCAGCAAAAAAAAAGATATTATGGAAAATAATGATATATAAAGAATGAATACGGGGAAAAACATGACAAAATCAATTATCGTGGGAACCGGAAGTTTTATTCCCGAGAAAA
>CAZOWT010000366.1:0-1568 GCA_964583345.1 uncultured Clostridia bacterium
CCTGGACCGGTTTGGAAAACCGGTGCCCCCCGGAATTACCGGCGAAATCCATATCGGAGGAAAGGGTCTGGCCAGGGGTTACCTCAACTGTCCTGACTTGACCGCCCGACAGTTCATCCCGGATCCCTTTTCAAAGATTGCCGGTTCACGCCTATATAAAACCGGGGATATGGCCCGCCAGTTGCCGGACGGTACCATCGACTATCTCCATCGGATCGACAATCAGGTGAAGATCAGCGGGTTCCGAATTGAGCTGGAAGAAATCAGACATTTTATCCTTCAATATCCAGGCGTCAAAGCCGCCGAACTGCTGGTCAAAGAAAACCATCTGGGCGATCGCCGAATAACTGCCGTGGTACAGCCGGTAACCGGCCATAAACTTAATTTAAACGCTTTACGGGACAGTCTGAAAGAATTCCTCCCTGATTTCATGTTACCCAGACACATTTTCAAAGTGGATGCTTTTCCGATGACTCCAAGCGGAAAAGTAGATTTGATGAAACTTTCCGATTCCATAAAAATTCCCATTCTTCCCATATCGGACAAACAAGCCCCCCGGAACAAACTGGAGGCCCGGCTGCTGGAAATATGGAGAAAATTGTTGAAAGTCCATCATATCGGTATTAACGATGATTTCTTCGAACTGGGGGGATATTCCCTCCTGGCCATCAAGATGATACACCAGGTTGAAAAAACAACCGGGGAAAAAATCCCGCTGTCCATGCTGCTGCAAAAAACCACCATAAAAGAAATAGCCGATACCCTGCTTTCGGGCGGTACCGTCGATTTTCAAACCCCTCTGGTCTCACTCAGGGATGGTCGAGCAGATACCCCGGTCATATTTATTCACCATATGGACGGCAGCCTTTTCGATTACCGGGAACTGGCATCACGCCTCGATTCCGAATACGCGGTATATGGGATCCAGAACCTGAAATACAGGAAAGCCAGTTTTAAAGACATTCATGATGTGGCGCAGCAATGTGTTCAGGCAATAGAGATGATTCCACATCCGGGACCATTCATCCTCAGCGGACACTCGATTGCTGGATGGATTGCTGCCGAAGTAGCCACGATTTTGATGGCAGCCGGTAAACCGGTATTAAACCTGTTGATCATTGATGCCGGCGCGCCGTTCACTCACCTTCTGTCCTCGAAGGCGGTCAGGGATTTTTATTTCAGCTCACTAAGGGAACGGTTGAAATTCCACACTCGAAAACTGGTTCAACTGCAAGGAATCCAGCGATGGCAATACCTGAAAATTAAAGCCCAGCGGTTAATAAATAAAGGAACCAAGAAAACAAAAAAAGTATTCAGAAGGTTAGTGAACCCTGCCGGTGTGAAATTTTATTCTTTCAGCAGGGCAGATCGGTTCCGGAAAATTGTGTCCAACTGCCGGTTTATCTCGGAGGGTTATCCGGGAAAGGTGACGCTCTTCAAAGCCTCCATTTCCATACCGATCGAAGAGCAGCAGGATTATGGCTGGGGAAAATATGCCCGGAAAGGGGTTGAGGTCCATGAGATCCATGGCGAACACGGCATCCTTCTGAAAAATCCTTATGTGGTTG
>CAZOWT010000367.1:0-1553 GCA_964583345.1 uncultured Clostridia bacterium
AATATGGTTGGTGATGTTTATCAGAAAAGCCAGAAGAAACTTGTAACAATTTCAATAATTATCGCTTCGTTGCTGGCCATGATTGGCGTTATTTTCTTCTTTTTTTTCAAATCCCAGATGTAGAAAAATCAATGGCATGATTCATGATGTCAAATTGCTTTGAATTCCGGACATAAAACAGCCATTTTTTCTCAACTTTTTAACTTCTAACTTATTTGGGTGAAAGAGTGAGAAAGTGAAAGAGTGAGAAGATAATCTGTCACCAGCCACTACTCCCTAAATCCCAAATCCTACTTTCCCTTTGGCTTTACCTTTGCCTTAGTTCACGAAAGGTTAAGGTTGAGGCTAAGGTTAAGTGAAGAATGTAAGTCGTGAAGAGTGTTCTATGTTTTAAGTTCTAGGTTAAAAACCTGGTAATTCAATAATAATTCACTCGCTTTGCTCGTGTAATTCATGGTTATTCAGTCGTTTAATACTCTTTTGCAATCGTATTACTATTGAATTACGCAAACGAAGTTTGCAAATTACCACTGAATTACAAGGTATTTAATTGATAGCAAAGAACTTTACTGGTCCCTAATCCCTAAATCCCAAATCCTACTTTCCCTTTGGCTTCACCTTTACCTTAGTTCACGAAAGCAGGGATTGTCTGGATTTGACAAATGAACCGGGAGTCACTACCATTAAAGCGGGAAGGGAGGATATCATGAAAAGATGGTTTATTTGTTTATTTCTGCTGTCAGCCGGTTTGCTCTTCAACCAGTCCATCCGGGTGACCCGGCCGTTACCGGATCAGCAATTCCGGACCGGACAAACCATGGGCATTGACTGGACAGCATCCGGCATTTCCGGCCACCTGGCAGTAGTCCTGGTCAAAACCGATCAGAGCAAGAGGTATGTGATCAGCCTGAGGGTTCAGGGAAATCAGAATACCGTTTCCTACCGAATCCCGGCCACGGTGATTCCGGGGAATTATTATGTGGTGGTGGGCTGTTTGAAAACGGCGGGCATGTCCTCTGTTTTCTCCATTCAGAAACCGTCCCGGCAGGCCCTGAACCGGACCAGTATACGGGCAAAGGC
Source organism: uncultured Clostridia bacterium (assembly GCA_964583345.1). Classification (GTDB taxonomy): domain Bacteria; phylum Acidobacteriota; class Aminicenantia; order UBA2199; family UBA2199; genus CAZOWT01. The sequence goes on from CAZOWT010000367.1 coordinate 1,081, forward strand.
CGCGCCGGCCGAACCCAAACCGGACCTGATCATCGATCGGGTAGACGTTTCGGACCGCACCCCGCCCTACGGCGAGATCAGATCCAGGGATGAACTGCATTTCCTGGTGACAGTGAAGAATATCGGCAATCAGGCCAGCGAAGGCGAATTTTATGTCGGTTTCTCCCACTGGGGATGCAACACCGACACCTGGAAGTGGCAGCAGGTTCATCTCGATCCGCTGAATCCCGGAACCACTGCACTGAAGATCATTCAGGTGAGGGGACACGATCTTCCCAACGGCTGGAAGGTGAATCCCGACCTTTGCGTCAAGGTGGATGCAAGGAACCAAATCCCTGAATCGAAGGAATCAAACAATGTCAAGAGCATCAGGGTGACGGTGGTGGACTGATCCGGGATTATTGGACGGCCAGGGCCACGTATTTTTGGTTTTTGTGCCCATGAATAAGAATATTTATAGATTAATAATCGGT
>CAZOWT010000368.1:0-1535 GCA_964583345.1 uncultured Clostridia bacterium
AACCAGGTCGCCAGAAGTTTACTCGAAGAAAAGAAATCAACCGCACTGAGGGTGTTTTTTTCGCTGTTTTTTTTGGCTTCCGGATGTTTTATTGTCAGGTAGGGATGGAAAATGACAGCCAGAATCAGCGCAACCAACAGGAAAACCAGAACCAGAAACCTGAATTCCCTGAATGTGGTTATTTTGAAGAAAAGGGAAATTAGCAGAAACGCCGGGAGTATGAATATCCAGAGCTGGAATCCGTAGTAGAGGGAGGACAGCGTCTGCAGGAACAACAACAGTCCCGAAAGAACGGCAAAGATTTTTTTTCGGCTCCTGAAGTACCTGAACAAGAAAAAAAATATGAAAGGTACGTAAAAATGACAGAGAAAATTGGGCCAGAAAAAATGCAGTAAATTCTTATTGTGAATAATGTACAGCGAGGAGAAACCGAAAGCCAGCCAGGTTCCGGAACCGAATTCCCTGGCCAGGAGATAACATCCCCATGCGCCGCATATCAGTGAGAAGATGATGAAAAGGTTGTACGACTGTTCGAGATTGAGGCCGGCCATAAAAAAAATTTTAAAAATCCGAGAAATTCCGAACTGGGGATGGGTCCGGGTGAGCATATAGGATTCCGGATAAAAAAATGGCAGGTGGTATATGAGATTCAGGGGAGTGTGGGTGCTATTTACGATAATGCCCACGATACTGTGCAAATCGGCCATATGGGTTCTTAAAAAAGAATAGGGCAATTCGGTGGAAAAATGGGTAAAAAGGCCGGGGTAGGCGACATAGGTCAGGCACAGATAGGCAATGATAATAAGGAAAGGAAGAAACAGCCTTTTCCTGACCCCGGATCCGGCAACAATCGGATGAATCATTTCCAGAAGATAGCATATTCGGAGCGGTTTATCAAGAACCGTTTGTTTCTTGACTTTTTCCTTTTGCTGTTTTATAATAACCCATTCTTTGGACATAGAATAAGTCTATGCCAATATTTCAAAATACAATTAAAGGAGTGAATAACATGATCAGTCGTTACAAAATATTGTTTTTTCTGCTGTTTATTCTGATGGCGATCTTCTTTATCGCCAATGCCGGTGAAAAATCCGTAAATTTGGAAGAAATGGTTGCCGATAAACTTGCGGCCAAAACCGATACCGGAGATTTTACCATCGTCGACCTGGGGGTAAGCGCGGAATCATTTGATATCGCTTCGGACAACAACAACACCCTCCATATCATCTGGCAGGAAGATGACGGTTTCCACTACGGAAAAATCTCCGGAGACACCATTATTGATCGGGAACTGGTCCCGGACTCCGGCGGTATCATAACCAAATTCCAGCATCCCCGTCTGTCGGTCTGCCCGGACGGAAGTTCCGTTCATTTTGCCTATATAAACGAATCTCCCGGGGCAGAAATGTACCATGCCTGGCGGGATGACGGTGGATGGCACAGAGAAACAGTATGGAGAAAGAAGGGTGGTTACTTTATTTCCGTACCCGCTGTAGGTGAAGATTTAAACGGAAATCTTCACGGGTATGCATTTA
>CAZOWT010000369.1:0-1530 GCA_964583345.1 uncultured Clostridia bacterium
GTTGGGTCCGAATCGGGAAAAATCGTTGTCGATATCCCCGGTTCCCAGTATCCGGGACAGACCCTGGTCTGTGAGCTCTATAAAAAAGGCGGAATCCGGGGCGTGGAAATCGGATCGGTGATGTTTGCCCGCAAGGATAAGGGCAGCGGCAAGGAAATTCCGGCTCAGATGGAACTGGTCCGGCTGGCTTTTCCCCGCCGGGTCTATACCCAGAGCCACTTTGACTATGCCATCGAAGTCATTATCGAAACCTTCAAACAGAGGAAAAAGGCCAAGGGATATCGGATTGTCTGGGAGCCGCCTTTTCTGCGCCATTTCACCGCCCATTTCAAGCCTATAGACTGATTCAATGGCCAAAAAACCATTCCGGAAAAAAGCGGGAGAATGGTTTGTCCTGATTGTGGTGGTGCCGCTGCTGTTTTTTGCCCTGGTTGAAGCGATTTTAAGGATCAGCGGCATCAACACCGATGTGGTCAAGAGCGATAAGTTCAAAATCGGAATTCCCCTTTGGGCTTTCAATGATGTCAATTCGCCACTGGCAGGGGACATTTACCAGCAAATCCTGGAGAACGAACTGCCGCTTAAATCCGCCGAATGGATGAAATATTTTGAAGAGGCAAAATATGTATTTTACAAAATGAAACCCAATATTTCCGCCTGGGTCACCAATTCGGTCAACCGCCGGGAAATCGCCAGGGGAATAAAGGTCTTGTTCCGCTCCAATTCCCGTGGTTTCCGGACCGGTGAATTTTCCCGGGAAAAACCCGGCAATGTCTACCGGATATTCTTTCTGGGCGATTCCACCACCTTCGGATGGGGAGTCAATGGCGAGGAACGGTTTTCCGATGTGCTGGTTTCGCGGTTGAACGCCGCTCAGAGTAGAATCCGGTTCGAAGCTGTTAATCTGGGAATTCCCGGATATTCCTCCTATCATGGCCGGGCGGTTTTCGAGCATTATGTGAAGGATTATGCCCCGGACATGGTGATTCTGGCTTTCGGTGCCAATGACGGGAGGCTGGTCCCCCGGCAGGTAAAGGCCATGTTGAGGCAGAAACCGTTTTTTTCCGGATTAAAGGATTTCTTGGGCAATTTCAAGACCTACCGGTGGATGAGAAAAATACTGCTTTCGCTGGTCAATCCCTATGACCGGAAGATGCGAAAATCTTCCGGCCGGGAACCCCGGGTACCGCTGGTCAACCAGGCTGAATTTTCCCGGAATCTGGAATACATAATCGCAAAGGGCCGTGAAATGGGATTTAAAACGGCTCTGCTCGGACTCTGCTGTCCCATCGATTATCTGGCCAAGATGTCGGCGGTGGCCAGACGGTCAAATGTATTCATGATGGACGGCATGTATGTTCTGCTGAAAAACCTGGAAACAATCCGGCAAAGGCCGGATTATCAGAATCAGATTTTATTTCTGGAGAATTTGTTCGGGAAGCCGGTCCTGGAGAGAAATCCGATTTTGCTGGTAACCAGCGATTCCTGCCACCCCAATATGATCGGACACCGTCTGATTGCCGAAACCCT
>CAZOWT010000370.1:0-1515 GCA_964583345.1 uncultured Clostridia bacterium
TCACCGGGAAGACCTCATTGAGAAACTGGCGGATATTGATCTGGAAGTTATGGAATCTTTTCTGGAGAAAAAACCGGTTCCGGATGAGTTGATTAAAGAAGCGGTCAGAAGGGTGACCATTGACTTGCATGGCGTCCCGGTCATCATGGGATCGTCATTCAAGAATAAAGCCGTCCAGAACTTGCTGGATGCGGTGATTGATTACCTGCCGTCTCCCCTGGATAAAAAAAGTGTTTTCGGAGTGGTTCCCAAAACCGGAGAAAAAGTCGAGAGAAAGTTGTCCAATACCGAACCGTTTTGCGCGCTGGTTTTTAAAATCATGAGCGACCCTTATGTAGGGCAGTTGGTTTACCTGAGAATATATTCGGGATCGGTCCGCAGCGGCAGCACGGTGCTTAACAGCCGGAAGATGGAAAAAATCAGACTCTCCAGATTGCTGAAAATCCATTCGAATAAACGGGAAGAAATAAAGGAAGTCTTTGCCGGCGATATTGTGGCCACCATCGGTTTGAATGATATCGCCACCGGTGATACCCTGTGCGACGAAAGGAAACCGGTTATTCTTGAAACCATCAGTTTTCCGGAGCCTGTCATCAAGGCAACCGTGGAGCCAAAATTGACTTCGGAACACAAGAAACTGAGTGATATATTGACAAAATTGAGCATTGAAGATCCGACTTTTAAAGTTTATGTCGACCAGAGTACCGGACAAACCATCATGTCCGGAATGGGCGAACTCCATCTGGAAGTGCTGCGGGAGCGGATGAAAAGGGAATTCGGGCTTGAAACCAAGATGGGGAAACCCCGGGTGGCCTATTTGGAAACCATCCGCCGGAAATCATCTGCCGAAGAGCGGTATGTCAAGCAGTCTGGTGGAAGAGGCCAGTATGCCCATGTTATCATGGATGTATACCCCTATTCAGGCCAGGATAAATTCAAGTTCAGTTTTGAGGTGAAACCCAATGTGATTCCCCGGGAGTTCTCCAAGGCAATCGAAACCGGAGTCAGGGAATCGATGGACATCGGTGTGATTGCCGGATTTCCCCTCACCAATATCGAAGTCAGGTTGCGTGGCGGTTCCTATCATGAGGTGGATTCCTCGGAACTGGCGTTTAAGATAGCCGCATCGAAAGCCTTTTTAAAAGCCATTAAAAAAGCCAGTCCCATTTTGCTTGAACCCATGATGAAAATCGAAATCGTGGTTCAGGAAGAATATCTGGGGGAAGTGATCAGCGATTTTAATTCCCGTGAAGGTAAGGTTACCAGAATGGAGAACAAAAACAACATGCATATTATTGACGGCCTGGTACCGCTTTCCAACATGTTCGGCTATGCCACCGCCATCAGGACCCTGACCCAGGGCCGGGCAACCTATTCGATGGAATTTTATGATTATATTGAGATGTCGGAAGAAAAGATGACGGATGTACTGCAACATCAGTTGGGAATCTATAGATACAATTAGGAGGTCATGAATGGCAAAAGAAAAGTTTGATCGGAGCAAGCCGCATTTAA
>CAZOWT010000371.1:0-1506 GCA_964583345.1 uncultured Clostridia bacterium
CGCCGGAGACAATCCCGCATCTTGCCAGGCACGCAGAATGGCATGAGCCTGCCCGTCGGGGTTGGGAGCGGTAATGCCCTTGCCCTTACCGTCGCTGGCACCGCCGACGCCACGGATGATGGCATAGATTCGGTCACCGTCCCGGCAGGCGTCCGAAAATCTCTTTAAGACCATGATGCCACATCCTTCACCCATAACAAAACCATCGGCCCTTTCATCGAACGGGTATGAGCCGTTGCCGGATATGGCGTTGATTTTAGAGAGGGTCAGGTTTGAAAAAATCCCGATATCTGTGTCCACCCCGCCTGAAATGGCCATATCGCATGTACCGGTCCGCAGCAGGGATATGGCGGTGATTACGGCTGCCATTGATGATGCGCAGGCGGCGTCCAGCACCAGATTGGGCCCGTGCAAATCGAAGGCGGCAGCGATTTTTCCGGCCACGAGATTTCCCATGATTCCGGTAAGGGTATCATTGCCGATTTCCGATGCGGCATGCTGGTGTTGATATTTCTTCCAGAGGGCTTGCAGCATCTTTCTCTGATGATCGGTTGATGAGAGTTTTTCCAGCCTTTTTTTTACCCGTTCGGTCATCAGGGTTTCGATATGTTTTTCTTGAAGTTCACCGAAACCGGCGGCAAGAATAACCCCGAACTTCTCCCGGTTGAAATCTTTCCCGATGTAGCCGGCATCCGCCAGGGCAACGCGGGAGCAAATCAGCGCCAGTTTCTGGTTCAGACTCATTTGTTGAATTACAACCGGAGGGATCTGAAATGAATCGAGATCCGGATCATGGTTATCAAGTATGCCACCGATAATAGAATAGGTTTTTAGAGGGACTTCTCCCTCCGGAGAATAAAAAATTTCCTTTTCCCAGAGCCAGTCGGGAATTTCCTTTATAAAGCAGCGCTTCCGCAGCACATTGTGAAAGAAATCCCTAATAATCTCCGATCCGGGCAGAATAGCGGATAATCCGATAATGGCAATCGGTTCAGGACTCCGTGCTTCCCTTTTCCTCAGGGTTGTTTTCAATTGTTATTCTCCTGATTTTATTACCGCTATTGGCTATATTATAATACTTTTATTAAACTGAATTAAATAGGATTGTTGAACAATTTCCAATTTCGGGAACAGTATACTTAATTATTACCTGAAATTGAATTTATATGAATTATAAGTTAAGAGGAGGTATTTGTGAACCTGAAAATAATCAAATGACCCCTGTAGGCATCAAACCGCCAACCTATGGATTATAAGACTGGCTGGAAATAAAGAAATAATCCTGAATTATCAATGCTGTAAAGCATTTTCACACTTTTAAATCGTAAAATTTATTAAAATTTTTCGAAATATTTTGACACAAATCTGACACAATGAAATTTATATATTTTGTATAGAGATAATGATATTGGAATTATTCATTCAAGATTCAAGAACTGACCCCATTTTTGTAGTTGAGTTACCTCTGTATACCAATCTTCAGATCAACTCCTTACCAAAACTGTA
>CAZOWT010000372.1:0-1504 GCA_964583345.1 uncultured Clostridia bacterium
TAATATGGTTAAGACCAGGATAATTTGTACACTCGGCCCGGCTTCGTCAAATGAGAAAGTGCTCCGGAAAATGATGCTTGCCGGCATGGATGTCGTGCGCCTGAATTTTTCACACAGTCTGCCGCAGGAATTGCACCATTATATAGAGCTCAACCGGCTTTTAAATAAAAAATACCGGAGGCGAATTAAAATTCTCGGGGATTTGCAGGGCCATCGCATCAGGGTAGGTGATCTTGCCGCTCCGGTTAGCCTGAAAAAAGACCGTGAGGTGTGGGTTACCCGGGAAAAAATGAAAGGATCTCTCCAACACATACCTTTCGATTATCAGGGCCCGTTGCAGCCGATCAAGAAGGGCCAGAAAATATTCATAGACGACGGAAACATTGTTTTGGAGGTGATCGGCCGGGATAAAAACAACCTGAAGTGCAAGGTGCTTTTCGGCGGCTTGCTCAAAGCACACAAGGGTGTAAACATTCCGGATGCCCGGCTGGAATTCGGCGGGTTAAGCCAGAAGGATGCGGTGGATATACGGTTTTGTGAAAGTCAAGGTGTCGATTATATCGCCCAATCATTCGTTTGCAGCAAAAAAGATATCATGGATGTGAGAAAGATACTGAAAGAAGGTTCCCGGTGCCGGATTATCGCTAAAATAGAAAACCGGGACGGAATAAAAAATATTGATGAAATCATCAAGGTTTCGGACGGCGTCATGGTGGCGCGTGGAGACATGGGGGTATCGCTGCCGGTATATGAAGTCCCTATGATACAGAAGACCATTATAAAAAAATGCAGGCGCGCCGGAAAGTTTGTTATAACCGCGACGCAGATGCTCGAAAGTATGACCGAAAACCGCATCCCCACCCGGGCGGAGGTGAGCGATGTGGCCAACGCCATCATAGACGGGAGCAACTTTGTCATGCTTTCGGGTGAATCGGCCGTGGGAAAATATCCGGTGGAAACGGTTGACATGATGAATCAAATCATAAAATTCACCGAAAAATATTTAAAGAGGTCAGCGCATGAAGGAATTTCCTGGGAACGTCGCTCTCTTCGAGAGATTCATAAACTGAAGTGATCGTGTCAGGATTCTCCCATTTGAAAATTGCCTCCCGCTGTTGCGGAATGACTTTTGATTTACGGAAAATGGCTGTCACAGAGTCTGCCCGGCAATCGCTGGAATTCATTAAAACTCACCGGAGCCATATTCCGACCTATTCGATCGGGGAAATACTGGTCAGGAAATATATACTGAAGAAGGCAGGCGCCGGGGATGATTCCCGGGTCGAAAAAATGATAACCACACCGTTGAACCTAGAAAAACTGTTGGATTTTTTCTAATCACCAATCACTGATGAATTATATCGAACCTGGGACATAAGGCTTCCATTTACGACTCACGCCACACGACTTACTTCATTAACATCACTCGGATTTGTCGATGATTGTGCTGGCAAAATACAGCATGGCCGGCAGGTTTTCCCTGAAGGTCATGTCAATCTCCGCT